>NZ_JAYSDK010000027.1:0-77909 GCF_041914405.1 Zoogloea sp.
GTCGTACACCACGCGGCGTTCGCAGCCCATGATCAGGTCGAGGTTGCGCAGGCCGACGTCGAAGTCGATGACCGCGGTCTTGAAGCCGCGCAGGGCCAGCCCGGACGAAAAACTCGCGCTGGTGGTGGTCTTGCCGACGCCGCCCTTGCCGGACGTGATTACGATGACGCGTGCCACGGTATCCCCTTAAATAGTGGTGTCGCTTCAGTAGTCGTTCTGAAGCGGGATGATTTCGAGAGTATGTTGATTGCCCGAGCCGATGAGACGTACCTGGGCTGCACGCCCGGCGACGTTCGGCGGGATGCCGCGCTCGAAGGTTCGATAGACCCCGGCGATGGATACCAGTTCGGGACCGAAATTGGTGCTGAAGATGCGGGCAGATGTGTCGCCACGCGCGCCGGCGAGGGCGCGGCCGCGCAGCGGACCATAAACGTGGATGCTGCCGTCGGCGATAATCTCCGAACCGGGACTCATGCCGGCCAGCAGTACCAGATCGCCGCCCTTGGCGTAGATCTGCTGGCCTGAGCGCAGCGGGCGTTCGACGATCAGGGTTGGGGCAACGCCGCTGCTGGCAGGCTGGGTCTCGGCAGGCGGTGGCGCTTCCGGCACGGGGGCCGGGGCCGCCACGGGTTCGGGTTGTGGCGCCGGTGCCGGTTGGGGCGTGGCGATGGGGCGTTCGGCCCCCATGCCTTCCTTGCCGAGCAGCGCCAGGTTGGCCCGGCGGGCTCCTTCGTGCAGGTGTTCAGGCAGATGGCGCACGCCGATCGGCTGCACCTGGTAGCGCCGCAGCAGGCTCGTGATGGCAGTCCAGTCCACCCAATCGGGCGTGCTGGCGAGCTGGGAGAAGTCGAGCACCACCGGTTCGCCGGCAAAGAAGTCGGGCATGCCGCCCATCATCATGTGCATGGCGTCGGCGAGACGCACGGCGTCCGTCTCCCTGACATAGGCGGTCATCACCGCCAGGCTGGCGCCTTTGAACTCGATCAGTTTGCCCTGGGAAGCGTCGGCCATAGAAGATGCGCTGCGTAAGTGCGGACTAAAACCGTGGAAGTCTACTTTTCAGCAGGGTTTCGGGCAAGTCCGCGGGTGCAATGGGTTGTTTCAGTGAAGAGTGGGCGGTTCGTCGAACAATGCGGCGATGTCGTCGGCGTTGAAGCGGTATTCGTGGTTTGACAGATCGTCGTGGATCAGTACCTCGCCGTGTTCGGCGAGCATGGCTTCCAGTTCGGCGCGGCCGAGGGAGCGCAGCATGTCGCGCACCTTGTCCCAGTCCTGGGGCCACTCGTGGGTGACTTCGCGGGCGTCCAGCAGGCGTACGGTCTCCTGGTGGAAGAGGCGCAGCAGCACTTCGTCGGCGGGCAGGTTGAGCAGTTCTTCGGGGCGGATCGTGGACGCCAGGCGGGTGACGCGGTCCCAGCCGTCGGCGTCCTTCTTGTCGGCGTCCGGCAGCTTCTGCAGGAACAGGCAGGCAGCGGCCTTTTCCGACGAGGCGGTGTGCAGGACGGCGGGTTGTTGCTCGGACTGGGTCAGGTAGTGCTCGAAGATCTCGGCAACGCTGTCGCCTTCGATCGGCACATAGCTCTGGTACGGGTGGCGCAGGCCGGGCATGTCGAGGCTCAGCAGCAGCTGGCCGTCGCCGAGCAGGTCGGCGATGCCTTGCTGGCTGGCGGCTTCCGGGGCGGCCTTGGCGTAGCCGCGCAGGTTGAGGGCCTCGTTGATGTCCACCACCAGCAGGCTGACCGGGCCGTGGCCCTGCAACTGGATGGTCAGGCGGCCGGCCTGCTTGAGGTTGCCACCGATCACGCTGGCGATGGCGCCCATGGCACCGAGCAGGTCGCGCACATTGGCCGGGTAATCACGGTTTTCGAGGATGCCTTGCCAGACGTCGTCGAGCTTGACGACGGCGCCGCGGATGTCGAGGTCTTCGAGCAGGAAACGCTGGATGTAGGAGTTGCTCATTCCGGGGTTCCCGTCGTGGTGAGGAAGCTGGTGTACAGGGTGGTGTCGAGGCCGACCAGCAGCTGTCCGCTGTCGGTTTCGATGACGGGGCGGCGGATCAGGCTGGGGAATTCCTGCATCAGCTGCACCGCGGCGCTCTGGGTCTCGATGGATTGCTGCTCGGCGGACAGCTTGCGCCAGGTGGTGCCGCGGGTGTTGACCAGGCTCTTCCAGCCGATGGCCTTGCTCCAGGCGTGCAGCTTGCCCGAATCGATGCCGGCCTTCTTGTAGTCGTGGAAGGTGTAGGCGACGCCATGCTCGTCGAGCCAGGCGAAGGCCTTTTTCATGGTGTCGCAGTTCTTGATGCCGTAGATCGTGGTCATGGGAAAAACAGCGCGACGCCCCGAGAGGCGTCGCTGGAAAATCAAACAGATGGGACGGATTTTAGCCGTCCCGGAGTGGGCGCGGGCTTATTTCTTGAGGGCCTTGGCGAAGGCGGAAGCCAGCGAGCCGGCCAGTGCCGGTTCCCGGTTCGGCTTGCCGGCCGGACGCTGGCTGCCGCGGTGAGCATCGCGCCGGTCGCCGCCGGGCTTGTGGCCGCCGGCCTGAGGCTGGTCGCCCATGCGCATGGTGAGGGCGATGCGCTTGCGCGGCAGGTCCACTTCGGTGACTTTCACCTTCACTACCTGACCGGCCTTCACGATGGTGTGCGGGTCCTTGACGAAGCGGTCGGACAGGGCTGATACATGGACCAGACCGTCCTGGTGCACGCCGATGTCCACGAAGGCGCCGAAGTTGGTGACGTTGGTGACCACGCCTTCGAGGATCATGCCGACGGCGAGATCCTTCAGGTCTTCGACGCCTTCCTTGAAGCTGGCGGTCTTGAACTCGGGGCGGGGGTCGCGGCCGGGTTTGTCGAGTTCCTTCAGGATGTCCTGCACGGTAGGCAGGCCGAAGCGCTCGTCGGTGTAGCGCTCGGCCTTCAGCTGGCCGATGGTGCGGGCGTCGCCCAGCAGTTCGCGGACGTTCTTCTGGATGTCCGCGAGGATGCGCTCGACCACCGGATAGGCTTCCGGGTGCACCGCCGAGGCATCCAGCGGGTTGCTGCCGTTGGTGATGCGCAGGAAGCCGGCGGCCTGCTCGAAGGTCTTGGGGCCGAGGCGCGGTACGTCGAGCAGCGCGGCGCGGTTGGGGAAGGGGCCGTTGGCGTCCCGGTGGGCGACGATGTTGGCGGCCAGTGTGGCGTTGAGGCCGGAGATGCGGGTCAGCAGGGCGACGGAGGCCATGTTCACGTCCACGCCGACGGCGTTTACGCAGTCCTCGACCACCGAATCCAGCGCGCGGGCCAGGCGGGTCTGGTTAACGTCATGCTGGTACTGGCCGACGCCGATGGATTTGGGATCAATCTTGACCAGCTCGGCCAGCGGATCCTGCAGGCGGCGGGCGATGGAGACGGCGCCGCGCAGGCTGACGTCCAGGTCCGGGAATTCCTTGGCGGCCAGTTCGGAGGCCGAATATACCGAGGCGCCGGCTTCTGACACGACGATCTTGGTCATGTGCAGCTCGGGGCGTAGCTTGATGAGGTCGGCGGCGAGCTTGTCGGTCTCGCGGCTGGCGGTGCCATTGCCGATGGCGATCAGTGACACGCCGTGCTTCTCGCACAGCTTCGATAGTGTGTGCAGGCTGCCGTCCCAGTCGCGGCGCGGCTCATGGGGGTAGATGGTGGCGGTGTCGAGGAGCTTGCCGGTCTGGTCGACGATGGCCACTTTCACGCCGGTGCGCAGGCCCGGGTCGAGGCCCAGCGTGGCGCGGGCGCCGGCGGGGGCCGCGAGCAGCAGGTCCTTCAGGTTGCGGCCGAAGACACGGATGGCTTCCTCTTCCGCCTGTTCGCGCAGCTGGCCGAGCAGTTCGAGTTCCAGGTGCAGGGAGATCTTGACGCTCCACGCCCAGCGCACCGTCTCGCGCAGCCAGGCGTCGGCGGCGCGGCCTTGGTCCTTGATGCCGAAGTGGCCGGCGATGCGCCCTTCGCAGGGGTTGGGGCCGGGCGTGCTGCCGTCGGTGGGGTCGGAGTCGAGGGCCAGTTGCAGGCGCAGGAAGCCTTCGTTGCGACCGCGGAACAGGGCCAGCGCTCGGTGGGACGGCACGGTGCCGATGGCTTCGCGGAAGTCGAACCAGTCGCGGAACTTGGCGGCGGCCGGATCGTTCTCCTTGTCGGCGATCACCGTCGACGCGACGACGCCATGATCCTTAAGGTATTCGCGCAGCTTGCCGATCAGTTCGGCGTCCTCGGCGAAGCGCTCCATCAGGATCTGGCGGGCGCCGTCGAGCACTGACTTGGTGTCGGCAAAACCGGCTTCGGCATTGAAATAGGCGCTGGCTTCGCTCTCCGGCACCAGGGTCGGATCGGCCAGCAGCGCGTTGGCCAGGGGCTCGATGCCGGCTTCGCGGGCGATCTGGGCCTTGGTGCGGCGCTTCTGCTTGAAGGGCAGGTAGAGGTCCTCGAGGCGCTGCTTGGTTTCGGCGTTTTCGATGGCCTCGCGCAGGGCGGGGTCGAGCTTGCCCTGCTCGTCGATGCTGGCGATCACCGCGGCGCGGCGGTCTTCCAGTTCGCGCAGGTAGCCGAGGCGTTCTTCCAGCGTGCGCAGCTGGGTGTCGTCCAGTCCTCCGGTCACTTCCTTCCGGTAACGGGCCACGAAGGGCACGGTGGCGCCCTCGTCGAGAAGTTGCACGGCGGCGAAAACCTGACGGGGCTGTACACCTATTTCGGCGGCAATGCGTTGTTCGATCGGCAGAAGCATGGACGGGTGAAGGCCAGAAAAAGGGCGCATGGTGCAGAAACGCAGCCGCGCCTGCAAGCCCGTAGCCGGTGGAGTTTCCGGTAAAATCCCAAGATTATCCATGTCGCGCAGACCCCCGTTTTCGCGTACATCCAGTCGGGACGCCCCGTATGGCGGCCCGGCGCAGCAGGAGAGCACACCGCATGAATCCGATGATCGCCGCGTTGACGCTGGCGCTCGGCTTGATGATGGTTGGAGGCGAAGCCTCCGCCGCCCATCATCAGGCCAAGACCGACGCGCACAAGGCAGCCCCGGCTTCCAAGAAGCCCGAGGCAAAAAAGAGCGCCAAAGCCGGAAAGTCTTCCGAGGCCAAGGCCAGCGCATCCAAGAAAACCTCTTCTGGCAAGGCTGCCAAGGCGGACACGCCTCGCCAGGCCGCGAAAGCCGGCAAGGCCGGCCGTCACGACAAGGCATCTGCGGCCGAAAAGGGCGGCAAGGCGGGCAAGGGCAAGGCCGAGCGCAATGATCGCCGCCATCACGGCAAGTCGGCCCGGCAGGAGCGGGCGCCGCAGGTTGCTGCGCCCCTGTCGCCGGATGCCAAAGCTGCCGCCAAGGCGGCTGCGCTGAAGACCGTCGAGTCCCGGGTTGAGCCGCCGAAGCCGCCCAGCCGTAGCCATGGCCGTGCGATCGGGCGCGAAGCGTTTGCACCGATGGCGGGTCGCGAGGCGCTGGGGCGTGAGGCCTTCACGCCGAATTCGGCTCCGCTGCCGCCGGCAGAGCGCCGTGCCGCGATCCCGGTGCCGCCGCCTGTTGTGCCCAGCGGGCGCCAGAGTGTTGTGATTCCTCCGCCGGTGGTCAGTGCGCCGGCACCTGTCGCTTCGGCGGCCGTTGCTGCGCCGCGCCCGGCGACTGCCCCGCAGGTTCATGCCGTGCGTGCGCCGTCTGCCGTTTCCAGTGGGGAAATGTCGGCCGCGGAAGCGGCGGCCGCAGCGGCGGCAGCGATCAATGCGCCCTCTGCGCCCGCTCCGGCTCCTGCCCCGGTCGCGGCCCCGCGTGCGGCGGTGACGCCTGCGGTGCCCGTGAGCACGCCGCAGGCACCTGCTCCGAGCTCGGCGGCTCCGTCCGGTAATGTGCCGCTGGCTGTGACGACGCCGACGCCGTCACGGCCAGCGCGCGGAGCCGCGCGGGCCTATGCGATGGATGGCGCGACCTTCTATCAGGGAGGACGCAAGATCCGCATTCAGGGCCTTGACGTGCGTGAGCCCGGCATGACCTCCGAGCATGCAACCCAGCGTCTGCAGCGGGCGCTGGATGCGGGTAGCGTGACGATTGAGCCGGTGGAGATGGATGGCTCCGGTCATACCGTCGCCATCGTCCGCGTGAATGGCCGCAATGTGGCCGACACGGTGCGCACGGCCAACTGAGCGCCCTCTTCAGGGGTGGGCTGCGCCCAGGCCACCCCACGAGGATAGGGAAACTTGAGGCGGTCCGACGTTTCCTTGAGGCGCTTTCTTACATTGCGATGAGGGTCTGCCGGCCCCACCAGCTGGCACCTGCAGCCAGTTCGACAGGCTCCTTCACCGCGGCGGCCTCGACGCACAGCATGCGGCGGAAACCGTCGGCAGGCATGTCGGCGAGGGCCGCGCACTTTTCCTCCCACGGATTCCAGATCACCACATCGGGGAAGTTCTCGGTGTGGACGCCCATTGCCCGGCGATCCTCCCGTACCAGCAGGGTGCGGGGCGCGCCGTGGTAAACGCGGTCGACTTCCCCTTCGATGGCGAGGCCGACGCCAGTTTCCTTCTTGATCCGGTCGCCGTCGGCGCTGTCCCGGTATTCCAGCCCGCGCAGGCCTTCGATGCTCAGGGCCTCGACCTCGCGCACCTTCAGGTAGGTGTGCAAGGCCGCGGTGAAGCTGAACGGCGCATCGCCGGTGTTCTCCACTTCCAGCTCCATGTCGAGGCGGTCGCCGCCGATGGAGAGGCTCATTTCCGCGGTAAAGGCATGCGGCCACAGGGCGTGGGTGGCGTCGTCGTCGGAGAGGCGCAGGGTCGCCACTGCGTAGTCCTTGCCGGCTCGGGTTGTGGTGACTTCCCAGCGGCGGTTGCGGGCGAAGCCGTGCTTGGGCAGCGGGCCGAGGCTGGCGAACTGCGGGAAGCACACCGGCACGCCGCCGCGTATGGCGGTGCTGCCGTCGAAGATGGCCTGCGGGCTGAGGTAGAGGCGGTCCTCGCCGCCGGCCGGTGTCCATGAAAGCACATGGGCACCGAACAGGGAGATCAGTGCAACGGCACCGTCCGGTGTCTGCAGCTTGAGAACGGGCTGGCCGTGCAATTCGGCGGTTTCGATCTGGTCGGTCATCTTTCGCGGGCCGGTCTCATTGGGCCGGCGCTTGAGTGTTACAGAGGGCGCGATGATAACGCGACGACTTCCTGATGGCGGAAGCAGTCGATGGTGTGATCGTTGACCATGCCGGCGGCCTGCATGAAGGCGTAGCAGATGGTGGTGCCGACGAAGCGGAAGCCGCGCTTTTTGAGCGCCTTGCTGAGCTGGTCGGACAGCGGCGTGCTGGCCTGGGCGTCGGCGAGGCTGCGCAGGTTATTGTTGATCGGCTGGTTGACCACGAAGCGCCACAGCCACGCGTCGAAGCTGCCGAACTCGGCCTGCACTTCCAGGAAGGCGCGGGCGTTGTCGATGGTGGAGGCGATCTTCAGGCGGTTGCGGACGATGCCCGGGTTGGCGAGGAGGGCGGCCTGGTCGGCTTCGGTGAAGCATTCCACGGCGGCCGGGTCGAAGCCGGCGAAGGCCTGGCGGTAGTTCTCGCGCTTGCGCAGTACGGTGATCCATGACAGCCCGGCCTGGGCGCCTTCGAGGGTCAAGAGTTCGAACAGCGCCCGGTCATCGTGAAGCGGTACCCCCCATTCCTGGTCGTGGTAGGCCTGGTACAGGGGATCGTCCCCGCACCAGGCGCAGCGGATAGGGCGAGTGCCTTCCATCGTCAGCCCTGCAGGGTCAGGATGCCGTGCTTGACGGTGTTGTCTTCCGGATCGTTGGTCAGCACGAAGCCGAGGCTGGAGACGAACTTCAGCATGCGTTCGTTGTTCGACAGGAAGATGCCGGTCATTGCGTTCAGGCCGCGGTTGCGTGCGGTTTCGATCAGCACGCCCATCAGTCGCCGGGCCAGGCCGCGGTGCTGCCAGTCCTCGGCGACGACGATCGCGAACTCGCAGGTTTCGCCATCCGGATTGACGGCATAGCGGGCCACGCCGATTTCCGTCTCCGTTTCGTTTTCCTCGATGGTGGCGACGAAGGCCATTTCCCGGTCGTAGTCGATCTGCGTGAGGCGGGCCACCATTGCCGGCGGCATCTCGCGCAGGGTATTCATGAAGCGCAAGTACTTGGTCTCGGGCGAGAGCTTGCGGACGAATTCGATTTCCAGGTCGGCGTCTTCAGGCTTGATCGGCCGGACGGTGATCTCGCCTTCCGGCATCGAGATCTTGGTGATCAGGTGCGACGGATAGGGGTGGATCGCCATGTGGTCGTAGCGGTCGGCGGTGGGGGCGATGTTGTCCACCACGATGCGCGCATCGACGGCGACGGCGCCGTGCTCATCGACGATCAGCGGGTTGATGTCCATCACACGGATCCACGGCAGCTCGCAGACCATCTCGGAGATGCGCAGCAGCACGAACTCCAGTGCTTCCATGTTGATCGGCGGCATGTTGCGGTATTCGCCGAGCAGCGTGGAGACGCGGGTGGACTTGATCAGATCCTTGACCAGATAGTTGTTGAGCGGCGGCAGGGCGACGGCGCGGTCGGCCTGGATTTCCACGTGGGCACCGCCTTCGCCGAAGGTGATCACCGGCCCGAAGATCGGGTCGCGGAACGAGCCGACCATCAGCTCACGGCCGTAGGGCTTGATGACCATTGGCTCGATGGCGACGCCGTTGATGATGGCGTCCGGACGCTTGCGCTTCACTTCCTCCAGGATCTCCTGGTAAGCGGAGCGCACGGCAGCCAAGCCGTTGAGGTTGAGGCGCACGCCGCCGGTATCGGCCTTGTGGGTGATCGACGGGGAGTCGATCTTCATGGCCACCGGCAGGCCCAGTTCTTCTGCCAGCACCATTGCCTCGGTGGCGGAGCGGGCGACCACCGTTTGTGCGATGGGAATCCGGAAGGCAGCCAGCAGGGCTTTGGACTCCATCTCGTTGAGATTCTTGCGGCGCTCGGACAGGGCTGTCTCGATGACCAGGCGGGCACTTTCCACCGACGGCGGATTAAGGTCGGACGACAGGGAGCTCGGCGTTTGCACCAGCAGCTTCTGGTTGCGGTAGTAGGCCGAGATGTGGCCGAACAGTTCGACCGCCGGCTCCGGCGTGCGGAAGGTGGGAATGCCAGCGGTTTCGAACAGTTTGCGCCCCTCGCGCACCTGTTCTTCACCCATCCAGCAGGTGAATACCGGCTTGTCGGCGGCCCGTTCGATTTCGATGACCTTTTGTGCGACCTCGGTGGGGCGGGCCATGGCCTGGGGCGTCAGGATGGTCAGCACGCCTTCGACGTTCTCGTCGGCCAGCACGATGTCGAGGGTCTTGCTGTAACGCTCGGGGTCGGCGTCGCCGATGATGTCCACCGGATTGCAGTGGGACCAGTTGGCCGGCAGGATCTCGTTGAGCTTGGCGATTGTGCCGTCGGACAGCGTGGCCAGCGGAATGCGCAGGTCGGCTGCACGGTCGGCAGCCATCACGCCGGGGCCGCCGCCATTGGTGATCACCGCCAGGCGGTTGCCACGCGGGCGGAAGTGGGAGAACAGCGCGTTGGCGGCGGCGAACAACTGGCCCATGTTGTAGAGGCGGATCACGCCGGCGCGGCGCAGCGCGGCGTCGAACACCGCGTCCTCGCCCACCGTGGCGCCGGAGTGCAGCAGTGCGGCGTGGGAGCCGGCGGGGTGGCGGCCGACCTTGATCAGCAGCACCGGCTTGACGCGGGCGGCGGCGCGCAGCGCGCTGACGAAGCGGCGGGCGTCCTTGATGCCTTCTACATATAGGAAGATGCTCTCGGTGCGGGCATCCGAGACCATGAATTCGAGAACCTCGCCGAAGTCGATGTCCACCGAGGTGCCGAGGGAGACGACCGACGAGAAACCGACGTTGTTGGGGCGCGCCCAGTCGAGGATCGCCGAACAGAGGGCGCCGGACTGGGAGATCAGGCCGATCGAGCCCTTGATGGCGCCGCCGTGGGCGAAGCTGGCGTTGAGGCCGAGTTCGGGGCGCAGCACGCCCAGACAGTTGGGGCCGAGCAGGCGGATGCGGTGGCGTCGGGCGTTTTCGACGGTGTTCTTCTCGAGCATGCGGCCGCGCGGGCCGGCGTCGGAGAAACCGGACGGGAGCACCACCACAGACTTGCAGCCGGCGCGCCCACAGGCGTCGACGATGGCCGGCACGCGGTCGGCCTTGGTGGTGATGACTGCCAGGTCGAGGCGCTGGGGGATGTCCTCGACGCTCTTGTAACAGGGGACGCCAAGCACCTGGTCGTACTTCGGGTTGACGGTGAACAGCTTGCCCTTGAAGCCGGCCTCCAGCATGTTGCGTACGAGAATGTTGCCGAGGGACAGCTCTCTTTCGCTGGCGCCGATGATGGCCACCGAGCGGGGCTCGAAGAGGGGCGTGAGGTAGTGCTGTTCGTTCATGATGGGTACTCGGGTGAGTGCGGGTCGTGCGGCTATTGGGTTGCCGTTGCCACGTGGCTTCGGGTCGTCTGGGGCCGGGGCGGATTTTACCCTGCGCAGGTGATCCTGGTATTGGTAAACCTACTGATTTATTGCGCCGCACAACGAAAGCTGTGATCTAGATCAAATGGTGTGAATTCAAATTGTTGCGCGCCTGCAACGCTTACCCTGGAGGCATGCGCCAGGATCGGGCCGGGCTTGCTGGACAGGGGGGAGGTGGGGGTGGGCAGGTAGGCACGAATTTCGGCGGACATTAAAATCCGTGCCAATTAATGTTTGACGGCATCGCGATAGGTGTGTACTATTCGCGGCTCTCGGGGTGTAGCGCAGTCCGGTAGCGCGCTTGCTTTGGGAGCAAGATGTCGGGAGTTCGAATCTCTCCACCCCGACCAAAGCTTGACCCGGGTGCCCACGGCGAACTGCCCGTAGCTCAACTGGATAGAGCACCGGCCTTCTAAGCCGGGGGTTACAGGTTCGATTCCTGTCGGGCAGGCTCTTTAAAAGGTTCTAGATCGGCGATTTCGATCGGCGGTCATCAGTGGCGGCATTAGCTCAGTTGGTAGAGCACTGGATTGTGATTCCAGGTGTCACCGGTTCGATCCCGGTATGTCGCCCCAAGTATCAAGAAAACCCGCTGATTCGTCAGCGGGTTTTTTCGTTTACGGCCTTCAGCTTGCTTGCAGGTGAGCGGGCCGCTTTTCCGTTCTTGTCCTCTCAAGCTGCCTCTCTCGCCGCCGTTAATCAGCCACTACAGTCTGCCTGCTCCAAAGAGTCCGTATGAACGCGCCAGAACCGAATTTCCAAGGGATTACCCTGCGGACAGGTGAGCTTGCCCGCATCGTCCGCGTCAATGAGGAGATCAAGGCCGTTGTGGCGACGGCCTTTCGTATCAACCTGATGGCGCTCAATGCGATCTTCCTCGCCAAGCGGGCAGGCAATGCGGCGCTTGGCTTCGGCGTGCTGTCCAACGAGCTGCGCCGGTTTGCGCAGGATCTGACCCGTCACATGGCATCCCTGCGCGAAATGACTTCCGGTTCGGTGGGTAGCGTTACCGGCGTCGTCCAGCAGCAGCGCATCGCACGCATCCTGGCTGACGCGCTCAAGCTCAGCGGTGAAGGTGTGCCGGGGGCGAGGGAAGCCCGAAGGCGTGGTGCAGCCCGGTTGGCCGAGCAGCAGAGCCGCCTCCGGGGGCTTGACCTGCGGTTGCGTGCGGCTGTCGAGGAAACCCAGCAGCTGGTTGAGCTGGGTGGTGTTCTGGCCCGATCGGCCAAGATCGAGGCGGCTTATGGCGGCGGCTTCAGTGCAGCATTGATGCAGGTGTCGACGGATTTTGCCGAGGTGATCGCCCAGATCAAGCGGTCACTCGAGGTTCTTGGCAAGGAACGCCTCGTAAAGGATTAGGAAACCCATGAAACAGGCCCATTGCATCTACCAGGACGAGGAACACCGCTGGCTGGCGATCGCGCGGGATGCCACCAAGCCCGGTTACATCATCGATACCAATGAATACGTGGTGGTTCACGGCGATGAAGCCCTGCTGTGCGATCCGGGTGGCATCGAGATCTTTCCGGCGGTCTTTTCGGCCTTGTCGGCGGAGTGTGATCCGACAAGGCTGGCGGGGATCTTCGCGTCCCATCAGGATCCGGACATTATTTCCTCGCTGGCCTTGTGGCTGGAGTTCAAGCCTGATCTGAAGTGCTACACCAGCTGGTTGTGGCAGAGCTTTCTGCCTCATTTTGGCGGGCAGGACTCGACCTTCGTGCCGATCCCCGATCAGGGCACGACGATTCGTCTCGACGGCTTGGAACTGCAGGCTATTCCGGCCCATTACCTGCACTCGTCCGGCAATTTCCACCTGTACGATCCGAAGGCCAAGATCCTCTTTTCCGGCGATGTCGGCGCGGCCTTGCTGCCAGCGGATAACAACGATCTGTACGTCCAGGATTTTTCCCGCCACATCCGCCATGCGGAGGGCTTCCACAAGCGCTGGATGGGTTCGGACCGGGCCAAACGCGACTGGTGCGAGCGGGTCTCCCGCCTGGAGATCGACATGCTGGTGCCGCAGCATGGGGCCATCTACCAAGGGGCGGACGTGCAGCGTTTCATCAACTGGTTTGCCGCGCTGGAAGTCGGCGTGCTGCGCAGCTAAAGTGTCGCGGCCCCGCTTTTGCGGGGCCCGCCGGCAGCCGGGGCGCCGCGGCGGAAACACGGAGGCGCGGCATGTATCTGGCTCTCAAGCATTTTCACATTACCTGCGTGGTGCTCAGCGGTTGCGGCTTCGCGTTGCGGGGCTGGTGGTCGCTGAGCGGCTCACCGCTGCTGCAGGCCCGCCTGACGCGGGTACTGCCTCATCTCGTCGATTCCTGCTTGCTGGGGAGCGCGCTCGGCCTGGCCTGGATGGCGGCGCAGTATCCCTTCGTCCATGCCTGGCTGACCGCCAAGGTGCTCGGCTTGCTCGTCTATATCGGGCTGGGGAGTGTAGCGCTGAAGGCGACGCGCCCGCGCGCTCAGCGGGCTATTGCCTTGCTTGGCGCGCTGGCGACCCTGTCGTGGATCGTGTCGGTGGCGGTCAGCAAGAACCCGCTTGGCTGGCTGGCCTGGCTGTGAGGCCAGTCGCCGCCGTCAGGCGGCGTGGTGGTTGAGCAGGCGTTTCAGGCCCGGCGTGTCGAGAATGCGGATGTGCTTCTGCTGGACGGCAACGAGGCCTTCTTCCTGGAAGCGGGAGAAGGCGCGGGACACCGTTTCAAGCTTGAGGCCGAGATAGGAGCCGATTTCGTCGCGCGTCATGCGCAGGTGGAACTCGGACGGCGAGAAGCCCCGCGCTGTGAAGCGTTGGGACATGTTCAGCAGGAACGCCGCCAGGCGTTCCTCGGCGCGCATCGAGCCGAGCAGCATCATCACGCCATGATCGCGGACGATCTCGCGGCTCATGATCTTGTGGAACTGGTGTTGCAGGCTCTCTACCTCCCGTGACAGCTCTTCGAGCCGGTTGAACGGGATCACGCAGACCTCGCTGTCTTCCAGCGCGATGGCGTTGCAGGAGTGGTGTTCGGTGCTGATGCCGTCCAGGCCCAGCACTTCGCCGGTCATCTGGAAGCCGGTCACCTGGTCGCGCCCATCCTCGAGAATCACGTCGGTTTTGAAGGAGCCGGCGCGGATCGCATAGATCGCCTCGAAAGAGTCGCCGGAGCGGTAGAGGTGCTGCTGCCGCTTGATCTTGCGGCGGCTGCCGACGAGCTCGTCGAGCTGGTCGATCTCATTGGGGTCGAGGCCGAAGGGAAGACACAATTCCCGCAGGTTGCACTGGGAGCAAGCGACCTTGATGTCCACGACCGTCACCGGAATCACCGATTTCATCTGCACGCGCAATCACCTGAACTGGAAGGATTTACCAACGTTTGGGGCCCTTTGATCCACGTCAATACTGTTTTGGATCGATTCTGCGATCGTTCCGCGCAACCAACAGAAGTGCACCATGAACACGACACAAAAAGACCTGATATTCGATCCCGAGCTCATTCGCAAGTTTGATGTGAATGGCCCGAGGTATACGTCCTACCCGACCGCGGATCGCTTCGTCGAGGCGTTCAACTCCGAAGCCTTGAGCGACTGGCTCGGGAGACGCACCGTCGGCGGAATCGGCAAACCGCTCTCATTATACTTCCACATCCCTTTCTGCAATACGATCTGCTACTACTGCGCGTGCAACAAGATCATCACCAAGGATCATGGTCGCTCCGCCAAGTATCTGGATTATCTCGAAAAAGAAGTGGACATGCAGGCGGCCAGGCTCGATGGGCCGCGGGAAGTCCTGCAGTTGCATCTGGGCGGTGGCACCCCGACCTTCCTGTCCCACGACGAACTGCGTCGCCTGATGGGCATGGTCCGCAAGCACTTCACGCTGGTGCCGGACGGTGAGTATTCCATCGAGGTGGATCCGCGCAAGGTGGATGAAGCCACCGTCGCGCTGTTGGCTGAACTGGGTTTCAACCGCATGAGCGTCGGCATCCAGGATTTCAACCCGGATGTGCAGAAGGCGGTCAACCGCGTTCAGAGCGAGGAAGAAACCAAGCTGGTGATCGACGCGGCGCGGGCCCATGGCTTCAAGTCGGTCAGCGTGGACCTGATCTATGGCCTGCCCAAGCAGAACGTCATCAGCTTCAACCGTACCCTCGAGCAGATCCTGGCCCTGTCGCCGGATCGCCTGTCGATCTATAACTACGCGCACCTGCCGAGCCTGTTCAAGCCCCAGCGCCGCATCATCGACGCGCAGCTGCCGTCGGGCGAAACCAAGCTGCAGATTCTGCAACTGGCGATCCGCCGCCTGACCGAGGCTGGCTACGTGTATATCGGCATGGATCACTTCGCCAAGCCGGACGACGAGCTGACCACGGCCCAGCGCCAGGGGCGCCTCCACCGCAACTTCCAGGGTTATTCCACCTACGCGGAGTGCGACCTGCTGGCCTTCGGCGTGTCGGCGATCGGCAAGGTCGGGCCGACCTACGCGCAGAACGTGAAGACGCTCGACGAGTACTACGACATCATCGACACCGGTCGCCTGCCGGTGCTGCGCGGCATCGAGCTGACGCCGGATGACCTGCTGCGGCGGGCGATCATCCAGGCGCTGATGTGTCACTTCGAGCTGTCCATCGAGTCCATTGAGATTGCCCACCTGATCGACTTCAACAAGTACTTCGCGGCCGAACTCGCCGACCTGCGCGAGATGGAGAAGGGCGGCCTGTTGAAGATCGACAGGCAGTGGATCACCGTGCTGCCGGCGGGCCGCATGCTGGTACGCGCCATCGCGATGGTCTTCGACAAGTATCTGCGTGCCGATCGGGAGCGTACCCGTTACTCGAAGGTGATCTGAACTTCCGGCCGGCTGGCCGCTCCGAGGCGAGCGGGCTAGAATGCCGAGCCATGTGTTGGAACGCGCCCCGTGTTGCCCACGGGGCGTTTTTGTTTGTCCAGGTTGAATCTCCATGCCCGAAACCGGCTATTTCGCTGTCTTCCTTATCGGCCTGCTCGGCGGCACCCACTGTGTCGGCATGTGCGGCGGCATCGTCAGCGCACTGACCGTGCAGTTGCCCGGCCAGCGGCGCAGTGACTGGCCCCTGCACCTGGCCTACAACGTCGGGCGGATCAGCAGCTATACCCTGGCGGGTGCGGCGATGGGAGCGATCGGCACGGTCGGGCTGCTGTTCAACAACATCCTGCCGATCCAGTTGTTCCTGTACGTGGTTGCCAACCTGATGCTGGTGGCCCTCGGGCTCTACCTGACTGGTTTCACGCGGGCCCTGTCCGGCGTCGAGCGGCTCGGTCAGAAGCTGTGGGTGCGCATCCAGCCGCTGACCCGGCGTTTCCTGCCGGCGCGCAGCGTGGGCCAAGCCTTTCCCCTGGGGCTGCTGTGGGGTTTCCTGCCTTGCGGCCTGGTGTACAGCGTGCTTGCGACGGCCTTGGTGACCGGCTCGGCGGAGCGTGGTGCGGGACTGATGTTGGCCTTTGGCCTCGGCACGCTGCCCAACCTGCTGTTGGCCGGTATGGTACTCAAGCGTTTGCGTGACGTCGTGCGGAACCGGGCAGTGCGGACGGGGTCTGGACTGGTGGTGCTGGCTTTCGGCGTGTACGGTCTGGTGACGACACCGACTCTCGGCAGCAATCTGTGGAATGGCGTGGTCTGCCATTTCTGAGTTTTTCCTGTAAGGCGGAGCGAATTATGAAAATCCTGCTGGCCGTCGATGATTCTCCGGTTGCGCTACGTGTCGTTGCTCAGGTGATCGCCCTGGCTGGCGAACTGAAGAGCGCGCCGGATGTGCATGTACTGTACGTGCATCCGCCGATTCCCATCGAGTTCGCGACCCGCCACGTAGCCCGCGAGACCCTCGATACCTATTACAGGGATGAGGGCGAGGGTGTGCTCAAGGAGCCGGTGGCCCGCCTCAAGGCGGCCGGTCTGCCGGTGACGCCGCATATCCATGTGGGGCAGCCGGCCGATGTGGTGCTGCATCAGGCTGCCGTATTGGAGTGCGACTACCTGTGCCTCGGCCGGCACGGCCGCAGCGTGGTGGCCGATCTGTTCGTCGGATCGGTGGCGACGCGGGTGCTGCAGCGGGCAACACTGCCCGTGCTGCTGGTGGGCTGAGGGACGCGGGCAATGGGGAACGAGCCAGGTACGCGTTACGACCTGCCGGTCTCCGGGATGAGCTGTGCGGCCTGTGCAACGCGGCTCGAAAAGGTACTCAACCGATTGCCCGGCATCAGTGCCGAGGTCAATTTCGGCACCGGCAAGGCTCGTCTGGCCGCGGCGCCCGATGGTGCCGGTGCGCCGGACATCCTGGCGGCAATCCGCAAGGCCGGTTTCGATGTGGCGCCGCAGACGCTGCAGTTGAGCCTGTCCGGCATGAGCTGTGCCGCCTGCGCGGCGCGCATCGAGAAGGTGGTTAACCGCCTGCCCGGCGTGGAGGGCAGCGTCAATTTCGCTGCGGAAAGCGCGCGCGTCCGCTACGTGCCGGGGCTGTCCGAACCGGCGGTGATCATCGCTGCCATCCACAAGGCGGGTTTCACAGCGACGCCTGTCGTCGCCCGTGATCGGGAGGCCGACAAGCTGCGCAAGGAGGCCGAGTTCCGCACCGAGCTGCGGCTGTTCTGGATTTCGGCGCTGCTCAGCGCACCCTTCCTGGTCCAGATGGTCGGGATGTTCTCCGGCGTTCTGGGGGCGGGCGAGCATCATGCGGAGTGGCTGCCGCGCTGGCTGCAGGGTTTGCTGGCGACGCCGGTGCAGTTCTGGATCGGGCGGCGTTTCTACAAGGGGGCCTGGTCGTCCCTGCGCGGCGGTGGCGCCAACATGGACGTGCTGGTAGCGCTCGGCACCAGCGTTGCCTACTTCTTCAGCCTGGTCGTGGTGGTGTTCGACCACCACGATCTGCACGTTTATTTCGAGGCCTCGGCCAGCATCATCACGCTGGTGTTGCTCGGCAAGCTGCTGGAAGCGCGGGCGCGGGCGCGCACGTCGGCGGCCATCGAGGCGCTGCTGCGCCTGCAGCCTCCCACCGCCTGGGTCGAGCAGGATGGCGCGCTGCAGGAGGTGCCTGTCGAGCGCGTCGTGGCGGGCATGGTCTTCGTGCTGCGTGCCGGTGATTCCGTGCCTGTGGATGGCGAGGTGCTGAGCGGCGAGTCGTCGGCCGACGAGGCGATGCTGACCGGCGAGAGCGTGCCGGTGCCCAAAAAGACCGGCGACAAGGTTTTTGCGGCGACCGTCAATGGCGACGGCGTGCTGCGCTGCCGGGCTACCGGGGTCGGAACCGAGACGCTGCTGGCCGGCATCGTGCGTCTCGTCGAGCAGGCCCAGGGCGGCAAGCCGGCGGTGCAGAAGCTGGCCGACCGCATCGCCGCGATCTTTGTGCCGACGGTGGTGGCGATCGCCGCACTGACCTTCGTGGCTTGGTGGTGGCTGGGTGGGGAGTTGGCGCCGGCCCTCGTCAATGCGGTGGCGGTGCTGGTGATCGCCTGTCCCTGCGCGCTGGGCCTGGCCACGCCGACGGCGGTGATGGTCGGGACCGGACAGGGGGCCCGCGCCGGTATCCTGGTGCGCAACGCCGAGGCGCTGGAACTGGCCGAGAAGATTGCCGTGCTGGCGGTGGACAAGACCGGAACGCTGACCGAGGGACGCCCGGCAGTGCTGGATGTTCGCCCGCTGGAGGGCGTGGCGGCAAACGATTTGCTGGCTGTCGCGGCGGCGGTCGAGCAGGCCAGCCACCATCCGCTGGCCAAGGCCATCGTCGATGCGGCGCAGGCGGCGGGCCTGCAGTGGAGCCTGGCCAATGCGGTGCAGACAAGCGGCGGCAAGGGCATCAGTGGTCGTGTGGATGGGCGCGGGGTGTGGATTGGCTCGCCGGAGTTCCTGGCCGGGCAGGGTGCCGAGTTGCCGGCCAATGTGCTGCAGCCCCTGCTCGATGCCGCCTTGACGCCGGTGTGCGTTGCGGTCGACGGGAAGCCTTGGGGTGCGCTGGGGCTGGCCGATCCGCTACGCGCCGGTTCCAAGGCCGCGGTGACGCGTCTGCAGGCGCTCGGCGTGCGGGTCGTGATGCTGACTGGCGACCATCCGGCGGTGGCGGCCCGTATCGCGGCGGAGGCTGGTATTACGGAATACAAGGCTCAGGTGTTGCCCGGCGAGAAGGCTGCGGCGGTGGAGGCCCTGCGCGGCAGCGGCCGTGTCGCGATGGTCGGCGATGGCATCAACGATGCGCCGGCGCTGGCGGCGGCGGACGTGTCCTTCGCGATCGGTGCCGGTTCCGACGTGGCCATCGAGGCGGCCGACTTGACCTTGGTGCGTAACGACCTGAACAGCGTGGCCGATGCGATCTCCCTGTCGCGGACGACCCTTGGGAAGATCCGTCAGAACCTGTTCTTCGCCTTCATCTACAACGTGCTGGGCATTCCTGCCGCGGCGCTGGGCCTGCTCAACCCGGTGATCGCCGGTGCGGCGATGGCCATGAGTTCGGTGTCGGTGGTCAGCAACTCCTTGTTGCTGCGGCGCTGGCGCCCGGGAAAATCCGACTGAAAGGAAAAACGATGGAAGACGTGGTGATCAAGGTGGGTGGCATGAGCTGCCAGGGCTGTGTGAAGAACGTTACTGGCGCGCTGTCCGCAACGCCCGGGGTGGCCAGCGTGGCGGTGTCCCTTGAGCAGGGCGAGGCGCGCGTCAGCTACGATCCGGCCAAGGTGTCTGCCAATGCGCTGCGCACGGTGATCGAGGACGCCGGCTTCGACGCGGATTGAGCGCTTTCTGTCATAAGGGTTTGTCCCAGCGTCACAAGGCTCACTTATAATGCTGAGCTGTCTTATATCTAATAACGGGAGGTAGTGATATGGGTTTCGACCAGGTCAAGGCTGGCAAAGACGTTCCGAACGACATCAACGTGATCATCGAGATCTCCGCTCAGGGCGATCCGATCAAGTTCGAAGTGGACAAGGACAGCGGCGCCGTCTTCGTTGACCGCTTCATGGGCACCTCCATGCGCTATCCGATCAACTACGGCTATGTGCCGCACACCGTTGCCGGCGACGGCGACCCGGTGGACGTGCTGGTCGTGACCCCCTTCCCGCTGCAGCCGGGCGTGGTCATCCGTGCTCGTCCCGTCGGCGTGCTGAAGATGGAAGACGAAGGTGGCGTGGATGCCAAGGTCGTTGCCGTGCCGGTGTCCAAGCTGACCCCGCTGTACGACAAGGTCCAGACCATCGACGATCTGCCCGAGCTGCTGATGAAGCAGACCGTGCACTTCTTCGAGCACTACAAGGATCTGGAGCCGGGCAAGTGGGTCAAGGTGACCGGCTGGGGCTCCGTCGAAGACGCCAAGAAGGAAATTCTCGACGGTCTGGCTGCTGCTGCCAAGTAAGCACCGGTCCGCTGCAATGAACAAAGGCCCGCGCCCTGCGGGCCTTTGTTTTTTGTGCGCCCTGAGACGGATTCCTGTTTTGGGGCTGCGAGGGCTGTCGGGGCGAATTCATTCGCCCGCGGGAGTGGAGCCACGCGCGATGGTCGAATCAATTCGCCCCCACAGAAAAGTGATGAACAATGGAGCGGTGGTGCGCGCATTCACACCGCCTGGCCTGCCGCGTAGCCCGACGCCCAGGCCCACTGGAAGTTGTAGCCGCCCAGGTGGCCGGTGACGTCCATCACTTCGCCGACGAAGTACAGGCCCGGTACTTTGCGCGCTTCCATGGTCTTCGATGAAAGTTCCCGCGTGTCCACGCCGCCGAGCGTGACCTCCGCCTTGGCGTAGCCGAGGGTGCCGTTGGGCGTGATCGTCCAGCCGGCCAGGGCGGCGGCGATGGTGTCCAGCTCCTTCGGGTTGAACTGGTTGGCCGGGCGGTTCCAGCCACGCTGCTCGCACCAGGCATGGGCGAAGCGCTTGGGCAGGCGGTCGGCGAGCAGGTTGGAGAGCAAGGTCTTGCTGCGCGCCCGTTCGCCGAGCCAGGCGCGGACGTCCTCGGCGGGGAACAGGTTGACGATGACCTGCCGGCCGCCGTCGCTATCGCCGTAGTCCCGCGCCTGCCAGTAGGACGATACCTGCAGGATCACCGGGCCGGACAGGCCGCGGTGGGTGAACAGCAGGTTCTCGCGGAAGTGCCCGGCGCCGCATTCGGCGACCGCATCGAAGGCCATGCCGGCCAGTTCCTTGTAGATGGCCAGTTCTTCCGGTGGCAGCGTCAGGGGCACCAGCGCCGGCTTGGGCGGCACGATGGCGAGGCCGAACTGCTCGGCGATCCGGTAGCCCAGCGGCGATGCGCCGATCTTGGGGATCGACAGGCCGCCGGTGGCGACCGCCAGGCTTTCGCAGCTGAAGCGGCCGTGGCTGGTGTCGAGCAGGAAGCGCGCCTCGGGTGTGCTGCCGGCTGTCACGCTGTTGAGCGTGCAGGGCATTGCCCAGCGCACGTCGCCGTTTTCACATTCGGTGCGCAGCATGTCGATGATGTCCTGGGCCGAGTCGTCGCAGAACAGCTGGCCGTGCTCCCGCTCATGCCAGGGGATGCCGTAGCGGGCCATCAGGTCGAGGAAGTCGGCGGGTGTGAAGCGGGCCAGCGCCGAGCGACAGAACTGCGGGTTGCGCGACAGGTAGTTGGCGAGGCCGACCGTCAGATTGGTGAAGTTGCAGCGGCCGCCGCCGGAGATGCGGATTTTCTCGGCGAGCTTGCTGGCGTGGTCCAGGATCAGTACGCGGCGGCCACGCTGCCCGGCCTGGGCTGCGCACATCATGCCAGCGGCGCCGGCGCCGATCACGATGACGTCGAAGTGGGAGCCGGCTGCAGGTGGTTTGGTGTGCGGATTCATGGACTTGGCGAGCTGAGGTAATGCCGGAAAGGGCGGGGAGGATAGACCCTGGCTTGCGTCAGGGCAAACACTGCTTACATCGTCATTTGCCTGAATGGCTTACGCTGCTAGGCTTGATGAATATTGAACGAAAAGCTCGCCCGCGCCATCCGCGCGGAGAACAAGGGACAAGAACATGATCGAAAAGCTGCGCGCCGCCGGACGTCCGGCGAAATGGGCGCTGCGGGGGCTGGCTGCGGTGGCCCTGGTGGGGGTGGCGGGGTTCTGGATCGCCCCGCCGCTTGTGAAGTCGGTGGCTGAGAAGCAACTGGGCGAGCTGCTGCATCGCCCAGTGACGATAGAGGGGCTGTCGATCAACCCCTACGCGCTGTCCGCCGAGGTGCGTGGCTTCCAAATGCTGGAGCCGGACGGCAAGAGCCCCGCGGCGAGCTTCGCGTCCTTGTACGTGAACCTGGAGGCGGAATCCCTGCTGCGCGGCGGTGTGGTGGTGGAGGAGGTGAAGCTGGTCGAGCCGACGGTCAGCGTGGTGCGCCTGGAAGGCCAGCGCTACAACTGGTCGGACGTGATCGACGAGATTCTCAATAAGCCCGACGACGGCTCTAAGACCCATTTCGCGGTGCATAACATCCGCGTCGAGAAGGGGCGTATCGATTTCGACGACCGGCCGCTCAAGCAGAAGCAGGTGGTGTCCGACCTCGATCTGGGCGTGCCCTTCGTGTCCAACCTGCCGTCCCAGGTGGAGACTTTCGTCGAGCCGCTGCTGGCGCTGAAGGTGAATGGGGCGCCCTTTGTCGTGAAGGGCAAGTCCAAGCCGTTTTCCCTGACCCGCGAATCGGTGGTCGGTATCAAGTTCGATGGCTTCGACCTTACGCGCTACGTAGATTACCTGCCGGTCGACAAGACCTTCCGCCTGCCGAGTGCCAAGCTGTCATCCGACTTGGAACTCAGCTTTGCACAGCCGGCAGACCAGCCGCCTGCCGTGAGCGTAAAGGGCTCGGTCGGGCTGGACGGCGTCGAGGTGCAGCATGCCGACGGTCGCCCGGCGATCAAGCTGGCGGCTGTGAAGGTCGGCATCGACAAGCTGGCGCCATTGGCTCGGGAGGTGGCCATTGGCACGGTTTCCATCGAGGCGCCTGACGTTACGGTGGCGCGTCAGCGTGATGGGGCGATCAGCCTGCTCGCGCTGCTGCCGAAGCCGGCTGCCGCTACTGCGACTGCGCCTAAAGCGCCAACGCTGACCGAGCCGCCGAAAGCCGCCGAGGACAAGCCCTTCGCGCTGACGCTGAACGAACTCAAGCTCACTGGCGGACGTATCGCCTTCACCGACGATCTGCCCGCCGGCCCTTTCCACAAGACGCTGCAGGACCTGCACGTTTCCCTGCGTAAGTTCAGCCTGGCCGGCGGTACGCCGGCGGAGCTGGAAGCCGGTTTTGCCACCGACGCGGGCGAACATGTCGAGCACAAGGGCAGCGTGGACGTGGCGGCCTTCAAGGCTTCCGGCACGCTGGAGCTGAGTGGTCTCGATCTGGTTGGGCCGCGACCGTATTACGCACCATTCCTGAAGCAGGGCGAGGTCGCATCCGGCAAGGTGGATGCGCGGCTGGCCTACGATTTTGCGCAGGAGTCCGGTGCGCCGAAGGTTCAGCTGAAGGCGGAGAGCGTCGCGCTGAAGGACCTGGGCGTGCGCCTGAAGGGCGACAAGACAGCGCTGGCCCGCGTCGGCCTGCTCGAGTTGCGCGACACCGAGGTCGATACGGCCACCCGTCGCGTGACGGTCGGTGAGGTGCTCGGCAAGGCGACGCGCCTGTCTGTCGTGCGCGGCAAGGATGGGCGCTTCAATGCCGAGCAGTTCGCTGCCGCCGGCGACGCTCTGGCCGCCAAGACGTCGGTCGCGCCGGCGCGCAAGCATGCTGCAGTGCCCGCGAAGAAGGCGCCGGCCGGTCCCGACTGGCAAGTTAGCGTCAAGCACGTTGCCCTCGACGATTGGGGTGTGCGCCTGGAGGATCAGACTCTTTCCCCGTCCATCGTCTTCAACGCGGAGCCGCTGGCCATCAAGGTGGATGGCCTGTCCACCGCCAAGGGCAGCAAGGCGAGGGTGGATCTGCGGGCGGCGATCAACAAGCGCGGCAAGATCGGTGTAGCCGGTACGGTCGGCCTGGCACCGCTGGCCGGCACTCTGGATCTCGACCTGAAGGCCGTCGACCTGGCGATGCTGCAGCCATACGTGACCGAGAAGGTGAAGATCGCGATCACCCGCGGCAACGTCACGTCCCGCGGGAAGCTGGCCTTCGAGCTGCCGGTGGCCGGCGGTGTGAAGGGTGGGTTCAAGGGCAACCTGACGGTGGGTGATTTTGCCTCGGTGGACAAGCTCAACGCCGCCGACTTCTTGCGTTGGAAGTCCTTGTACTTTGGTGGCGTGGACATCCGCCTGGCGCCGCTGGCGGTGAGCATCGACGACATTGCGCTCAGCGATTTCTACACCCGCCTGATTCTTGATGCCCAGGGTGGCCTCAACATCCGTGAAATTACCGCCCAGCGGGCCCAGGAGCAGAAGGACGAGCAGGACGCGGTGAAGAAGGCCAACGGTGGCAAGCTATCCACGCCCGGAGTGGCGACGGCGCAGTTGCCACCTGCCGCGCCGGCCGAGCCGCTACCGCCCGTGTCGATCAAGCGGATCACGCTGCAGGGCGGCAATATCGCCTACAGCGACCGCTTCATCCGCCCCAATTACGATGCCAACCTGACAGGCATGGGGGGGCGCCTGGTCGGCCTGTCGTCCGATCCGGGCACGATCGCCGAACTGGAGTTGCGCGGCAAGGTGGACAACGCGGCGCCGGTGGAGGTCGTCGGCAAGCTCAATCCCTTCCGGCAGGACAAGGCGTTGGACATCAAGGCCTCGGTGAAGGACTTCGAGTTGTCCGGCGTGTCCACCTACGCTGGCAAGTACGTCGGCTACGGTATCGAGAAGGGCAAGCTGTCGGCCAGCGTCAATTACAAGATCGAGGACCGCAAGCTCACCGCCACCAACCAGGTGTTCCTCGACCAGTTGACCTTCGGCGACAAGGTGGACAGCCCGGACGCCCTCAAGCTGCCGGTGTTGCTGGCGGTGTCCCTGCTTAAGAACAGCCGCGGCGAAATCGATCTGGATCTGCCGATCGGCGGCTCGCTGGACGATCCCCAGTTCAGCATCGGCGGCATCATCTGGAAGGTTCTCGTCAATCTGATTGGCAAGGCGATTACCTCGCCGTTTGCCTTGCTCGGCTCGATGTTCGGCGGCAACAGCGAGGAGCTGGCCTGGCTGGAGTTCGACCCCGGCTTTGCGCGCCTGCCCGACAGCGCCGAGCCCAAGCTGAAGGCCATCGCCAAGGCCATGACCGAGAAGACCGGCCTCAAGCTCGACATCGCCGGCCGCGTCGATCCACAGACCGACCGGGAGGGCCTGAAGCATGCGGTCATGCTCGGCAAGGTTGAGGCGCTGAAGATCAAGGACATGGCGAAGAAGGGGGAGTCGCTCGGCGAGGACGGGCGTGTGCGTATCGACGCTGCCGAATACCCGGCGCTGCTGACCCGCGTCTATAAAGACGAGAAGTTCCCGAAGCCCCGCAACCTGATCGGCCTGACCAAGGATCTGCCGGTGCCCGAAATGGAGAAGCTGATCCTCGCCAACATCACCGTGAGCGATGAAGACCTGCGCCTGCTCGGCCAGCAACGCGCCCAGGCGGCCAAGAACTGGCTACTCGAAAAGGGCCAGGTGCCGGCCGACCGGGTCTTCCTGCTGGCGCCGCGGGAAGGGGATGACGGAAAGGCCAAGGCGAAGGCCAGTCGGGTGGATTTTTCCCTGCGTTAATCGACGAGGAGAAGAGAACGATGAGACCGCAGAAACTGGACGGGGCACAACGGGAGGCGGCGTTGGCTGGTCTGGATGGATGGCTGCCGCTTTCCGATCGCGATGCGATCCGCAAACAGTTCCGTTTTCCCGATTTCAACGCGGCCTTCGGCTGGATGGCGCGGGTGGCGCTGATGGCGGAAAAGCTCGATCACCATCCGGAATGGAGCAATGTGTATAACCGGGTGGAGGTGGTGTTGAGCACCCACGATGCCGGTGGGGTGACCGAACTGGATATCCAGCTGGCCTGCTTCATGGATCGGATCGCAGCCTGAGCGGCTGGCCGCGTTGTCGCGGCGCAGCATGCTTAATGGCGATCAGGGTGCTACTCTCCGCGGCCTGCCAGTTCCGTCTTTGATGGTTTTGGCATTTTCGAAAACGCCCGTTTTGGGTGTCGTTCGTGGGAAAGGACTGCCGATGCATCTGACCTTTGACTGGAACGTGGCCTTGCGTCGTTCGCGGCAGCGCCTGGCCGAGGCCCGCTCGGAGCAGGATGTTGGTCGGCGCAGCTGGAAACGTTTTCCCTATGGCAATCGGGTCTATCGTTACGGGGGAACGGCCCTGGCGAGTAACTGGGGGCGACTGCACCGGAGCGACCGGGAACCTTATCCGGACCTGAGCAGCCTGAATGCGCTGCTTGATGCCAACCCGGCACTGCAGGCGCATGTGCCGGATCCGGCGACAGCCGTGCCACTGATCGAGGAGGCTTGGCGGGCCTATCACGCGGGCGATTTTGCGGATGCCGTCGAGAATGGACTGGCGGCGGGCCCGGTGGGCTTGGTGGCCGCGGCCAGGGCGGCCGTCGTGTATGCGGCCCACCTGGAAGAGGATGAGCAGCGGCGGACCCGCATCCTCGCCGACACGCTGGAATTCTGTACTGCGTTGACTGAGCTGGCGCCGAACTGGGCGAATGCCTGGTATGTGCATGGTCTGGCACTGGGGCGCTACAGCCAGAGTATTTCGGTGGTCAAGGCCCTGGCCCGCGGGCTCGGCAGCAAGGTGCGGGACAGCCTGCAGCGGGTCGTCGAACTGGATAGCGAGCACGCCGATGCCTATGTGGCGCTGGGGGTCTACAACGCAGAAGTGATCGACAAGATCGGCAGCATGGTGGCCGGCCTGACCTACGGCGCCCGCAAGGAAGCGGTCATCGAGCACTTCGAGACGGCCCACAGGCTGCATCCCCAATCGCCGGTCGTACTGGCGGAATATGCCCGCTCCACGTTGCTGGCCTTTGGCTCCGCCCAGCATGGCCGTGTGCATGAGCTGTTTGCGGCGGCTGGGGCGTGTCAGCCGGTGGATGCGCTGGAGCGCCTCGATGTGGAGTGGGCGCTCAGCGAAACGGAGTAGCTGGAGCGAACAGGGGACGAGAGCTGGAGTCCCCGGTGCCGATCAGCCCTTGGCGCGGATCAGGCGCGCCTTTTCGCGCTCCCAGTCGCGTTCCTTCTCGGTTTCCCGCTTGTCGTACTGCTTCTTGCCCTTGGCGAGGCCGACGCTGACCTTCACGCGGCCCTTGGTGTAATGCAGGTCGAGGGGCACCAGTGCATAGCCGGCGCGCTCCACCTTGCCGATCAGCTTGGAGATTTCCTCTGAGTGCAGCAACAGCTTGCGGGTGCGGGTCGGATCGGGGTGAATGTGGGTCGAGGCGGACTCCAGCGGCGTGATGTGCATGCCGACGATGAATATCTCGGCGCCACGGATCACCACGTAGCTTTCCTTGATGTTGGCACGCCCGGCGCGGATGCCCTTGACCTCCCAGCCCTCGAGCACGAGGCCGGCTTCGTATTTTTCCTCGATGAAATAATCGTGGAAGGCCTTGCGGTTGTCGATGATGCTCATTGGCGTAGGCTTGAACGGACGCGTAAAATCGCGCATTTTAACAGCTCGCTAGTTCGCCCGCGCCCCAATGGCAGCCGTCAAGAAAACCGTTCTGATCGAATTCACTCCAGCCCAGATGTTCGATCTGGTGGATCGCTGCGAGGATTACCCCAAGTTCCTGCCCTGGTGCGGCGGCAGTGAGGTGCATGGCCGTGACGAGAAGGTCACCAAGGCCACACTGCACATCAACTACCACGGCATCAAGTCCCACTTCAGCACCGAGAACGACAAGGACTATCCGCGGCACATGCACATCCGCCTGACCGACGGGCCATTCACGCACCTCGACGGCAGTTGGGAGTTCATTCCGCTGGGCGACGCCGCCTGCAAGGTCGAGTTCAACCTGCACTATGAGTTTTCCAACCGCCTGATTGAGAAGGCGGTGGGGCCGGTGTTCAGTCACATCGCGAACACCTTCGTCGATTCCTTCGTGAAGCGCGCCGCGCAAGTCTACGCCAAGGGCTGAGATGTCCGATTCGATCAACGTGGAAGTCTGCTACGCGCTCAGGGAGCGCCAGGAAATCGTCCGCCTCAGGCTGCCTGAAGGCAGCACGGTACAGCGCGCGGTGGAGGCTTCGGGCCTGCTGCAGAAGCATCCCGAGATTGATCTGGCCAAAACCAACAAGCTCGGCGTCTTCGCCAAGCTGGTCAAGGCCGACACGGTGCTGCGCGACAAGGACCGGGTAGAGATCTACCGGCCGCTGATTGCCGATCCCAAGGAGGTGCGCCGCAAGCGTGCCGAAGAGGGGAAAGTCATGAAGAAGGGCGGCGGGCCGGCAGAAGCCTGAACCCGGCGCCGGCTGGCATCGGGTGCCCGCCTACTTGCAGCTGCGTTCCAGGTATTGCCGGATGCGCGCCACTTCGCTGGCGCGCTCGTCGTCGCTCACGTAAACCTGCTCACCCGCTTCGTTGTAGCGCACCGTCAGCTGGCCGCTTTCCAGCCCGCTCAGTTGCTGGCGGAAGCGTGTGCATTCCTGTTGCTGCTGGTCGCTGGCGAGCTTCTGCTTGCGCGCCTTTTCGTCCGCCTCGGCGGCCTCGGCGCGCCGTTTCCTGAAGGCCAGCTCTTTTTCGGCGGTGCTCTGCGGGGCGTTGCCACTGGCGGCCTCGGAGGCGGCAGGGCGCTGGGCCAGCGGGGCCTGTCGAAGGGTACGCGTCTGGGCGTCGGGCGGTGGCGAGTCGGCGTAATGGATGCGGCCGTTGGCGTCCTTCCAGCTGTAGATGGCTTGGGCAAGGACGGCCGGGGCGGCGCAGGCCAGCAGGACGAAAAGAAGCTTGCGCGGCATTCGGGACTCCGGTAGGACAAACTTTTGCCGTCGGACGGCAAGCTGCGTATAATACGGATTTGGTTCGAGGGATTAAAGCCATGCGAGTGATCCAGAAGGCGCTGACGTTTGATGACGTCCTTCTCATCCCCGCCCATTCGAGCGTTCTCCCGCGCGACGTCAGCCTCCAGACGAAACTCACGCGCAACATTACCCTGAATATTCCGCTGGTGTCCGCTGCAATGGATACCGTCACCGAAGCACGCCTCGCCATTGCGCTCGCGCAGGAAGGCGGGATCGGGATCATCCACAAGAACCTGACCCCCCAGCAGCAGGCGGCCGAAGTGGCCAAGGTAAAACGTTTCGAGTCGGGCATCCTCAAGGACCCGATCACCATTCCGCCGACCATGACGGTCCGCGAGGTGCTCACCCTGACCCGGACCCACAAGTTCTCCGGCCTGCCGGTGGTGGACGGTGGCAAGGTGATCGGCATCGTCACCAACCGTGACACCCGTTTCGAGACCAATCTCGACCAGCCCGTCTCGGCAATCATGACGCCCCAGTCGCGCCTGGTCACGGTCAAGGAAGGCGCAAGCCTCGACGAGGCCCGTGCGCTGATGCACAAGCACCGCCTGGAGCGCGTGCTGGTGCTGAGCGAAGACGGCGGCCTGGCCGGCCTCATCACCGTCAAGGACATGATGAAGTCCACCGAGCACCCGCTTGCCTGCAAGGACAGCCTCGGCCGTCTGCGTGTCGGCGCGGCCATCGGTGTCGGTGCCGGTACCGAGGAACGTGCTGCATTGCTGGCCGAAGCCGGGGTTGACGTGATCGTCGTTGACACCGCCCACGGTCACTCCCAGGGCGTGCTCGACCGCGTCAACTGGGTCAAGAAGAACTTCCCGAAGGTGGACGTCATCGGCGGCAACATCGCCACCGCGGCGGCAGCCCTGGCGCTCGTCGAGGCGGGCGCGGACGGCGTCAAGGTCGGTATCGGCCCGGGTTCCATCTGCACCACCCGTATCGTCGCCGGTGTCGGCGTGCCGCAGATCACCGCGGTCGACAACGTGGCTACGGCGCTGGCCAACTCCGGCGTCCCGATGATTGCCGACGGCGGCATCCGCTACTCCGGCGACATCTCCAAGGCCATCGCGGCCGGTGCCAACGTGGTGATGCTGGGTGGCCTGTTCGCCGGTACCGAGGAAGCGCCGGGCGAGACCGTGCTGTTCCAGGGGCGCTCCTACAAGTCCTACCGGGGCATGGGTTCCCTCGGTGCCATGCAGCAGGGCGCCGCGGACCGTTACTTCCAGGACAACGAGGGCAATGTGGACAAGCTGGTGCCGGAAGGCATCGAAGGCCGCGTCGCCTACAAGGGCCCGGTGACGGCGGTGATCCACCAGCTGATGGGCGGCCTGCGTGCCTCCATGGGCTACGTCGGTTGCGCCACCATCGACGAGATGCGCGCCCGTGCCGAGTTCGTCGAGATCACCTCGGCCGGCATCCGCGAATCCCACGTCCATGACGTGCAGATCACCAAGGAAGCGCCGAACTACCACGTGGATTGAGTCTTTCCGTTCCCGTGCATCAAGGGCAGCCCTCGGGCTGCCCTTGTTCGTTGACGGGCTGCGGCCGGTGGCAGACTGTCATTTCGGGCCAGGATAATCACGGAGAGCCGCGCGCCCGCGCTGAACCTATCGCCGCAAATCCACTCCACATAGCCATGCTGACCCGAACCCGATCCGATTCTTCATCCACGGCGGCCGCGCTGGCTTCCGTGGTCGACGTCAAACACCTGAGCCGTAGCGTGACCACCGATAATGGCGGCACGCTGCACATCCTCGAAGATGTCTCCTTCAGCATCGCCGCCGGCGAGGCGGTGGCCATCGTTGGAGCGTCCGGCTCCGGCAAGTCCACGCTGCTGGGCCTGCTGGCCGGGCTGGATTCGCCGTCGGGAGGCTCCGTGCATATCCGCGGACAGGATCTGTTCGCCCTCGACGAGGACGGCCGCGCGGCGCTGCGCGGCGAATGCGTTGGTTTCGTGTTTCAGTCCTTCCAACTCTTGCCGGCCCTGACTGCCCTCGAGAACGTGATGCTGCCGCTGGAGCTGGCTGGGCGGAAGGATGCCCGCCAGGAAGCGGAGAGTTGGCTGCAGCGGGTTGGTCTGGGCGGCCGCCTGGGGTATTACCCGCGCCAGCTGTCCGGCGGCGAGCAGCAGCGCGTCGCGGTCGCCCGCGCCTTTGCGCCACGGCCGGCGCTGGTGCTGGCCGACGAGCCGACTGGCAACCTGGACGTGGCTACCGGTGAGGCAGTCATCGAGCTGATGTTCTCCCTCAACGTCGAGTCCGGCACGACCCTCGTGCTGGTGACCCACGACACCAGCCTGGCGGAGCGCTGTGGGCGCAGCTTGCGGCTGTCTGCCGGCAAGTTAGTGTAAAAACGCGGCTTTCTCCGGAGAGGCAAGCTCTGGGTACGCTCCGCGTGCGGCGCTTGGTTGCGCGCCCCCGGCTCATAGTCTGGGAGCTGCCTTTACGGGAGAATCTGTTCCTTCAAGCCGCAGCGTTTGAGGATGCTGCGGCCGGCTTGTACGCCGCTGCGGATGGCGGATTCGATGGTGGCGGGGTAGTCCGACGCGATATAGTCGCCGGCCAGCCACAGGCCGGGCTGCGGCGTCGCGACGCCCGGGCGGACGAGGCCGGGCGTGCATGAGAAGGTGGCGCGCTTCTCGGTGATGATCTGCGACCAGGCCAACGCCGGCAGCGGGCCGAGCACGTGCTGCAATTCCTGAAGCAGCGCGACTTCCAGCGCTTCCTTGCTGATTTCCTGGTGGGCGCCGCGGGCGCTGATGACCACGCTGACCAGGCCCGGCTCGCCGCCCAGCGCGGCGCGGTCGAAAGCCCACTGGCCGTAGCCGCCGCTGAGGCCGATCATCGGCTCCGGGAAGTTCAGCGGCCCGTCGAAGGCCAGCCAGGCGGTGACGATGGGTTCGTGGCGCAGCGCGGCGATGCTGGCCACCACCGGCGCCATCGCCGGCAGAGTCTCCACCAGCGGCGCCACGTGATAGGGCGCGGTGGCGATCACTATGTGTTCGAACAGCGTGGTCCACGGGTCGCCATCCAGCCGGTAACCGCCGCCGATGCTCTCGATGGCCTTGATCGGTTCGGCGATGCGCACCGTGTGGCCGCGCATGGCCAGCCAGCGGGAGGCCGGGACGGGGAACAGCTCGGACAGGTCGAGCCGCGGCAGCAGCAGGTCGGATGCGGAGGCGCCGGCGGCCAGGCTGTCGCGCAGCACGTTGGCGAAAACCTGGGCCGACGCGTCGGCGACCGGCGTGTTGAGGGCCGCCACGCAGAGGGGTTCCCAGATCAGGCGGGTCAGTTTCTCGGTCTGCTTGGTCTCGGTGAGCAGCTCGGCGACCGGCCGATCCGGCTCGATGCGAAACTTGCGCGCCTTGAGGCTGCGCATCAGCCGCGCCATCGCCAGCTTGTCCTGCCAGCCCAGGCCTTTGGCGCGCAGCAGGCCGATGGCCAGGTGCAGCGGTGCCGGCAACGGAGCTGCGCGCAGCGCGCATTCGCCGGGATAGACCAGCGCCAGCTTGCGCGTCTCCAGCACGCTCGGCTTGACGCCGACCAGGCGCAGCAGGCGCAGGGTTTCGGTGTAGGCGCCGAGCAGGATGTGTTGGCCGTTGTCCACCCGGTAGCCGTCCTTGTCCACTACGCGGGCGCGTCCGCCGAGCACGCGGGATGACTCGAACAGCGTGACCTTGGCCCCACCGCGGGCCAGCGTGACGGCGGCCGCGAAGCCGGCGTAGCCGCCGCCGATGACGGCGATGTCGGGGCCGGTGTGCATCAGCCGCGCAGCCAGGTGCGCCCGGCGATCCAGATCTTGCGCAGCGGCGTCAGTGAGGTGCGGCGGTCGAGCACCTGGAAGCCGTCGGCCTCGATCTCGTCGAGCAGCGTGCGGTAGATCGCCGCCATCACCAGGCCGGGACGCTGGGTCTTGCGGTCCTCGTCGGGTAACTGGGCGAAGGCCTGGTCGTAGAACTGGCGCGCGCGCTGGGTCTGGAAGGCCATCAGCTCGCGGAAGTTGTCCGAATGCTGGCCGTCGAGGATCTGCCGGGCTGGCACGTTGAAGCGCTGCAGCTCGTCGATGGGCAGGTAGATACGGCCGCGGCGGGCGTCCTCGCCGACGTCGCGGATGATGTTGGTGAGCTGGAAGGCCATGCCCAGGTCGTGGGCGTATTTCAGGGTTTGCCGGTTGGTGTAGCCGAAGATCTCGGCGGACAGCAGGCCGACCACGCTGGCGACGCGGTAGCAGTACAGCTGCAGGGCCTTCCAGTCCAGGTAGCGGGTCTGCTGCAGGTCCATCTGCATGCCGTCGATGATCTCGAGCAGTTGCTCGCGGGGCAGCGGGAACTGCTTGTTGATCTGCTGGAGGGCTTGGCCGACCGGGTGTTCTGGTGCGCCGTCATAGATTTGGGCCACCTGCATGCGCCACCAGTCGAGCTTGGCCTGGGCGATCTGCATGTCGTGGCATTCATCCACCACGTCATCCACCTCCCGGCAGAAGGCGTACAGGGCGGTTATCGCCTGGCGTCGCTCGGGGGGCAGGAACATGAAGCTGTAGTAGAAGCTGGAGCCGCTGCTGGCGGCCTTCTCCTGGCAATATGCGTGGGGGTCGGTCATGGGGCGCTACCGGGTAAGGGCGCGCCAGGCGAGGCGCGGCCAGTCTGTCTTGCCGAGGGTCGGACGGCGGCGGAACACGTCGTAGCCGTTCGCCTCGATCTTGTCGAGTATCGCAAGTCCGCCCTGCACCACCAGGCGCAGCTCCCAGCCGATGCGGCCGGGCAGGCGGTGGGCGAGGGGGGCGCCGCGCAGCATCATGCAGCGGGCGCGCTGGATCTGGAAATCCATCAGCGCAGTGAATTGCGGCGTCACCTCGCCGGCGGCGATGCAGGCCTCCGTGACGCCAAAGCGATCGAGCTCGGCCAGCGGCAGGTAGATGCGCCGCTTTTGCCAGTCCACCGCCACGTCCTGCCAGAAATTGATGAGCTGCAGGCTGGTGCAGATCAGATCGGACAGGACCAGGTTGTCGGGCGTGGCCTCGTCGTAGAGGTGCAGCAGCAGGCGCCCGACCGGGTTGGCCGAGCGGCGGCAGTAGTCGCCGAGCTCGTCGAAGTCCGCGTAGCGGGTCTTGCCCACGTCCTGGCTGAAGGCGTCCAGCAGGTCGCGGAAGAGATACACCGGCAGCCCGAAGTCGTGGATGTTGCGGCCCAGGCGCTTGAAGATCGGTTCCAGCGTCGGATCGTCGAAGGGGCGGTATTGCTCGATCGCCAGCAGCGCCCGCTTGTAGTCGTTGAGGCGCGCCAGGCGCATGATCGGCGTCGCGTCGCCCTCGTCGGCAATGTCGTCGGCGCTGCGGGCGAAGGCGTAGATGGCCTCCACCGGCTCGCGCAGGTGCGCCGGCAGCAGGAAGGAAGCGACGGGAAAGTTCTCGTAGTGATCGACGGGCATGGGCGCGCGGAGTATACCCGTGGTACCTGGTGGCGGGCTGCGGCAATGCCGGCGTGGCCGGGAATTTCCGCGGCGTAGGTCACTGCGGAGGCAAATTTGCCCGCGGCTACGTCAAGACGGTGTCCGTCGGGGCGTGAATGTGCTCCCATGGCCTGAGTGGGAACCAATGCCTGTCTTGGTAGAACTCATCTGCTGATTACTGTCTTTTTCTCGTTAAGCCGTTCCGTGTTGCATCCCTGCCCATGCTCGAAATCGAAAACCTGTCCCGCCGCTTCAACGGCCGGACCGTGCTGCAGAACATTTCCCTGAGTCTCGAGCCCGGTGAGTACGTGGCCATCGTTGGCGAATCCGGGGTCGGCAAATCGACCTTGCTGAACCTGATCGCCGGACTGGATCGGCCCGATGGTGGCCGCCTGTGCCTGGACGGCGAGGATTACGCGCAGCACGACGATGAGGCGCTGACCCGCCTGCGCCGGGACAAGCTGGGTTTCGTGTTCCAGGCCTTCCACATCTTGCCGCATCTCAACGTGGCCCAGAACGTGGCGTTGCCCCTGTGGTTGCAGGGCGTCGAGCGGGACGCCGCCGACGGCCCGACCCGCCAGCTGCTCGACGCGGTGGGGCTGGGTGCGCGGGGCGACAGCTGGCCGCGGGAGCTGTCGGGCGGCGAGATGCAGCGGGTCGCGATCGCCCGGGCGCTGGTCCATGCGCCGCACGTGGTGCTGGCCGACGAACCGACCGGCAACCTGGACCCGGCCAACGCATCACGGGTGCTGGCCTTGCTGGCCGAGCGCATTCGCGCCGCCGGGGCGATTGGCATCCTGGTGACCCATTCGCTGGAGGCGGCAGCCACCGCTGACCGCACGCTGCACCTGACGGCGGAGGGCCTGCGCGGGTGAGCGGACAGGTGATGGGGTGGAGGCGCCTGGCGCCGGTATTCCTCGGCTCGTTGGCCCGGCGGCGGTTGGCGACGCTGTTTTCGCTGGTTGCCATCGTGCTCGGCGTGGCGCTGGGCATGGCTGTGCAGGCAGTGCACGAGGCGGCCCTGTCGGAGTTCGACCGGGGCCTGCGCAACATGGCGGGCGCGGCGGACTTGCAGGTGGTCGGCCCGCGCGGTGGTTTCGACGAACAGCTCTACACGCGCTTGGTGGCCCATCCGGACGTGGCCGAGGCCAGTCCCGTGCTCGAGGTCGAGGCGCGGCTGGTCGGGCGCGACGAATCCCTGCAGGTGCTGGGTGTCGATGCCTTCGTGCTGGCGCGGGTCACGCCGCAGCTGCTGCCCCGCGCCGACGGCGACGACCGCTTTGCGATTTTTGCCGGCGACAGCGTGTTTCTCTCTCATGCGGCGGCCGACCGGCTCGGCGTGAAGACCGGTGCGCTACTGCACGTACAGGCTGGCAGCAAGGAGGTCGCACTGAAAGTGGCCGGTGATCTGCCTGCGGCGGGTGATGGTCGTCGCCTTGCCGTGATGGACATCGCCGCCGCGCAGACCCTGTTCGGCAAGCTCGGCCGCCTGAGTCGCATCGATCTGCGTCTGCGCGAGGGTGTCGACATGGCGGCAGTGCGGCGCAGCCTGCAGGCTGAACTACCGGACGGCGTACTCGTGGAGACGCCCGCCGCCGAGGCGGACCAGGCGGCCAACCTGTCGCGGGCCTACCGGGTGAACCTGACTTTGCTGGCGGCGATTGCGCTGCTTACCGGCGGCTTCCTGGTCTTCTCGGCGCAGGCCCTGTCGGTGGTGCGCAGGCGCAGTGAATTCGCCTTCCTGCGGGCTATCGGTCTGTCGCGGCGAACGCTGTTTGGCTGGTTGGTGGGGGAGGGCGCGGCGGTTGGTCTGCTTGGCGGCGTTCTGGGTGTGGCGGTCGGCCATGGCCTGGCGTGGGGCGCGCTGGCGCTGCTCGGTGGCGACCTGGGCGCCGGCTATTTCTCGGGCCTGGCTCCGCGCCTGCAGTTCCAGCCGCTGGCCAGTGCGATCTATGCGCTGCTCGGTGTCGTGGCTGGCGTCGCTGGTGCGTGGTTGCCGGCCAAGGAGGCTGCGACGGTGGCGCCGGCCCAGGCCCTGAAGGCGGGTGACGAGGCTGCGCTGCACGGCGGGCGCGGCCATCCGCTGTTCGGTCTGGCGCTGCTGGCCGGCGGTCTGGCGGCCTGCGCGATCCCGCCAGTGGATGGACTGCCCCTTGGCGGCTACCTGGCGGTGGCATGCGTGCTGGCTGGAGCGGTGCTGCTGTTGCCGTCGATTGCTGCGCTGCTGGCCCGCCTGCTGCCCGGCGGCGGGCCCGTGCCTGCACGTCTGGCCGTGGCCCGGCTGGCGGCGGCGCCCGGCCATGCGGTGGTGGCGGCCGCCGGCGTGCTCACCAGCGTCGCACTGGCGGCGGCGATGGCGATCATGGTGGCCTCGTTTCGGGATTCGGTGGACCAGTGGCTGACCCAGCTGCTGCCGGCCGACCTCTATCTGCGCGCCGGCCGCGCCCAGTCCGGCAGCTATCTGGACGAAGCCTTGCAGGCGCGCATCGCAGCGACACCCGGCGTTGGCGCGGTGGCTTTCACGCGACACGACGGTCTGCGTCTGGCTGCGGGGCAGGCGCCGGTGGCTCTGCTGGCGCGGCCAGTGTCGGCCGAGGGCGACGGCCTGCCCTTGGTCGACCGGACCGGGGCGGTGACCGGGCCAGCCGTGTGGATCTCCGAAGCCATGCAGGACCTGTACGGCTGGCAGCCCGGCCAGCAGGTTGCGTTGCCGCTGGCCGGCAAGCCGGTGCGCCTGACGGTGGCCGGCGTGTGGCGCGACTACGCACGCCAGACCGGCGCGGTGATGATCGACCTCGACAGCTACCGTCACCTGACCGGCGACCGCCTGGTCACCGACGCGGCGATTCACCTCGCACCCGGCGCGGACGCGCTGCGCACCGCAAACGCGCTGACCGCACTGGCCGGCTCCGGCGTGCTGGAAGTGGCTTTCCCCGGCGAGATCCGGGCGATCACGTTGCGCATCTTCGACCGCACCTTCGCGGTGACCTACCTGCTCGAAGCGGTGGCGGTGGCCATTGGCCTGGCCGGTGTGGCGGCCAGCTTCGCGGCGCTGGCGGCGGCCCGCCGGAAGGAGTTCGGCATGCTGCGCCACCTCGGCCTGACGCGCCGCCAGATCGGCTGGATGCTGGCCCAGGAGGGGGCGCTGGCGGCGGGCGTCGGCGTGTTGGCCGGCCTGTTGGCGGGCGGGGCGATCGGGCTGGTGCTGATCGAGGTGGTCAATCGGCAGAGTTTCCACTGGAGCATGGATCTGCATGTGCCGTGGCTGTCGCTGCTGTTGTTCGGTGGCGGGCTGGTGGTGCTGGCGGCACTGGCCGCAGTGCTCGCCGGTCGCCAGGCAATGCGCCAGGATGCGGTGTTGGCGGTGCGGGAGGATTGGTGATGGAGCGGCGTCTTTTCCTGCTGGCGCTGGCCCTTGGGGCGGCGGGGCGTGCGGCGGCGGTGGACTTCGCGTCGGTGCTGCCGGGCCGGCGGCTGGTCTTTCCGGCTGACTACGGCGCCCATCCGGATTTCCGCACCGAGTGGTGGTATGCCACCGGCTGGCTGTCCCTGCCGGACGGCAGCCCGCTGGGTTTCCAGACGACCTTCTTCCGCGTGCGCATTGGTGTCGGTGAGGACAATCCGAGCGCCTTCGCGCCGCGCCAGCTGATCCTTGCCCACGCGGCGATCGCCGATCCACGCCTGGGGCGCCTGCGCCACGGGGAGCGCTCGGCGCGGGTCGGCTTCGGGCGGGCCGGTTTCGAGCTGGGGCGCACCGGCGTGTGGGTCGGCGACTGGCGCTTCGCGCTGGATGGCGGGCGTTACCGGGCCGCCGTGCATGCCGAGGATTTTGCCTACGCGCTGGATCTGCAGCCGGCCGGGCCGCCGCTGCTCAACGGCCAGGGCGGCTTCAGCGCCAAGGCCGCCGATCCGCGCCACGCCAGCTACTACTACAGCCGCCCGCAGTTGGCGGTGAGCGGCAGCGTGACCCTCGATGGCCGGACTCAGCCAGTGCGTGGTACGGCCTGGCTGGACCACGAATGGTCCAGCGAGCTGCTGCCGGAAGGCGCCAAAGGCTGGGACTGGGTCGGGCTCAACCTGGATGACGGCAGCGCGCTGATGGCTTTCCGCCTGCGCGACGGACAGGGGCGCGCGTTGTGGGCAGCGGCGACCTGGCAACTGGCCGGTGGTGGCGCGCGGGTCCTGCGTCCAGCGGAGATCGTCTTCACGCCCGTCCGGGAATGGCGTTCGCCGCGCACCGGTATCACCTATCCGGTGGAATGGCGGCTGCGCGTCGGTGAGCGGGAGTTCGGCCTGCGGCCGCTGCTGGACGACCAGGAGCTGGACAGCCGCCGCTCCACCGGCTCGGTGTACTGGGAGGGCGCGGTGCGGGTCGTCGAGGGCGGGCGGGAGCTTGGCCGCGGCTACCTGGAGATGACTGGCTACGGGGAGCGCATTCGCGTTGGCTAGCAGGCTGCTGTTGGAGCACGAAGGATCGCGTCGGCCGGAGCGTCGATCATCCAGGGGCGTCAGCGATTGCCTGTTCAACGATGCTTCACCGGCCGGGTAAAGCCGGCGTTCATCCCTCGCCGGTGGGCGTAAAATGACAAAGGCACTCCGATTTCCGGTCAGTCAAAAAGAATAATCGCGTTTAAGTGCGCGCAAGGGAGTAATCATGCGTTTATCCGGTCTGAGTATCAGGGCCAAGTTGTTTGCGAGTTTCGGGGCCGTCATCGTGTTGATGTTGGTGATTGGCGCTTCCGCCTATTGGGGGTTTTCTCAGCTTACGGGTGAGGCCGTCGCCATCCAGACGGACGTGTATCCGAAGGCGGTTTTTGCCAATAACCTCACCAAGCGGGCCATCGAGGCGGAGGGGCTGGCGCTGGCCGGGGCCGTGGAGCAGGATCCGCAGGAGCTCGAGAGGATCGTTGGCAAGCTGAAAGGCATGGCGACAGCCAATGCCGCAGATCTGGACCGGCTTGAGAAACTGGTTGCCTCCGAAAGCGGACGGCGCATGTTTCAGGCGATCAAGGATGCGCGGGTGCCGATCGGTGCGATGTATCCGCGTCTGTTCGAGCTATTGGCAGCCCGCGACAGTGCGGCGACGCTGAGTTTCATCAAATCGGACTACAGCCCGGCCATCATCGGTTTTCGGAAGGCGGTGGATGCACTGTCCACGCACCAGGAGGAAAAGATGGCGGCGGCGGTTGAGTCGATCCAGCAGAGCGCCGGTTCCATTCGCACCGAGGTGGTCGTGGTGGCCTTGATCGCGGTGGTCATTGGCGTTGTCCTGGCGTTGGTGCTGTCCGGCAGTTTCGCCCGGCGCATTCTGGATGCACGGTCGCTGGCTGAACAGGTCGCCAGCGGCAATCTGCGGAACGACGGCCTGCAGCCTGGGGCCGAGGATGAGCTCGGGCAGCTGATGGCGGCTTTGATCCGCATGCGTTCTGACCTCGCCGGGATCATCGGGCTGGTGGTCAAGGAGGCGGGCGTGCTGTCCCGGATTGCGGGGGATGTGTCGTCTGCGGCAGGGCAGGTTTCGGCCAGCGTCCAGGCCCAGGCAAGTTCCACTTCGACGGCCGCTGCGGCGGTGGAGCAATTGACCGTGAGCATCGAGCACGTGGCCGCCAACGCCCATGGCGCGTCGCAGAAGGCCGGGGAGGCGGGACGGATTTCCGATACCGGTGGGCAGCAGGTGGCCGCGGCCACGCAGAGCATCCAGGAAGTGGCCACCGACGTAGGGGACGCTGCCAATGGCATCCACGCCCTGTCCGAGCAGATCAAGGGGATTGGCAGCATCGCGACGGTCATCAAGGAGGTAGCGGAGCAGACCAATCTGCTGGCGCTCAATGCCGCTATCGAGGCCGCGCGGGCGGGCGAGCAGGGGCGTGGTTTTGCAGTGGTGGCCGACGAGGTTCGCAAGCTGGCGGAACGAACCTCCCTGTCGGTACAGGATATCTCCAGCATCATTGCTGCTGTCGAGCAGAGTTCGGCGGCGGCGGCGGGCAGCATGAAGGACGCCAGCAGGGACGTGTTCCGTGTTGCAGAAACCGCTGCCGGGGCGCGTCTGTCCATGGATGAAATTTGTGGGATGTCGGGCGACGTCAAGCTGGCGATGGACGAGATCGCCGACGCCTTGGTTGAGCAGCGTTCGGCGGCGACCCATTTGTCGAAGAACGTCGAAGGCATTGCCCAGATGTCCGATGAGAACTCCGCCGCCGTGGTGGCCGTGGCCAACGCAGCCCAGCAAATGGAGGGGTCCGCGCGGATGCTGAGCAGCAGCGTGGCCCGTTTCAGCTTGTAAGGCGCGTGTGTCCAGGGCTGCTTGGCAAGCTGAGGTCAGGCCATCGTGAATCCGGAACGCTAGAACATGAAACGCATCAAACTCGTCTTGTGGGTGTCCTTGCTGGCGCTCGCCGGGCTGTGGCTGCTGGCCGACACGCTGGTGCCCGAGCCTTTCACTTATTTTTCCTTCCGGACGGTCTTCGTCCAGTTGAGCGGGGTGATCGCCATCGGGGCGATGAGCGTCGGCATGCTGCTGGCGGTGCGGCCGAAGTGGCTGGAGCCGCATCTCGACGGGCTCGACAAGATGTACCGCCTGCACAAGTGGCTGGGCATCACGGCGTTGGTGGCCGGTGTGCTGCACTGGTGGTGGGCGAAGGGCACCAAGTGGATGGTCGGCTGGGGCTGGCTGGTAAAGCCACCGCGCAAACCGCCGTCCGGCGAGAGCCTGGGGCTGGTCGAAGGTTGGCTCCGTACACAGCGCGGAACGGCGGAATCCCTCGGCGAGTGGGCGTTTTACGCTGCGGTCGTGCTGATTGCGCTGGCCCTCGTCAAACGCTTTCCCTATCACCTGTTTACCAAGACCCACAAATGGCTGGCGGCGCTGTTCCTGGTGCTGGCCTATCACTCACTGGTGCTGATCAAGTTCGCCTACTGGACGCAGCCGCTGGGCTGGGTGATGGCTGTGTTGATCCTTGCCGGTGTGCTGGCCGCACTGCTGTCCCTGACCGGGCGGATCGGCGCCCGGCGGCGGGCTGGCGGGCAGATCGAGTCGTTGACCTACTACCCGGAACTGCGCGTGCTGGAAACGGCGATCCGGCTCGACGAGGGCTGGTCCGGGCACGCGGCGGGGCAGTTCGCCTTCGTGACCTCCAACCCGAAGGAAGGCGCCCACCCTTACACCATCGCGTCGGCCTGGGATGCCACCGAGCGCCGGATCGTCTTCATCACCAAGGCCCTCGGCGACCACACCGGCCGCCTGCGCGACAGCTTGCGCGTGGGCATGCCGGTGCGTGTCGAAGGCCCCTACGGCTGTTTTGATTTCGAGGACCGCAAGTCCCGCCAGATCTGGATCGGGGCGGGCATCGGCATCACGCCTTTCGTCGCGCGGATGAAACAGCTCGCTCGCACCGCGGGCACGCAGAGCATCGACCTGTTCCATCCGACCGCGGATTTCGAGCAGGCTGCCATCGACAAGCTGGTGGCCGATGCAGCGGCGGCTGGTGTGCGCCTGCACCTGCTGGTCGGGAAGCGCGACGGCCGGCTGGACGGTGACCGCATCCGCGCGGCGGTGCCGGAGTGGGCGGATGCCAGTGTCTGGTTCTGCGGCCCGCCGGCATTTGGGCAGGCGCTGCGGGAGGACTTCGTCGCCCACGGCCTGGCCGACGCAGATTTCCACCAGGAGCTGTTCCAGATGCGCTAGCCGCGAGCGTAGCGCTCCAGCCCGTCGGCGAGGAAATCGAAGACCCGGCGGATGCGTGGTTCGTTGCGCAGGTCTTCGTGCATCGCCAGCCACATTTCCAGCTCGAAGCGCACCTGGCCCGGCAGTACCGGCAGCAGCGCCGGGTGGCGCGCCGCGATGCCGCTCTGGCAGGCACCGATACCAAGGCCGGCGAGGAGGGCGGCGTGCTGGGCGTGCTCGCTGTCGCAACGGAAGGCAAAGCCCTCGGGCGTCAGTGGCAGGCCGCTTTGCTGCAAGGCGCGCAGCGCACCGGCGTCCCGGTCGAAGCCAATCAGTGCGTGGCCGTCCAACTCGTCGATCACTGACGGCAGGCCGCGCCGTTCCGCGTAGCGCCGGTGGGCGTACAGACCGATGACCAGCGTACCGATGCGGCGCGCGACGAGGGCCTCCTGGCTCGGGCGAACCATGCGCACCGCGATGTCGGCCTCCCGCTGCAGCAGGTCTTCGTTGCGCTTGGTGAGGGCCAGTTCGATGCGGATCGCCGGGTGAGCGGCCTGTAGCTCGGCGAGGATCGGTGGCAGTACCTCGCCGCCGATGGTTTCGCTGGCGGTGAGGCGTACGGTACCGGCAATCTCGTCCTGGCCTGCGGAGGCGGCCCGCCGCAGCGCGCCGGCCTGTGCCGCCATCGCCTCGGCCGGTGCGGCCAGGCGCCGCGCGGTATCCGTGGCCTGCAGGCCAGTCGGCGTGCGGATGAACAGGGTGCAGCCGAGGGCAGCCTCCAGGGCTTCCAGGCGGCGCCCGATGGTGGGCTGCGTGGTGCCGAGGGCACGTGCGGCGCCGGACAGGCTGCCTTCCCGCAAGACGTGCAGGAAGCTGCGGTAGAGATCCCAGTCGGGTTCGTCGGGCGATGTTGAGCTCATACGAAAATGTATAGCTGATCAAGAATTTTTGGCAATTTTCGTATGGGGTGCAAATCCCTACAGTGACGTCATTCCCATTGCATTGGACGTCACGACGATGAAATTCCTTTCCTCCTTGCTGTTGCTGGCCGGCTTTCTGGCTACCCCGGTTGCTGCCGAACAGCCTGCGCCGAACCCCGAAACCCGTTTCCTGGAGCGGGATGGCGGTCGTCTGGCCTACGACGACAGCGGTGGCGATGGCCCGCTGCTGATCGCACTGCCCGGCATGGGCGACCTGCGCGCCCAGTACCGTTTCCTGCGCCCGCTGCTCGTGGCTGCCGGTTACCGGGTCGTCAGCCTGGACGTGCGTGGGCAGGGCGAGTCGAGCGTGGTGTGGGCGGACTACTCGGCCCACGCGCTTGGCGGCGATGTGCTGGCGCTGATGGATCATCTTGGTGCGCCGTCGGCTGTGGTGCTCGGCAACTCCTTCGCCGCGGGCGCCGCCCTGTGGGCAGCCCATGATGCGCCGGAGCGGGTGCGCGGCACGGTGTTGCTGGGCCCGGTTCTGCGCGATCTGCCGGCCTCGCCGTGGATGAGGGCAGCCTTGTGGCTGGGCTTTGCCGGCCCGTGGCGGACGGCTTTCTGGCTGAAATATTGGGACAGCCTGTTTCCGCTGGCTCCGCCGCACGACCACGCGGAGCAGCGCGAGCGCCTGGCCCGCAGCCTGCGCGAGCCGGGGCGTATGCAGGCGCTGGAGACAATGATTGGCTTGTCGAAGGCTGATACGGACGCGATCCTCGATCAGGTCCGCGTGCCCAGCCTGGTGGTGATGGGCTCCGACGATCCGGATTTCGCCGACCCGGCCGACGAAGCCCGTCTTATTACGGCCTTGCTGCGCGGCGAGAGCCTGCTGCTGGAGGGCTCCGGCCACTATCCCCACGTGGAAGCGCCGGAGCGGGTAGCCGCGCGGATCGTGGCTTTTCTCGACGGCTTGCGTTGAGCCCGGCTTGATATAGATCAGTGGGGCGTGTTGGGCGGCCTTGAAGTTCGCCGGTATCGCCCCATTTAGGCCTCAGACCAAGATCCGGAGGCCTTATGCGCTACGACAAGCTCACCACCAAGTTCCAGCAAGCCCTCGCCGAGGCCCAGAGCCTCGCCGTCGGCAACGACCAGCAGTTCATCGAGCCCCAGCACCTGCTGCTGGCCCTGCTCAGCCAGGAGGACGGTAGCACCGCGTCGCTGCTGCAGCGGGCTGGCGTCAATGTGGGAGCCCTTAAGGCGGCCCTGATCAAGGCTTTAGAGCGCCTGCCCCAGGTGCAGGGCCATGGCGGTGATGTGTCCGTCGGGCGTGACCTGGGCAACCTGCTCAACCTCACCGACAAGGCTGCCCAGCAGCGTGGCGATGAGTTCATCGCCAGCGAGATGTTCCTGCTCGCGCTGGCCGACGACAAAGGCGAGAGCGGCCGACTGCTGAAGGAACACGGCCTGACTAAGAAGGCCCTGGAGCAGGCCATCGACGCCGTGCGCGGCGGCCAGAACGTGGGCAGCGCGGATGCGGAGAGCCAGCGCGAAGCCCTCAAGAAGTTCTGCGTGGATCTCACCGAGCGGGCTCGCCAGGGCAAGCTCGATCCGGTGATCGGCCGCGACGATGAGATCCGTCGGGCGATCCAGATCCTGCAGCGGCGCACCAAGAACAACCCGGTGCTGATCGGCGAGCCGGGCGTCGGCAAGACCGCCATCGTCGAGGGCCTGGCCCAGCGCATCGTCAACGAGGAAGTGCCCGAGACCCTGAAGGGCAAGAAGGTGCTGGTCCTCGACATGGCCGGCCTGCTGGCCGGTGCCAAGTACCGCGGCGAGTTCGAGGAGCGCCTGAAGGCGGTGCTCAACGACATCGCTAAGGACGAAGGCAGGATCATCCTGTTCATCGATGAGATCCACACGATGGTCGGCGCCGGCAAGGCCGAGGGCGCCATCGACGCCGGCAACATGCTCAAGCCTGCGCTGGCCCGCGGCGAGCTGCACTGCATCGGCGCAACGACGCTGGACGAGTACCGCAAGTACATCGAGAAGGACGCTGCGCTGGAGCGCCGTTTCCAGAAGGTGCTGGTGGAAGAGCCTTCCGTCGAATCGACCATCGCCATCCTGCGTGGTCTGAAGGAGAAGTACGAGCTGCACCACGGCGTGGAGATCACCGACCCGGCCATCGTCGCTGCGGCCGAGCTGAGCCACCGTTACATCACTGATCGCTTCCTGCCGGACAAGGCCATCGACCTGATCGACGAGGCGGCGTCGCGCATCAAGATGGAGATCGACTCCAAGCCCGAGGTGATGGACAAGCTCGAGCGTCGTCGTATCCAGCTGGAGATCGAGCAGCTGGCGGTGCAGAAGGAGAAGGACGAAGCGTCCCTCAAGCGCCTCGGCCTGATCGAGGAGGAGATCGCCCGCATCAAGAAGGAATACTCCGACCTCGAGGAAATCTGGAAGGCCGAGAAGTCGGCGGTGCAGGGTTCCGCCCAGATCAAGGAAGAGATCGACCGCCTGAAGGCCGACATCGCCAAGCTGCAGCGGGAAGGCAAGCTCGAGAAGGTGGCCGAACTGCAGTACGGCAAGCTGCCGCAGCTGGAGGCCCAGCTCAAGAAGGCCGAGGCGACCGGCGATGCGAAGCCGGTCAACAAGCTGCTGCGCACGGAAGTGGGCACCGAGGAGATCGCCGAGGTGGTGTCCCGCGCCACTGGCATCCCGGTTTCCAAAATGATGCAGGGCGAGCGTGAGAAGCTGCTGAAGATGGAAGAGCGCCTGCACCAGCGGGTGGTCGGCCAGGACGAAGCCGTGCGCCTGGTGGCCGATGCGATCCGCCGCTCCCGTGCCGGCCTGTCGGACGAGAACCGGCCCTACGGTTCCTTCCTGTTCCTCGGCCCCACGGGCGTCGGCAAGACCGAGCTGTGCAAGACGCTGGCCGAGTTCCTGTTTGACAGCGAGGAGCACCTGATCCGCATCGACATGAGCGAGTTCATGGAGAAGCATTCGGTGGCCCGCCTGATCGGCGCGCCTCCGGGTTACGTGGGCTATGAGGAAGGCGGCTACCTGACCGAGCAGGTGCGTCGCAAGCCGTATTCGGTGATCCTCTTCGACGAGGTCGAGAAGGCCCACCCGGACGTCTTCAACGTGCTGCTGCAGGTGCTCGACGACGGCCGCATGACCGACGGCCAGGGCCGCACGGTGGACTTCAAGAACACCGTGATCGTGATGACCAGCAACCTCGGCTCGCAGATGATCCAGCAGATGTCCGGCGATGATTACCAGATCATTAAGCTGGCGGTGATGGGCGAGGTGAAGACCTACTTCCGGCCGGAATTCATCAACCGGATCGACGAAGTGGTGGTCTTCCATGGCCTCGACGAGAAGCACATCGCGTCCATCGCGCGGATCCAGCTGGCTTACCTGGAGAAGCGTCTGGCCAAGCTCGAGATGCATCTGGACGTCAGCGACGACGCGCTGCTCGAACTGGCCAAGGCCGGCTTCGACCCGGTGTTCGGTGCGCGGCCGCTCAAGCGGGCGATCCAGGAGCACATCGAGAACCCGCTCGCCAAGCGCATCCTCGAGGGGCAGTTCGCCGCCAAGGACACTATCCGGGTGAGCTGCGCCGACGGCCGCATCGGCTTCGCCAAGGCCTGATCGATCATCGGATCGGTCGCTTAAGCATACGGAGCCGGTTTCCTTCGGGAGGCCGGCTCCGGCGTTTTGGGGATCGTCCATACCTCCTTCGTGGTGGCCCAAAGCGCGTCCGCAGGCGGTAATATCGTTTGCACGGAATGGGAGAGTGGTTTCCTGTCCGCGCCGGTTGACTCGCTCTGTAGCAGGCCTTGGCGCCTGTCTGCGGAGCAGGTGTTCAGATGCAGTACATGGTGCGCCGCGGCAATCCTCGGTGTGTCGGCTGCCATCGGCGGGGGCGTCTCCCGGCGCATGCCGCAAGGGCTGGCCCGCGCCGGGAAAACACGCTGCTGGCATGTCCCTTGCCAGCGTTTCTCCACTTTGCTTCCGTCCCCGGGGCTGGCGCGTGTGTCGCGCCCGTCCCTACTATTGAGTGAGGTGGGTATGGCAGATGCACTGATGTTGTGGCGCCAGCTGCTGCAGGTCCAGGAGCCCTGGACGGTTCTTGACTGCCGCGCCGACGAGTTCAACCGCTGCATGGATGTCTATATCGGCGTCGAGGCGCCGCGCAGCTGGTTCGGCTTCGGCCGCGGCAAGCCCGTGGAGAGCGGTCCCGAGGTGATGTGGCGGCACATCGGCTTTGGTGGCTGGAAGGTCCAGGTGCGGGTGCGTCCGCCGCTGGGCAGCGAGTTGCCGCGCCAGCAATGGGCGGGGGAGGCAGGCATGCCCTTCACGCGGGCGCTGGATCGCCAGATCCTGTCCCTGCTCAACGAAGGTGTCGGCATGGCCGGCGTGTGTACGCTGCTCGAGGTGCCGATGGGCGAGTTGTGGCGCTACCGCTACGCCCTCGACAAGGGGCAGCACAGTGTTGGCGAAACGACCTCGGCGCCGGACTCGGCGGCCGCGCGGCCGCTCAGTGCGGTGCTCGCCTATTTCGAGGACGGCGTGAAGCCGCTGCCCGGTAGCCAGGTGCCCAGCCTGTCCGACCCGGTGTGGCTGCGCCTGGTGGATGGCACACTCAACATCGACGTGCGCGTGCTGAGCCTCCAGTTGCTGCTGTCGCGCATCCGCTCTCAGGTGGCGGTGATCGCCGACGAGGAGGTGCGCATGATGAAGCTGCGCGATCTGCACCGCTACTTCGTCAAGAACGAGCGCATGCTGTCCCACGAACTGCAGCAACTCAGCAAAGAAGCGGCCTGAGCCGTCGCGCTGTCCTACCGAGGGAGAACCGAATAATGAATGCCCCTGCGAACCGTTTGATGACGGTGGATGAGGCGGCCGCGCTGATTGCGTCCGGCGGCTTCCTGATGATCTCCGGCGATGAGGCCGTGTTGCGGCGCCTGCCGGCCGGCAACTGGATCGGCGGCACGATTCCCTATTTCATGGGTGATGAGGGTGGCCTGGTGACGTCCGAGAAGGTGTTCGTCACCGAGATCCCGGCGACGGCGGGTGCGCCGACGATCCGCTTCTACGACATCACCAACCTCGAACACGTCTGCGAGGACGGCCCGGCCAACGGCTTCACGCTGATCATCATCCCGGCCTTCTCGGCGATCCATTCCCTTTACGCCCGCAAGGCGCCGGGCTTTCCGGACATGTTCATCAAGCCCATCGTCGGCTGGATTGCCGGCAGCCACCTGGCTGACTTCGGCCGTGTCGCGCCGCTGGTCGTTGATGGGACGACGCTCAGTTTCGACGGCGAACGGGCGGTAGTGATGCACGTGCCGTTGCCGGACAGCGAGTACGCCCGCATCGAGATCTTCAACCGCATGGAGCAGGGCGATGGGGACAGCCTGCGTTTCCCCGAAACCGGTTTCTCGGCCACCCGTTGCCTGGTGAATGGCGTGGAGACGGATTTCGCCAGCTACCTGGCGACCCGCCACGCGGACATCCGCCTGCCGCTGGTGGCGGACTACGGTGGTGCGTCGGTGAACGTGTCGATCAAGGCGGTGGATGCGCAGGCTGGGCGTGTCGATTTCTACGCACCGGTGTTCGACGACGTGGAGTACCGTTTCGCGGCGCCGGCCGATTTCGGGGTGGCGACCGGCGCAGAGCCGGATCACCCGCCGCTGTGGTCGTGCAATTGCATCCTCAACTACCTGTATTGCGGGCTGGAAGGCCGGCGCTCGGGCTCCCTCGTCGGGCCGATGACCTTCGGCGAGATCGCCTACCTGCTGCTCAACCAGACCCAGGTCTACCTCAGCATCGACCAGGCCTGAGCCTGGCCGGGGGCGGTGTCTTCCCGGCCCGCCCCCCTTTCCTGTACTTTCCGTCCTCAATACCGATAAGGAGGAGGACGGAGGCATGCGCAATCATCATCAGTTCTACATCGGCGGACGTTGGGTCGAAGCCCTGGGCACGGCCCGCCTGGACGTGATCAACCCCGCTACCGAAGCGGTCGCGGGCAGTGTCGCGATCGGCTCCATCGCCGATGCGGAGGCTGCCGTGGCGGCTGCGCGGGCGGCATTTCCGGCGTTCGCGGCGACGTCCCGCGAGGAACGCCTGGAGCTACTGGCACGCATCTGCGCTGCCTACAAGAAGCGCTACGATGACATGGCCCGCGCCATCAGCGAGGAGATGGGCGCGCCGCTGAAGGCCCTGGCCGGCAGCGCTCAGGCGGGCTCCGGCCTGGCCCATTTCAAGACCGCGCTGGCGGTGCTGAAGGATTTTCCCTTCGAGAAGGCCCAGGGCACGACGCGCATCCTGCGCGAGCCGATCGGTGTCTGCGCGCTGATCACCCCGTGGAACTGGCCGGCCAACCAGATGGCCTGCAAGATCGCGCCGGCGTTGGCAGCGGGCTGCACGATGGTGCTCAAGCCGTCCGAGCTGGCACCGTTCTCGGCCATCGTGATGGCCGAGATCCTGCACGAGGCCGGCGTGCCGGCGGGCGTCTTTAACTTGGTGAATGGCGACGGGGCGGGGGTCGGTAACGCGCTGACGACCCATCCCGAGGTGGACATGGTCTCCTTCACCGGCTCGACGCGGGCCGGCAAGCAGGTGATGAAGGGCGCTGCTGACACGGTGAAGAAGGTGGCCCTCGAACTCGGCGGCAAGTCCGCCAACATCCTGCTCGACGACGTGGACTTCCAGAAGAGCGTGCGCCACGGCGTGCTGAGCCTGATGACCAACAGCGGCCAGAACTGCAACGCGCCGTCGCGCATGCTGGTGCCGGAAAGCCGTCTCGACGAGGTCGAGGCGATCGCAGCGGAGAGCCTGGCGAGGGTGGTGGTCGGCGATCCGCTGGATGATGCGACGACGATGGGGCCGCTGGCCAATCGCGCCCAGTTCGAACGCGTGCAGGCCTTCATCGCCCAGGGCATCGCGGAAGGCGCGAAGCGGGTGGCCGGCGGGCCTGGCCGGCCGGACGGCATGGAGTGCGGCTATTTCGTGCGCCCGACAGTGTTCAGCCGGGTGGCTCCGGGTATGGCCATCGCCCGCGAAGAGATCTTTGGCCCGGTGCTGTCCATCCTGGGCTACAAGGACGAGGCGGACGCCATCCGCATCGCAAACGACACGCCCTACGGTCTGTCGGGCTATGTGTCGTCATCCGATCTGGCGCGGGCGCGGGCTGTTGCCCGGCAGTTGCGCACCGGCAACGTGCACCTCAACGGCGCGCCGGTCGATCTTGGCGCGCCTTTCGGCGGCTACAAGCAGTCGGGCCTTGGGCGGGAGTGGGGCATCTACGGGTTGGAGGAGTTCCTCGAAGTGAAGGCGGTCATCGGCTACGGCGGCGAGGAGCCAGCCTGAGCCTTGTTGTCAGCTTCGCGTGACAGAATGCGGGCCGGTGGCGTCTGCTGCCGCCCGTTGAGGAGTTTCCGAGCCGATGGCCCTGATCGTTTCTGCTTGCCTGCTGTTGGTCGTGCTGACGACCGTGATCCACTATGAAGTGCTACGCGGCCTGAGCTTGTGGCTGCCCGAGCTGCCCATCCGCCCGCGGGCCAAGCTGATCGTCGTCATCCTCGGCACCTTCATGGCGCATTTGCTGGAGATTGCCCTGTACGCGTTCGCGGTGTTTGCCCTGGTGCGTTACGCCGGACTCGGTTCGGTGGGGGATGAAGGGCGTTTCTCGCTGGCGGTGTCCCTGTATTTTTCCGCCGAGACCTTCACGTCCCTCGGCTACGGTGATGTGGTGCCCGGTGGTGACGTGCGCCTACTGGCCGGCACCGAGGCGCTCAATGGCCTGCTGTTGATCGGCTGGTCGGCGTCCTATGCGTACATCGCGATGGAGCGCTTCTGGCGCGATGGGCTGGGCGAGCGGATCTGACAGAGGTTTTCGAGTATGCGCATCCTTGTGGTGGAAGATGACAAGACCCTTGCCGCCGGCCTGGTCGAAGGTCTGGAACGTGAGGGCTTCATGGTGGACAGCCTGGAAGCAGCCGAGCCGGCCGAGGCGGCGCTGCGGCATACTGCCTACGACCTGGCAATCGTGGATATCGGCCTGCCGGGCATGGACGGGCTGGAGCTGATCCGCCGGGCGCGCCGCCGCGGCGTCTTGACCCCGATCCTGATCCTCACCGCCCGTGATGGGCTGGACGATCGGGTGGTTGGCCTGGACGTGGGGGGGGACGACTACCTGGTCAAGCCCTTCCTGCTACCCGAGCTGCTCGCCCGCATCCGGGCCTTGATCCGGCGCAGTCGTTCGGCGGCGAGCATGACGCTGAGCATCGGTACGCTTGTGCTCGACTTGCAGCGGCGCAGCGCAACGCTGGCGGGTACCGAGCTGGAACTGACCGGCCGGGAGTGGGGCGTGCTTGAACAGCTGGCCTTGGGGGCGCCCAAAGTGGTGGCCAAGCAAAAGCTGGCCGACAGCCTCAGCCAATGGGACAAGGAGATCACCCCCAACGCGGTGGAGATCTACGTGTCGCGCCTGCGTGGCAAGCTGTCCGCCAGCGGGGTCGGTATCCGGACCGTGCGTGGCATCGGCTATCGCATCGAGGCCGGCGAAGGGGGAGACGCCGATGCCGCGCCTCGGTGAGGCCCGCGCGCTGCGCAACCGGCTGCTGCTGGTCATTTCCTGGCCGCTGCTGATCCTGCTGGCGGCCAGCATGGTCGCCGACTACCGCTCGGCGCTGAGTATCGCCAACGAAGCCTATGACAATGCGCTGACTGGCACGGCGGTTGCGCTGGTCACGCGCCTTGAGCGGGATGACGACGACAAGGATATCGAGGTGGACATCCCGCCGGCGGCGGACGAGATCCTGCGTTCCGATGCCATCGACAAGATCGAGTACGTGGTCTTCGACGGTCAGGAAAAGGTCATCGCCGGCGATGCCGAGCTGCTGCAGCTACCGCGACCGGAGGTCGCCAACCGCAGCATCGTGCAGAACGCGAAGATCGGCAAACGCGCGCTGCGGACCGCCAGTTACCGCTACGAAAGCCCGCGCATGACCGCAACGGTGATCGTCGCCGAGACGACCCTCAAGCGCCGGCATGCCGCCAACCGTATCCTGGCGATGATCTTCTGGCCGAACCTGTTGCTGATCGCTGCGGCGCTGCTGCTGGTGTATTTCGGCGTGCGTTATGCGCTGAAGCCGCTGGATACCCTCGGGCGCGGTATCGCCGCCCGTGGGCCCAACGACTTCAGCCCGATCGCCGAGGCCGGCGTGCCGGCCGAGGCCGGGCCGCTGGTGCGGGCCATCAACCGCCTGCTGCAACACCTGGGGCGGGCGGGGCGGGCCCAGCAGGCCTTCCTGTCGAACGCCGCCCACCAGTTGCGCACGCCGCTGGCTGGCCTGCAGACCCAGCTCGAACTCGCCGTCGAAACCCTGCCTGTCGAGGCCCGGCCGCGTATCGAGCGGCTGCGTGAATCCACCGGCCGTCTGGTGCATTTCACCAACCAGATGCTGGCGCTGGCCCGCTCGTCGTCGGAGGGGGCGCTGGTCAGCGACCACCGTCCGGTGGATCTGGCCGCTCTGCTGGAGGATGCTGCCTCGGACCTGCTCGACGATGCCCTCGCCAAGCAAATCGACCTGGGCTTCGAGACGGCTCCGGCTCCGGTGCTGGGGTCCAGTTGGATGTTGCGGGAGATGCTCGCCAATCTCATCGACAATGCCATCGCCTATACGCCGGAAGGCGGAAGGGTGACCGTGCGCTGCGGGCGCAGCGACGAGGAGGGGGTCTTCGTCGAGGTCGAGGACGACGGGCCGGGCATCCCGGAGAGTGAACGCAACCGGGTCTTCGAACGTTTCTACCGCGCTGCGGGCGATGGCGTGCCGGGCACCGGGTTGGGCCTGGCCATCGTCAAGGAGGTGGCCGACCGCCATGCCGCCGATGTGACGATCGCCAGCGGCAGCGAGGGTGTCGGCACATGCATCCGGGTTGCCTTTCCGGATGCCTCCGACGTGATCGTTCCTGAGCGGCAATGACTCGGGGGCGAGGGAGTTCGCCCGTTCGATGCTGTTTTTTATGCCGGATCGGATAATCCCTTACGGATTGTCAGGCAATTGAAGGCTGTCAATCGCTATGGTCCGCCGGGTCATCCAACGTGGACCCGATGGTCATGCACAGCACTTCCGAATCTCCCGTCATCGACTCTTCCGCCGGTCTGCGCCGGCCCGGTCTCCTGGTTTTCCTGCACTGGGCGACGGCACTGCTGATCGCACTGGTGATCGGTATCGCCTTCGTGCGTGAAGGGGTTGAGGAAAAGGCCCTGCGCGCGACCCTCATGAACATCCATCGCAGTATCGGACTGACCGTCGCGCTGCTGGCGATGGCCCGCATCGTCGTGCGCCTGGCCCACCGGCCCTTGCCGCCGACCGCAGACATGCCGCCGCTGGCCCGCCTGGCGGCCGAGCTGGCGCACCTGGCCCTCTACGTGCTGCTGATGGCGCTGCCACTGATCGGCTGGGCCCTGTCCAGCGCCAATGGCAAGCCGGTGACCTATTTCGGCCTGGTCAATCTGCCGCCGCTGGTGGGGCAGGATGAGGACCTGGCCGACGATCTGGCCGAATACCACGAGAACGCCGCCTGGCTGCTGATCGGCCTGGTCGGTTTGCATGCCGCGGCAGCCCTCCATCACCACTTTGTGCGTCGCGACAACGTGCTGCGCGCGATGTTGCCGGTTCGCCAGTCCTGAACCTTCATTGATTCGTCCCGTGGCGGTGAGTCAGCCCGTCCTGCGGGATTCCTCGTTTTTTTCTTCACCACAAGTACAAGGACAAACATGCATCCGATTTTTTCCGGGGGGAAAACCCGTCTGTCCGCGATCCGGCACACTGCCAGCCTGGTGTTGGCCGCGGCCGGTTTCCTCGCCGCTGCGCCGGCCGCCCACGCCGTGCCGAGCTTTGCACGCCAGACCGGGCAGGAATGCGCGGCCTGCCACATTGGCGCCTACGGCCCGCAACTGACGCCCTACGGCGTGAAGTTCAAGATCGGCGGCTATACCGACTCCGACGGCAAGGGCGGCAAGGTGCCGCTGTCCGGCATGGTGGTGGCGTCCTTCACGCGGACTGCCAAGAACCAGGATCCGGCGCCGGAAAAGTCCAGCCCCAACAACAACCACTCCCTGGACGAAGCCTCGGTCTTCCTGGCTGGCCGGCTGAGTGAAAAGATCGGCGCCTTCGTGCAGGCCACCTACGACGGCATCGGCCAGCGCACCTCCATCGACCAGGCCGATATCCGCTTTGCTCACACCACCGAGGTGGCCGGCAAGGAAACCGTCTTCGGCCTGTCCGTGAACAACAACCCGGGCGTGCAGGATCCGTTCAACAGCATGCCGGTGTGGAGCTTCCCCTACACCAGTTCCGCCGTGGGTTTCGGCCAGGGTGGTGCCGGTACGCTGATCAACGGTGGCCTCGAGCAGCGCGTCACCGGCGTGTCCGCCTACACCTTCTGGAACAACATGGTGTATGCCGAACTGGGCACCTACCGCTCGCTGACCCCGACCATGCAGAGCCGCCTGGGCCTCGGCAAGGGCGACGACATGGGCCGGCTCGGCGGCAACACCGCCTACTGGCGCCTGGCGGTGTTCCAGGACCTGAAGAAGCAGGCCTTCAACGCCGGCATCTTCGGCCTCAACTCTTCGCTGCAGCCGGACCGCAGCACGCCGGGCTCCAACAAGTTCAATGACCTGGGCGTCGATGCGTCTTACCAGTTCCTCGGTACCCGCGAGCACGTTGCGACGGTCAACACCAGCTACATCCGCGAACGCCAGACCCGCAACCAGCTGGTTGCTACCGACGGCGCCGACAACCTGAAGGGCCGCCTCAACGAGTTCAAGCTCAACGCGTCCTACCACTACATGCAGACCTGGGGTGCGACGGTCGGCCGCTTCGTGACCCACGGCACCGCTGACGCCACGCTGTACAGCGACGGTTTCGCCAATGGTTCGCCGAACACCTCCGGCTACATCCTGCAGGCCGACTGGACGCCGTGGGGCAAGGAGAACTCCTGGGGCGCCCCGTGGGCCAACGTCCGCCTCGGCGCCCAGTACACGATGTACAACAAGTACAACGGTGCCAAGACCAACTATGACGGCAACGGCCGCGACGCGAAGGACAACAACACCCTGTTCCTGTTCGCGTGGACCTCGTTCTGATGGAGCGCACCGTGATGATCAGGATCTCCCGTTCCTCGCTGGCCACAGTATTGGCCGCGCTGGCCTGCACCCTGACCCTCGAAGCCCACGCCGCGGGTGACGTGGAAAAGGGCAAGGATGTGTTCGCCACCGAGTGTGCCGAGTGCCACAGCGTGCGTGAAGGCAAGAACAAGAAGGGGCCGAGCCTGTTCGGCGTGGTCGGCCGCAAGGCCGGCACGGTGGCCGATGCCAGCTACTCCGACGCCCTCAAGGCCAGCGGCATCACCTGGACGCCGGACAAGATCGACGCCTACGTGACGGCGCCGAAGAAGCTCGTGCCCGGCGGCAAGATGAAATACGACGGACTGGCGAGCGTGGCCGAAAGGACCGAGTTGCTGGCCTATCTGGCGACCTTGAAGTGATTTGCGTCGGCCGGCCCGGTGGGGGGCCGGTCCGGCCGATGTGAAAGCGGAAGGGCTTGCCGAGGCAAGCCCTTCTTGCGTTTATGCCGTTCGCTGGGCCTTGCGCTCGATCCGCTGCTGGCGCATCAGGGCCACCAGCAGCGCCATGCCGGCGACCATTACCCAGGCGGCGACGATCAGCGCGCCCTTGTAGCTGCCGCTTACCGTGGCGATGTAACCGGCCATTGCCGGGGCGACCACCTGGGCGACGCCGTAGCTGAGGGTCAGGCGCGCCATCGCCTTGGCCGGGTTGGCCGGGAAGCAGCGGCCGATGATCGACAGGGTCAGGCTGACGATACCGACGAAAGTACCGCCGTAGAGCATCGCGCTGGCCAGGTTGGCGGCGGTGCCGTCGCTGAAGGCCGGCAGCAGGATGGACACGATCTGCAGACCGTAGGCCAGCAGCAGCGCCGGGATTTGCCCGCAGGCCGTGGCGATGCGGTCCCACAGGAAACAGGAGGGCGCGGCCGCCAGGCCGACGATGACCCATACCCAGCCGCCCTTGCCGGCCAGCATCGGCAGCTTCTCGACGATGGCGATGATGAAGGTCGCGCTGATCACGTAGCCGAAGCCGGCGCAAAAGTAGGAGGCGATGAACAGCCCCATCCAGCGCCGTGACGGTGCCGCCGGCAACTGGGTGGCGGCCTGGGCGCTGACCGGCGCCGGGGCCGGCAGCCAGAACCAGGCCGGCACGAAGAACAGCACGCCGAGCAGGCCGAGGCCCAGCCACTGGCCGTCCCACGCCAGGTGGCCGACCATGCCGGCCACCGCCAGCCCGGACACGATGATGCCGAGTCCGATGCCCGCGAAGTGCAGGCCCAGCTCCGGCCGGTGGCCATGGCGGATCAGCCAGTTGAGGACCAGGCCGGAGGCGATCAGCAGGCCCGCGGTGCTCGACAGGCCAGCCACGAAGCGCAGCGCGACCCACAGCGTCACGTCCTGCGTAACGCCCATTGCGGCGGTGCTGACCACCGCCACCACCAGGCCGATGCGGTACAGCTTGAACTTGCGGCCGAGGTCGCTGATCGTCGCCGCCACCAGCGCGCCGGTGATGTAGCCGACGTAGTTGAAGGTGGCCAGCCAGCCGCCGGCCATGGCGGTGAGGCCGGCCTCGCCGCGCATGATCGGCAAGAGCGGCGTGTAGGCGAAGCGCGCCAGGCCGACAGTGAGGATCAGGGCGCAGATACCGGCGAAGATCACCCGGTAGCGATCGGCCGCGCTGCTGGCGGGAAGGGCGGTTGTTGCGGCGTGCATGCTGTTCTCTCTTTTACGGGTTGTTATGGCTTTGATCTTAGGACGTGCGCGGTTGTCAAACTTTCGATAGGATGACTTTCGTTGTCGATGAGCTGACACGAGGCTGATTCCTCGCATTGGATGGAGCGCGCATGGAACTGGAAGAAGACTGGGCATTGGTGGAGGTGCCGGACATGGAAGCGCTGCCGGGGCCGGTCTACCAGCGTTTCGAAACCTTGCCGGCGCGCCACATCTTTCCGCCCCATGCACACCGCTGGAACCAGTTCGTCTACGCCACCGCCGGCACGCTGGTGGTGATGGTCGAGAAATCCCGTTACGTGATCACGCCGGAACAGGCGATCTGGGTGCCTACCGGCGTGTTGCACACCACCGGCGCACTGCACGGCGCGGAGTTCCGCAATCTCTATGTCGCCGATGCACCCGACCTGGGAATGCCGGGAACATGTTCGGTGCTGGCGGTGTCTCCTCTACTGAGGGCGCTGATCGTCGAATTGGCGGACATCGGTGGGCGCAGCGAGAGCGCCGACTACATTGGCCGCGTGCATGCGCTGATCCTCGACCAGTTGCGCCGCCTGCCGGTGCAGGATTTCCAGCTGCCGTGGCCGACCAGCCCGATGCTGCGCCGGCTCTGCGAGGCCCTTTATGCGAACCCCGCTGATCTTCGCGGGGCCGACGAATGGGGGGCTGTGCTGGGGGCATCAGCGCGCACGCTGGCGCGGCGCTTCGAGAAGGAGCTGGGGCTGGGCCTGCGCGAATGGCGGCATCGCCTGCGTTTGTTCCGCGCCGTGGAATGGTTGGGGGCCGGGCGCCCGGTAACCGATATAGCATTGGAACTGGGCTACAGTTCGCCGTCGGCCTTCACCTACATGTTCCGCCAGGAGATGGGCTGCAGCCCGACTGAATACCGGGGGCGCGGAGCGCGTCCCTTCACTGCCAGCGAGGTGGCTTCATGACCATTCATGCGGATCTTCACCACGTGATCTATGCCTTGTCCGATGCCCTTGATCTGGTCGGCGTGGACGACGTGGCCCACGGCAAACGGGTCGGCATCATGGCCGCCGAGTGTGCGCGCACCGAAGGCCTGACGGAGGGCGAGGCGTCCTTCCTGTTCGACCTCGGCATGCTGCACGACATCGGCGTGTCGTCCACCTGCACCCATTGCCACCTGGTCGAGGAGTTCGACTGGGAAGGCTCGCAGATCCACTGCGAGGTGGGCCACGCCCTGCTGGCCAGCTTCGTGCCGCTGGCCGCGATGGCCTTGCCGGTGCGTTATCACCACACGCGCTGGGATGCGCTGCCGGCCGATCTACCGTCCGACGTGGCGCGCCGGGCCAACCGCATCTACCTGGCAGACCGGGTCGATGCGCTGGCGGCGCCCTTCTATGCGGACAACACGCTGCTGCTGAATACGGAGGGCATCCGGAACAGCATCGCCGGGCACGCCGGCAGCTATTTCGCGCCGGACCTGGTCGAGGTATTCATGGCCGCGTCGCGTACCGAGGCTTTCTGGCTGATGCTGGAGCCGCGTTCCATTCAGGCCTGCCTGCTGGACCAGTTGGCGCGGGCCGAGCCTTTTCCGGCGTCGATGGACGACCTGCGCCGGCTGGCCGGCATCTTCGCGCGGATCGTCGATGCCAAGAGCCCCTTCACCGCGGAGCATTCCCTGGGCGTGGCGCGGCTGGCCCGCTTCCTGGCCGAACGCCTGGGGGTGCCGGCGGAGAACTGCGACAAGCTGGAGATCGCCGGCTTGCTGCACGACCTGGGCAAGTTGCGGGTGCCCGACGAGATCCTCGACAAGCCGGGCCGCCTCGACAGCCGCGAGCGCCGCATCATCAACACCCACAGCTTCGAGACCTACCAGATCCTGCGCAACATCGACGGCTTCGAGGACATTGCCCGCTGGGCGGCCTACCACCACGAGGAGCCGGACGGCTCCGGCTACCCCTTCCACCTGAAGGGTGACACCCTGTCCCTGGAGGCGCGCATCCTGCGTGTCGCCGACATCTTTCAGGCGATGGTGCAGAACCGGCCGTATCGCCAGGGCCTGTCGGTGCCGGAGGTGTCGTCATTCATGCACGAGCTGGCGGACAAGGGGCGCATCGATGCGGAAGTGACCGCCATGCTGCTGACGGACACGGCGTGGGCGATCGAGGTTGCGCGACCGGTGTTCCCGCCGCTACCCGCTGCCGGGCGGATTCCGGAGTCGGCTCCGCAGGTCTGAGTTGCGGGACCGGCGAGGTGGGGCTCAGCCGTGGTGGTGATGGCGGTGTCCATCCCGCCCGGACTCCAGTTCCGACATCACGTACTGGGACATGCCGACGGCCAGTTCCTGGTGGCTGACGAAGACCCGGCCGAGCTTTTCCCGGCGCAGCAGGTCTGCGTCATCCTCACTGTCGGCGCGCAGCACCGTGACGATCTCCGGGTTGAGCTTGCGGGCGATATCCACCATCTTGCGTGCTGCCAGCGGGTCCGGCGAAGTGATGACCAGCATCGCCGCGCGGGTGATGTGGGACTGGACCAGTACGATGGGGTCGGAGGCATCGCCGCTGACGGCCGCCTTGCCGAGTTTGCGCAGGGTTTCCACTACCTCCCGGTTGCTGTCCGCCACCACGCAGGGAACATGGCGCTTCTCGAGTGCCGCGGCGATGTGGCGGCCGACCCGCCCGTAGCCCACCAGCACCACCTGGTTGGAGAGCAGCTTGCGGTCGGTGGTCATCGGCAGCGCGGCCAGCGGGTCGTCCCGCAGGTCGAGCTTGCGCGCCCACGCCGAGCGGGCCCGCGCCCAGGCCTGGGCAGGCTCGATGGCCGCGAAGAGCACCGAATTGAGGGCGATGGAGATCAGCGCGCCGGCGAGGATCAGATTCTGCCCCTCCATCGTCAGCAGGCCCAGGCCCAGCCCGAGGCCCGCCAGGATGAAGGAGAACTCACCGATCTGGGCCAGGCTGGCGCCCACCGTCAGCGCGGTGTTGAGGGGGTAGCGGAAGCTCAGCACCAAGGCGATGGCGGCCAGGGTCTTGCCGAACAGGATGATGAACACCACGCCGAGCACCTTGAAGGGCGCGTCGACAACGACCTGCGGGTCGAAGAGCATGCCCACCGACACGAAGAACAGCACCGAAAAGGCGTCGCGCAGCGGCAGGGAGTCTTCCGCCGCCCGGTGGCTGAACTCGGACTTGCGCATCATCATGCCGGCGAAGAAGGCGCCCAGCGCAAAGGACACATCGAAGAGGATCGCCGACGCGTAGGCCACGCCGACCGCCGCGGCGATCACACAGAGGGTGAACAGCTCCCGCGAGCCGGTACGCGCCACCAGCCACAAGAGACGCGGAAAGGCACGGCCGCCGACGAGCAGCATCAGCGCGATGAAGGCCGATACCTTGGCGAGGGTGATACCGACGGTCAGCACGAGGGTGGACAGGTCGGCCTGGGGGCCGGCGTCCTTGGCGCCGAGAAGCGGCGCCAGCGCCGGCAGCAGCACAAGCACCAGCACCATGGCCAGGTCTTCCACCACCAGCCAGCCGACAGCGATGCGTCCGTTGGTCGAGTCGAGGATGCCCTTCGCCTCTAGGGCGCGTAGCAGCACGACGGTACTCGCCACCGACAGGGCCAGGCCGAACACCACCGATTCTCCCACCGGCCAACCCCACCACAAGGCCATCGCCGCGCCGAGACCCGTGGCCACGGCGATCTGCACGACGGCGCCAGGCACTGCGATCTTGCGCACCGCCAGCAGGTCGTCGAGGGAGAAGTGCAGGCCGACGCCGAACATCAGCAGCATCACGCCGATTTCTGCCAACTGGCCGGCCAGCGGAAGGTCAGCGACGAAGCCGGGTGTGCCGGGGCCGATGGCCACGCCGGCCAGCAGGTAGCCGACCAGCGGCGGCATGCGCAGGCGGGTGGCCACCAGGCCGAGGACCATTGCAAGGCCGAGGCCGGCAGCGATGAGGGCGATCAGGGAAACGTTGTGGGGCATCGGCAGTCAGCAGGGGGCGGATTCAAGGGCACACAGGTTCGACGCCACGTCGGCGTGGCGGTTCGGCGATTCGAAAAATTTATGCTGCGTTGTGTCAGAACGCGCCCATCGCCAGTCCGGCGGCGAAGGCGGCGCCGAGTTCCTCGCCCCTGGCGAGCTCATCGGCGGGTACGTGCTTGTGCGCCAGGATGTCTTCGGGCGTTTGCGCGTGGGTGCACACGATCAGCGGCGGGGCGATGTCGCGCAGGCGCCAGCCGGTGGCGATGCGGGCGATCTGGCGGGCGGCGTTGCTCCCGTCGCTGCCCGCGCATATTACCGCGGCGTAGGGCCGGCCGTTGATGCGATCGAGGGCACCGTAGTAGCTGCGGTCGAAAAAATCCTTCATCAGCCCGGAGATCGCCGCGAGATTCTCCGGCGTCGCGAAGACATAGCCGTCGGCGGCCAGCAGGTCGTCGGGGCCGGCCTCGGGCGCGCGCAGCAGGCGCATGTCGATATCAGGTTCGCTGGCGGCGCCGCGGGCGACGGCGTGGATCATCTGCTCGGTGGCGCCGGTCCATGAGTGATAGACGAGCAGCAGGGTCTTGCGGGCGGTGGCGGTCATCGTCGAAAGGCATCGGGAGGCCCTTCGAGACTAGGTGGGTGCTCCGTATCGGTCAATGCCGCCGGTCAATCTCGCGGGTCAGTCCCACATGGAGCGCATGCGGGCCGCCAGGTCCACTGCTGCCTGGCGGGTTTCGGCCTTGGCCGGCGTATCCGGCGTGGCCTCGGGCCAGGTGCAGGTCTCGAAGCGGTCGAGCAGGCGGTTGGGGATGAAGCGTGTGCGGCTGGCGTACACGTGGCGGTCGCCGGTGGAGGACTGGCCGCTGACGTAGAAGCGCTGCGGCACGTAGAGGTCGAGGTGGTCCTTGGCGCGGGTCATCGCCACGTAGAGCAGGCGCATCTCCTCCTCGATCTCCCGCTCGCTGCCGGTGGCGAGATCGGACGGCAGGCAGCCGTCCACCGCGTTGAGCAGGGACACCGCCGGCCATTCGCGGCCCTTGGCCGAGTGGATGGTCGACAGGATCAGGTAGTCCTCGTCGAGCAGCGGCTTGCCGGACTCGTCGCTGGTGGCGTCGGGTGGGTCGAGGGTCAGCTCGGTGAGGAAGCGCTCCTGGCTCGGGTAGGTGGCGGCGATGCGCGCAAGCTGCTGGATGTCGGCCTGGCGCACGGCGGCGTCCTCGAACAGGCGCTCCATCTGGCCCTCGTACCACAGGGCCAGCTTCTCGACGGGGAGTGGCCAGGCGCCGGCCTCGGCCAGCCCTTCCACCAGCACGGCGAACTCTTGCCAGTGCAGGCGGGCGCTGTCGGGCACCGGCTGTTCGGCGAGCAGCAGGCAACCCGGTGGGGCGGCCTGCAGGTTGTCGAGGATGCGCCCGGCGGACTTGGGGCCGAGGCCGGGCAGCAGCTGGATGGCGCGGAAGCCGGACACCCGGTCGCGCGGGTTCTGCGCCCAGCGCAGGATGGCCAGCACGTCCTTGACGTGGGCGGCCTCGAGGAACTTGAGCCCGCCGAACTTCACGAAGGGGATGTTGCGGCGGGTCAGCTCGATCTCCAGGCGCACGCTGTGGTGAGCGGCGCGGAACAGGACCGCCTGGGCCTTGAGCCGGAGGCCGCCCTCCCGGCGGGCCAGGATGCGCTCGACAACGCCGGCGGCCTGGTCGGCCTCGTCGCGGACGCTGATCAGGCGCGGCTTTTCGGCAGAGGCGCGCTCGCTCCACAGGTCCTTGCAGAAACGCTCTTTGGCCTGGCCGATGACGCCGTTGGCGGCGGCCAGGATGGGCTGCGTGGAGCGGTAGTTGCGGTCCAGCGTAAGCTGGCGGGCCGGCGGATCGAAGTGGCCGGGGAAGTCGAGGATGTTGCGGATCGTCGCGCCGCGGAAGCTGTAGATGGACTGGGCGTCGTCGCCGACTACGGTGAGGCCGCGGCCGTCGGGCTTGAGGGCGAGCAGGATCTCGGCCTGCAGACGGTTGGTGTCCTGGTATTCGTCCACCAGCACGTGGCTGAAGCGTGCTCCCACGTCGGCGGCCAGCTCGGGCACGCCGACCATTTGGGCCCAGTAGAGCAGCAGGTCGTCGTAGTCGAGCACCTGCTGGGCCTGCTTGGCGGCCACGTAGGCGCGGAACAGCGCTTTCAGTTCGGTCGCCCACTCGGCGCACCATGGGAAGGTGGACAGCAGCACGTCGTTCAACGGTGCGCGGGTATTGACCGCCGCCGAGTAGATGGACAGGCAGGTGCCCTTCAGCGGAAAGCGCTTGCCCTTGGCCGACAGGCCCAGCTCGTGGCGGACCAGGTTCATCAGGTCGGCGGAGTCTTCCCGGTCGTGGATCGTGAACGCCGCGTCGAGGCCGATGGCGCCGGCGTATTCGCGCAGCAGCCGCGCGCCGACGCTGTGGAAGGTGCCGGCCCACGGGAAACCGGTGGCGGCCAGCTGGGCATGGCGCGGTGAGACCTTGGCGGCGATGCGTTGCACGCGCCGGGCCAGCTCGTCGGCGGCGCGGCGGGAGAAGGTGAGCAGCAGGATGCGGCTCGGGTCGGCGCCGTGGGCCAGCAGGTGGGCGACCCGGTGGGCGAGGGTGTTGGTCTTGCCCGACCCGGCACCGGCGATGACCAGCAGCGGCCCGTCGCCCTCCGGCGTACCGACGCCGTGGGTGGCGGCCTGGCGCTGGACGTCGTTGAGCGTGGCCAGATAGGCGGGAATAGCGGTGTCGGTAGTGCCGCTCATCGGAAGGCGCTCACTGCAGGGGCCTGGAAGGCCACTCTGGCGGACGAGCGGAGGGGGCGGCAGTGCCTGGCAGTGACGGAGCGAAGGTGCATGATGGTCTCTCTTTGGCTGTAATTGTATACAGCTTTGTGGGTGCTGCAAGCATGGGCGGGCCTGCTACCATCCGGCCCATGAGCCTCTACCAGGATCTTGCCGAACAGACTGCCCGCCTGATTGCCGACGGCGTGCTGCGTCCCGGCGACCGCCTGCCGTCGGTACGCCAGGCCTGCAAAAGCAACGGTATCGCGCCGGTGACGGTGACGCAGGCCTATGCGCTGCTGGAAAGCCGCGGCCTCGTCGAGGCGCGTCCCAAGTCGGGCTATTTCGTGCGGGCGCGCCTGGGCCAGCGCCTGGCCGAGCCGGAGATGACCCACCCGGTCGGCCACTCGACGGCGCTGGAGGTCAGCGACTTCATCTTCCAGATCCTCGATAGCGTCAAGGACCCGGCGGTGGTGCCCCTCGGCTCCAGTTTTCCCAGCCCCTATCTCTATCCCCTCGACAAGCTTGGGCGCTGCCTGGCCGCCGCTGCGCGCCACCTCGATCCGCTGGCTACCGTTACCGATCTGCCGCCGGGCAACGACGAGCTGCGCCGCCAGCTGGCCCTGCGCTACCTGGCCCACGGCGCGTCGGTGGCGCCGCAGGAGATCGTCATCACCTCCGGCGCGATGGAAGGGCTGAACCTGTGCCTGCAGGCGGTGACGCGGCCGGGCGACCTGATCGCCATCGAGTCGCCGACCTTCTACGCCGGGCTGCAGGCCGCCGAGCGGCTGGGCCTGAAGGTCATCGAGATCCCCAGCCACCCGCGTGAGGGCGTCAGCCTGCCGGCGCTGGAGGATGCGCTGCGCCACCATCCGGTGAGGGCCTGCCTGTTCATGCTCAACTACGCCAACCCCACCGGCGCGCGGGTGCCGGACGAGCGGCGGCAGGCGCTGGTGGAGCTGCTCGACCGCCACGACGTGCCGCTGATCGAGGACGACGTGTATGCCGAGCTGCACTTCGGTGCCGAGGCACCGCTGTGCACCAAGGCGGTGGATCCGAATGGGCGCGTCATGCACGTGTCGTCCTTCTCCAAGTGCCTGGCGCCGGGCTACCGCATCGGTTGGGTGGCGGCGGGGCGCTACGCGGCGGCGATCCAGCGCCAGAAGCTGTCCCTGAGCCTGGCGACGACGGTGCCGGTACAGATCGCCCTGGCCGACTACCTGAAGCACGGCGGTTACGAGAAGCACCTGCGCCAGCTACGCGGCACACTGGCGGCCCAGGAGGCGGCGCTGGTGGCCGCCATCGAAACCCACTTCCCTTCGGACACGCGCCTCGCACGGCCCCAGGGGGGCTACTTCCTGTGGCTGGAACTGCCACGCGGCACCGATGCCCTGGAGCTGCACCGCCGGGCGCTGGAGCAGGGCATCAGCATCGCGCCGGGGCCGATCTTCTCGGCCAAGCGGGAGTTCGGCCATTGCATCCGCCTCAACTTCGGCCATCCCCTCGGCGAGCGCGGGCGGGCCGCGGTCGCCACGCTGGGGGCGCTGCTTTAATGGGCTCGGACTGATGGTGGGCTCCTTTTGCGGCTGCTGTTGTAGAGGGCGGTTGTGGGGGAGCTGTTGTGGGGGCGAATTCATTCGCCCTCTGCCGGCTGACCAGGCTCCGCGGGCGAATGAATTCGCCCCCACAGGCCCACCCCCAGTGGGCAGAAAACAATCTGTATCTATAGGAAAAGCGACAGCCTGAATCTGTTTCCATCCGGCCCCGGGTGATTTACTCCCGGTCCAGGAGGAATACCCAGATGAACAAGCCTGTCAGCAAGGTCCGCGAAGCCAAACTGGAGTTGTACCGCAAGAAGGGAAAGATCCACGCCCGCGAGGTGCGCGGCCGATTCAACACGATCCGCTGGGCGATGGTGTGGTTCACCCAGCTGGTTTTCTACGGGGCTTGCTGGCTCCAGTGGGGCGGCCGCCAGGCCGTGCTGTTCGACATTCCCCACGAGAAGTTCTACCTCTTCGGCCTGGTGCTATGGCCGCAGGACGCGCTGCTGCTGGCCATCATGCTGATCCTCGCCGCCACCGGCCTGTTCCTCGTCACCGCGCTGGCGGGGCGGCTGTTCTGCGGCTTCGCCTGTCCGCAGACGGTCTATACGGAAATCTTCATGTGGATCGAGGCCAAGGTCGAGGGCGACCACCTGGCCCGCCTGAAGCTCGACCAGGCTCCGCCGAGCCTCGGCAAGCTGGCCCGGCGCGGCACCAAGTACGCGCTGTGGGCGCTGGTGGCAGCGTGGACGGCGATCAGCTTCGTCGGCTACTTCACGCCGATCCGCGAACTGCTGCCGGCGGTGGCGGGCTGGAACGTCGGCCCGTGGGAAGGCTTCTGGCTGATCTTCTACGGCGTGTTCACCTACGTGCAGGCCGGCTTCGCCCGCGAGGCGGTGTGCCAGCACATGTGCCCGTACTCCCGCTTCCAGGGCGTGATGTTCGACAGCACCACCCGCACCGTCAGCTACGACATGACCCGCGGCGAGCCGCGCAAGGGCGCCGCAGCGTTGAAGACGGCGGGGCAGGGCGCCGGGCAAGGCGCAACGCAAGGCAAGGGCGATTGCATCGACTGCGGCATCTGCGTGCAGGTTTGCCCGACCGGCATCGACATCCGCGATGGCCTGCAATACCAGTGCATCAACTGTGGCCTGTGCGTGGATGCCTGCGACGAGGTGATGGCCAAGGTCGCCAAGCCTGTCGGGCTGATCCGCTTCGCGTCAGAGCAGGAGCTGGCCGGCCGGCCAGCCCGCAGTGGACGGCCGCGGCTGGCGGTGTATGGCGGGCTGATCGGGGTCTTCGTGGCCCTCGGCGCGTGGACCCTCAGCGAGCGTTCGCTGCTGCTGGTGGACGTGCTGCGCGACCGGGGCAGCCTGTCGCGGGAGACCGCCGATGGCCTCATCGAGAACGCCTACACCCTCAAGCTGATGAACCTGGCCGAAGAGGATCGCGACTTTGACGTGGCGGTGAGCGGCCTGCCCGGCATCCAGCTGGTCGGTGCGAGCCACTTCAGCGGCGAGGCCGGCGGCATCCGCGAAGTCCATGTGACCGTTGCCGCGCCGCCCGACGCCGCCAAATCCGGCGCCAGCCCGATCGCCTTCCTGATCAAGGCCCGCCAGGACCCCGACACCCAGGTCAGCGAGAAGAGCACCTTCGTGCTGCCCTGAGTCCTTGTGGAGGGCGATTCCCTGTGGGGGCGAATTCATTCGCCCGCGGAGATTGTTTAACCGGTGGAGGGCGAATGAATTCGCCCCTACGGAGAAAACCGAGACACCATCCATGTATCGCTATAACGAAACCGACCAGCGCCTGGTGGACGACCGGGTCGTCCAGTTCCGCGACCAGATGGCGCGCTTCCTCGACGGGCGCCTGGCGGAGGACGAGTTCCGCCCGCTGCGCCTGCAGAACGGCCTCTACATCCAGCGCCACGCGCCGATGCTGCGGGTCGCCATCCCCTACGGTACGCTGGCGGCCTACCAGCTGCGCAAGCTGGCCGACATCGCGCGCCGCTACGACCGGGGCTACGGCCACTTCACGACGCGCAGCAACATCCAGTTCAACTGGGTGCGCCTGGAGGAAACGCCGGACATCCTGGCCGAACTGGCCGCCGTGCAGATGCATGCGATCCAGACCTCCGGCAACTGCATCCGCAACATCACTACCGACCAGTTTTCCGGTGTGGCCGCCGACGAGCTGTTCGACCCGCGCCCCTACTGCGAGATTGTCCGCCAGTGGTCCACGCTGGCGCCGGAGTTCCTGTTCCTGCCGCGCAAGTTCAAGATCGCCATTGCCGGCGGCGAGGAGGACCGGGCGGCGGTGCGCTTCCACGACATCGGCGCCCGTGCGCGGGTGGCCGAGGACGGGCGGATCGGCTTCCAGGTCTTCGTCGGTGGCGGCCTCGGCCGTACGCCGATGGTCGGCCAGTGCCTCAAGGACTTCCTGCCGCGGGAAGAGCTGCTCAATTACTTCGAGGCCATCCTGCGGGTCTATAACCGCTATGGCCGCCGCGACAACAAGTACAAGGCGCGCATCAAGATCCTCGTCAAGGATCTGACGCTGGACGGCTTCGCGCGGGAGGTGGAGGACGAATGGGCGTGGAGCCGTGGCGGCCCCGGCGTGATCGCCGAGCAGACCTTCGACGACATGGCCGCCTTCTTCACCCGCACAGATCTGCCGCCCGCCGACGCGACGGCCTCGGCCTACGTGGCGGCGCTGGCGAGTAACCGGGCCTTCGCCCGCTGGGTCGAGCGCAACGTGGCGGCGCATCGCGACCCCGGCCGTGCCATCGTTACCCTGTCCCTGAAGAAAGCCGGTTCGCCGCCGGGGGACGCCACCGCCGAGCAGATGGACGGCGTGGCCGAGCTGGCCGAGCGCTTCGGCGCCGGCGAGATCCGCGTCAGCCACGAACAGAACCTGGTGCTGCCCCACGTCGCCCGCTGCGACCTGCCGGCCCTGTGGGAAGGCGCGCGGGCGCTGGGCCTGGCGACGCCCAACATTGGCCTGCTGACCGACGTGGTGTGCTGCCCGGGCGGCGACTTCTGCTCCCTCGCCAACGCCCGCTCGATCCCGGTGGCGGCGGCGGTCCAGCAGCGCTTCGAGGATCTCGACTACCAGTTCGACATCGGGCCGCTGGAACTCAACATGTCCGGCTGTGTGAATGCCTGCGGCCACCACCACATCGGGCACATCGGCATCCTCGGCGTGGACAAGAACAACGAGGAGTATTACCAGGTGACGATTGGTGGTCGGGAAGGCACGCGGGCAGCCATCGGCAAGGTGATCGGCCCGGCCTTTGCGGCCCAGCAGATCCCCTACGTGATCCAGCGCCTGCTGGAGGTGTACCTGGCCCTGCGGCACGAGGGGGAGCTCTTCATCGACGCGGTCGAGCGCCTCGGCCTGGAACCCTTCAAGGCCCGCGTGTATGGAGGTGGAGCATGAGCGCCGCGATCCTCAAGCACGGCGAGATCGTTGCCGACCGCTGGCAGCCCATTGCCGCCGACGCCAGCGCGGCGCACATCGCCGATGCCATCGCCGCGGGCGGGCCGCTGCTGCTGCCCTTGCCCCTGTGGCTGGCCCATCGGGCGGAGCTCGAACCGCAGCGGGCCGGTGTGCTGCTGGTGGCGGAGGACGGGCTCGACGCGGTGCTGCCGCGGCTGGACGACATCCCGCTGATCGCAATCCACTTTCCGGTGTTTACCGACGGGCGCGGCTACTCCCTGGCCCGCCTGCTGCGCAGCCGCCACGGTTATCGCGGCGAGCTGCGGGCGGTCGGCGATGTGCTGCGGGATCAGCTGTACTTCCTGCATCGCTGCGGTTTCGACGCCTTCGCGCTGCGCGCCGACCAGGCGGTGGAAGAGGCGCTGATGGCGTTCGCGGATTATTCGTGGGCACCGCTCGGCGGACGCGGGGAAGGCCACGGCATGAGCCACAATGAGCGCGTTGAGTGAAAACTGAGCCGGGGTGTGGCCCCGGCCACATTGCCGAAGGCCTGCCGATGAATTCTGCCGATCACCTTGTTTCCGACCGCCATGGCCTCTCCGACCACACCAAGGGCTTGCTGGCCGCTTGTGTGGTGGTGTTGTGCTGGTCGGGCTTCAACATCGTGTCCCGCCTCGGCAGCAAGGGCGTGCTGACACCCTTCGACATCGCGGCGATGCGCTTCGGCGTGTCCGGCCTGATCGCGCTGCCTTTCTTCCTGGTCCGCGTCAAGCCGGTCGACTGGCCGCGCTACATGGCGCTGGCCCTGTTCGGCGGACTTGGCTACGGGCTGCTGGTGTACTCCGGTTTCGCCTTTGCGCCGACCGCCCACGCAGGCGTCTTCGTGAACGGCGGCATCCCGTTCTGGACCATCGTCATCGTCGCCGTGCTGGCCGGTTTCCGGCTAGCCCGCCACATCGCGCTGGCGCTGCTGCTGTCGTCCTTCGGGCTGGTGCTGATCGGCTACGACAGCGTGGTGGCCGGCCGCGGCGGCGCCCAGTGGATCGGCGACCTGTTGTTCTTCGCCGCCGCGCTGACCTGGGCCATCTTCGGTTTGCTGATGCGCCGCTGGCAGGTCCGGCCGTGGCTGGCGATCACCGGCGTGGCGAGTTTTTCCTGCGTGGCCTACCTGCCGGTGTACCTGCTGTGGCTGCCGAAGGCGGTGCTGCTGGCGCCGGCCGGGGAGATCGCGCTGCAATGCGTCTATCAGGGCGTCGTCGCGGCGCTGCTGGCGGGCAGCATGTACAGCTACGCCAACCACAAGATCGGCGCCTGCCAGGCGTCGATGATGTTGGCACTGGTGCCGGGCGTGTCGGCGGTGGGGGCTTGGCTGCTCCTCGACGAAGCCATCGGCCTGCGCGTGATCGTCGGCATCCTGGTGGTGTCGGCCGGCGCCGTGCTGTGCGCGCTGCCGCCACGCAAGGGGTGATGATCTGCTCGATGGTTTGTGTCCAATGAACGGTAGCTGATCAACCGTGGGGGCGAATGAATTCGCCCCCACGGGAAATAGCCGGCCACCGACAGGCGTGGCCGAGGCTGCTTCAGGCAGCCATCGTCCTGCCCACGATCTCGCGGATCAGTTCGACCATCGCCTGCTGGGTCAGCGTGGCCGGGCGCAGGGCGCTGACGGCCAGGGACAGGCGGCTGTGCAGCGGCGGAGTGATCGGGTGGGGCACGAGCTGGTCGGCCTTGCCGGAGGTTTGCAGCGCGGTCTTCGACAGGATCGCCACGCCGGCGTCGTCGGCCACCAGGTCGAGGAGGGCGCTGACACCGTCGATCTCGATGGCGATGTTGGGGCGCAGCCCGGCGTCGGCCAGTGCGGCTTCGATGACCATGCGAATCGCGTTGGGGCGGCTGGGGATGATCAGCGGCATCTGGGCCACTTCTTCCAGTGTCACCGGGCGCGGCGGCTGGCCCTTGTCGGGGCGGATCAGGAACAGCTCCTCGTCGAGCAGCGGGCGCGTCTCGATGTCCGGGGACGGCGTCGTGCTGTAAACCAGTGCAACGTCAAGGCGGCCCGAGATCAGGGATTCCTGCATCGTCACCGAGAGGCCCTCGCGGATGCACAGCGACGCTTCCGGAAGGCGTTCGCGGAAGGCACGGGTCAGCGGTACCGTCAGCACACGGGCAAGGCTCGGCGGCAGGCCCACGGCGACGCGGCCGGTGAGGGCGCCGCGCACGCGGCCGAGCTCCTCCCGCGCCCGTTCCACTTGATGGAGGATGCCGCGGGCGTGTTCGAGCAGGACCTTGCCGGCCTCGGTCAGCGTCACGCCGCGGCCGTTGCGTACCAGCATGTTCTGGCGCAGCTCCACCTCCAGCAGGCGGATCTGCCGGCTGAGGGCCGGCTGGGCGATGTCGAGCACGATGGAGGCGCGCGTGAAGCTGCCGAGTTCGGCAACCCGCACGAAGTATTCGAGCTGTTTCAGGTCCATGGACGCAGGCTTTTCGGGACGCGGCGGAAGTGCGGAAAGGTATCACGAACTGTTATAGCTGCTAGAGCATCAGACCGCTATTGCAGGGGCTGGCACAGGCGAAGAATGCTTTGCATGCAAACGCCAATCAAAACCTGTTTCATGCGTGGGGGCACCTCCCGGGGGCCGTTCTTCAACGCTGCGGACCTTCCCGCCGACATCGCCACCCGCGACCGGGTGCTGCTCGCGGTGATGGGTTCCCCCGACCGCCGCCAGATCGACGGCCTCGGCGGCGCCCACCCGCTGACCAGCAAGGTGGGGATCGTCTCGAAGAGCGCGACGCCAGGGGTCGATCTGGACTTCCTGTTCGCCCAGCTCCAGCCCGACAAGGACACCGTGGACACCACCCCCAACTGCGGCAACATGCTCGCCGCGGTGGTGCCCTTCGCGCTGGAAGCCGGCATGGTGCAGGCCCAGGGCGAGACCAGCACCTTCCGCGTGCTGACCCTCAACACCGACATGCAGTGCGACATCACCTTGCGGACGCCGGGCGGCCAGGTGGAATACGCCGGTGACGCGCGCATCGACGGCGTGCCGGGCAGCTCGGCACCGATCACCATCAACTTCCTGGATACCGCCGGTTCGGTGTGCTCCGGCCTGCTGCCCACCGGTCAGGTGAAGGACGTGATCGACGGCATCGAGGTGACCTGCATCGACAACGGCATGCCGCTGGTGATCTTCCGCGCCGCCGACGTGGGCCGGACCGGCTACGAGAGCGTCGCCGAGATGAACGCCGACACCGAGCTGAAGGACCGCATCGAACGCCTGCGCATCGCCTGCGGCCACGCGATGGGCCTCGGCGACGTGAGCGCCAAGAACTATCCCAAGATGACCCTGGTGGCGCCGGCCCGCGACGGCGGCAGCCTGACCACCCGCAGCTTCATTCCCCATGTCTGCCACGACGCCATCGGCGTGCTGGCGGCGGTCACTGTGGCCACCGCCTGCGTGCTGGAGGGCTCGGTCACCACGGGCATCGCCCAGGTGCCGGGCGGCAACGTCAAGGCGGTGTCGGTGGAGCACCCGACCGGCGAGTTCTCGGTGGAGCTGGAGCTCGACCCGGCCAACCCGCAGAACGTCACCCGCGCGGCGCTGCTGCGCACCGCACGCCTGATCATGCGCGGCGAGGTGATGGTGCCGGCCGCCGTGTGGGACGGCCGGCAGGGCTGAGCTGGCACTTCCCGAGCCATCGGGGCTAATCGGCAGGGGCAAATATGTAGGGGCGAATTCATTCGCCCGCGGACTTCGGTAACGGGCTGCGGGCGAATGAATTCGCCCCTACAGGAGCGTCATCGGCGTGCGGGCCCGGCCGCAGCAGAAAACACAAACGTTCCAACAAACCAAAATAGCCGCCACCGGTGGCACCTGGAGGAGAAGTCGAAATGAGCCAGAACCCGAACGTCAATGTGCAGACGTTCCTCAACGAGCACCCGTTTTCCGGCTTCCAGTGGCTGGTCTTCGGTCTGTGTTTCTGCATCGTGCTGCTGGACGGCTTCGACACCGCCGCCATTGGCTACATTGCCCCGTCGCTGATCCAGGAGTGGGGCGTCACCAAGCCGGCGCTGGCGCCGGTGCTCAGCGCGGCGCTGTTTGGGCTGGCAGCGGGCGCCATCTCCGCCGGGCCGCTGGCCGACCGTTTCGGCCGCAAGCGCCTGCTGGTGGTGTCGGTGCTGATCTTCGGCGTGGCCTGCCTGGCCTCGTCCTTCGCCGGTGGCCTCACCGAGCTGTCGGTGCTGCGCTTTGTCACCGGCCTCGGCCTCGGCGCGGCGATGCCCAATGCGGTGACGCTGATGAGCGAATACTGCCCCGACGCGCGCAGGGCGACGCTCACCAACGCGATGTTCTGCGGCTTTCCGCTGGGCGCCTCCCTCGGCGGTTTCCTCGCCGCGTGGATGATCCCCCAGTGGGGCTGGCGCAGCGTGCTGGGCCTCGGCGGCCTGGCGCCGCTGGTGCTGGTCGTGCTGCTGCTGGTGTTCCTGCCGGAGTCCGTGCGCTACATGGTGGCCAAGGGCTTCTCCGTTGAGCGCATTCGTGGCGTCCTGCGCCGTATCTCCAGCGCCGCCGACAAGGCCACCGCTTTCGTGATGACCGAGAAGGCCCACGCTCCGACTGAAGGCAGCGGTATTGGCGTGGTGCTGTCGCGCAGCTACGTGGTCGGTTCGGTGGCGCTGTGGGTCGCGTATTTCATGGGCCTGGTGATCTTCTATGCGCTGATCAACTGGATGCCGGTGCTGTTCAAGGATGGCGGCCTCGATCCCAAGACCGCGACGCTGATCTCGGCGCTGTTCCCCCTCGGTGGCGTCGGCGCGATTTTGTTCGGCTGGCTGATGGACCGCTTCAACGCCAACCGGGTCATTGCGGTGGGCTACTTCCTGACCGCCGCGGCGATCTACGCGATCGGCCACGCGGCCGGCAGCATCGGCCTGCTGGTGGCGGTGGTGTTCGGCGCCGGCGCGATCATGAACACCGCCCAGTCGTCGATGCCGGCCCTCGCGGCGGCCTTCTACCCGACCCGCGGTCGGGCTACCGGCGTGGCCTGGATGCTCGGCATCGGGCGCTTTGGTGGCATCGCAGGCTCCTTCCTGGTGGCCGAGCTGAGCGCGCGGCACCTGGATTTCGGCAGCATCTTCGCGGTGGTCGCAGTGCCCGGCCTGATTGCCGGCGCGGCCCTGCTGGTCAAGGAATTCGTGCATCCGGAGGCGGCCGGCGCCAAGCCCAAGCTGGCCGAGGCGGCGGGCCATTGATTGCGCTCAGTTACAAGATATAGCAAAGCGATATAGCTGCTAGAGCGGTAGACCGCTTATGCGCGGTCTGCAGCCTTGGAACAATGCAGCCATACAAGCAAGAACCCACGAGGAACACACCATGATCATCGACATCCACGGTCACTACACCACCGCCCCGAAGGCCCTCGAAGCGTGGCGCAACCGCCAGATCGCCGGCATCAAGGATCCGTCCGCGATGCCCAAGGTGTCCGAGCTGAAGATCAGCGACGACGAGCTGCGCGAGACCATCGAGACCAACCAGCTGCGCCTGATGAAGGAGCGCGGTTCCGACCTGACGATCTTCTCGCCGCGCGCCAGCTTCATGGCCCACCACATCGGCGACTTCAACATCAGCGCCACCTGGGCGGCCATCTGCAACGAGCTGTGCTACCGCGTCAGCCAGCTGTTCCCGGACAACTTCATCGGCGCCGCCATGCTGCCGCAGAGCCCCGGCGTCGATCCGGCCACCTGCATCCCCGAACTGGTGAAGTGCGTCGAGCAGTACGGCAACGTCGGCATCAACCTCAACCCGGACCCGTCCGGCGGCCACTGGACCAGCCCCCCGCTGCACGACCGCCACTGGTACCCGATCTACGAAAAGATGGTCGAGTACGACATCCCGGCGATGGTGCACGTGTCCACCAGCTGCAACTGCGCCTTCCACACCACCGGCGCCCACTACCTGAACGCCGACACCACGGCCTTCATGCAGTGCCTGACCTCCGACCTGTTCAAGGACTTCCCGACCCTGAAGTTCGTGATCCCCCACGGCGGCGGCGCGGTGCCCTACCACTGGGGTCGTTTCCGTGGCCTGGCCCAGGAGCTGAAGAAGCCGCTGCTGAAGGATCACCTGCTCAACAACATCTTCTTCGACACCTGCGTCTATCACCAGCCGGGCATCGACCTGCTGACCAAGGTGATCCCGGTGGACAACATCCTGTTCGCCTCCGAAATGATCGGCGCCGTGCGCGGCATCGACCCGGAGACCGGACACTACTACGACGACACCAAGCGCTACATCGAGGGCACGCTGAACCTGTCCGCCGAGGACCGTTACAAGGTCTACGAGGGCAACGCCCGCCGCGTTTATCCGCGCCTGGATGCCGCGCTGAAGGCCAAGGGCAAGTGATTCCGTGGGGGCGAATTCATTCGCCCTCCGTGCCAAGAACAACCGCCGCGGGCGAATGAATTCGCCCCCACGAGCAAACCAGGAGATTCCGGAATGACCCTCCCCATGAACACCCTCGGTATCGTCAAGCGCAACATCGACCGCGCCGATCCGGCCGCCGTTGAAAAGCTGTCCTGTTTCGGCGTCGCCACCATCCACGAAGCAATGGGCCGCGTCGGCCTGATGAAGCCGACCATCCGCCCGATCTTCGCCGGTGCCCGCCTGTGCGGCACCGCCGTCACCGTGTTGCTGCAGCCGGGCGACAACTGGATGCTCCACGTGGCCGCCGAGCAGATCAAGCCGGGCGACGTGGTCGTTGCCGGCTGCACCGCCGACAGCACCGACGGCTTCTTCGGCGACCTGCTGGCCACCTCCTACAAGGCCCAGGGCGCCAAGGGCCTGATCATCGACGGCGGCGTGCGCGACGTGAAGGACCTCACCGAGATGAACTTCCCGGTCTTCAGCCGCGCCGTCCACGCCAAGGGCTGCACCCGCGCGACCCTCGGCTCGGTGAATGTGCCGGTGGTGTGCGCCGGCGCGGTGGTCAACCCGGGTGACGTGGTGATCGCCGACGACGACGGCGTGGTGGTGGTGCCCGCCGCCATCGCCCAGCAGGTGGCCGACGCCGCCGAAGCCCGCGAGAACAACGAGACCGCCAAGCGTGCCCGCTTCGCCGCCGGCGAGCTGGGCCTGGACATGTACAGCCTGCGCGAGCCCCTCGCGAAAGCTGGCCTCAAGTACATCGACTGAGCGAGACGACGATGGAATTCACCAAGACTCCCGGCTGGCTCGACTGGTATGCCGGTCCGTCCAAGCCCCGCTTCCAACTGCCGGCCGGCAGCGTGGATGCCCACTGCCACGTTTTCGGGCCGGGGGCAGAGTTTCCCTACGCCCCCGAGCGCAAATACACCCCGTGCGATGCGTCCAAGGCGCAGCTCTTCGCGCTGCGCGACCACCTCGGCTTCGAGCGCAACGTCATCGTGCAGGCCACCTGCCACGGCGCCGACAACCGGGCGCTGGTCGATGCGCTGGTGCACTCCGACGGCAAGGCCCGCGGTGTTGTCACCGTGAAGCGCAGCATCTCCGACCAGGAACTGCAGGACCTCCACGCCGCCGGCGTGCGCGGTGTGCGCTTCAACTTCGTCAAGCGGCTGGTGGATTTCACGCCGAAGGACGAGCTGCTGGAGATCGCCGCCCGCATCGCCCCGCTGGGCTGGCACGTGGTGATCTATTTCGAGGCGGTGGATCTGCCCGAGCTGTGGGACTTCTTCACCGCGCTGCCGACCACTGTGGTCGTCGACCACATGGGCCGCCCGGACGTGACCAAGCCCATCGACGGCCCGGAGTTCGAGCTGTTCCTGAAGTTCATGCGCGAGCACAAGAACGTGTGGTCCAAGGTCAGCTGCCCCGAGCGCCTGTCCGTCAGCGGCCCCAAGGCCCTGGACGGCGAGCAGGCTGCCTACCGGGACGTGGTGCCCTTCGCCCGCCGCGTCGTCGAGGAATTCCCCGACCGCGTGCTGTGGGGCACCGACTGGCCGCACCCCAACCTCAAGGACCACATGCCCGACGACGGCCTGCTGGTGGATTTCATCCCCCACATCGCCCCGACTGCCGAGCTGCAGCAGAAGCTGCTGGTGGATAACCCCAAGCGACTTTACTGGCCCGAAGAAGCATAGTGAGCTAACGGCCGGACCTGCCCCGTAGGGGCGAATTCATTCGCCCCCACAGACAAGGCACCCCCGGCCCCGCAGAGGAGACAACACATGGCACTCGACAAGCCCTACAAGGACATCCCCGGCACGACGATCTTCGATGCCGAGCAGTCCCGTCTCGGCTACCACCTCAACCAGTTCTGCATGTCGCTGATGAAGGCCGCCAACCGCGAGCGCTTCAAGGCCGACGAGCGGGCCTACCTGGACGAGTGGCCGATGACCGAAGACCAGAAGCAGGCCGTGCTGGCCCGTGACCTGAATCGCTGCATCGCGCTCGGCGGCAACATCTACTTTCTCGCCAAGATCGGCGCCACCGACGGCAAGAGCTTCCAGCAGATGGCCGGCAGCATGACCGGCATGAGCGAGGACGAATACCGCGACATGATGATCAAGGGCGGCCGCTCTGCCGAGGGCAACCGCTACATCGGCGAGGACGGCGACGCCCAGCCCCAGCATCAACCGCAAGGCCAGGCTGGCCGCAAGAAGGACTGAGCATGGCCAAGATCACCGCATCCGTTTATACCTCCCACGTGCCGGCCATCGGCGCCGCCATCGACCTGGGCAAGACTACCGACCCGTACTGGGTGCCGCTCTTCAAGGGTTATGAGCCGTCCAAGGAGTGGATGGAGGCCAACAAGCCGGACGTCATCTTCCTGGTCTACAACGACCACGCCACGGCCTTCAGCCTGGAGATGATCCCGACCTTCGCGATCGGCTGTGCCGCCGAGTTCCAGCCTGCCGACGAAGGCTACGGCCCGCGTCCCGTGCCCAAGGTCATCGGCCACCCCGAGCTGGCCTCGCACATCGCCCAGAGCGTGATCCAGGACGACTTCGATCTGACCATCGTCAACAAGATGGACGTGGATCACGGCCTCACCGTGCCCCTCAACCTCTTGTGCGGCAGCCCGCAGGAATGGCCGTGCCCGGTGATCCCCTTCGCGGTCAACGTGGTCCAGTACCCGGTGCCGTCCGGCCGCCGCTGCTACAACCTGGGCAAGGCCATCCGCAAGGCCGTCGAATCCTTCGACAAGCCGCTGAAGGTGCAGATCTGGGGCACCGGCGGCATGAGCCACCAGTTGCAGGGCCCGCGCGCCGGCCTCATCAACCGTGAGTGGGACAACGCCTGGCTCGACAAGCTGATCGCCGATCCCGAAGGTGCTGCCGCGGTGCCGCACATCGACTATGTGCGTGAAGCCGGCTCCGAAGGCATCGAGCTGGTCATGTGGCTGATCGCCCGCGGCGCCATGGACGACGTGGCCGGCGGCCCGGCGCCCAAGGTCGCCCACCGTTTCTATCACGTCCCCGCCTCCAACACCGGCGTGGGCCATCTGATTCTGGAGAACCAATAAATGAGCAAGACGATCAAGGTCGCGCTGGCCGGCGCCGGCGCCTTCGGCATCAAGCATCTGGACGGCATCAAGAACATAGACGGCGTGGAAGTCGTCTCCCTGATCAGCCGTGACCTGGACGCCACCAAGGCGGTCGCCGAGAAGTACGGCATCCCCCACGTCACCACCGAGCTGGACGAAGCCCTGGCGCTGCCCGAAGTAGACGCGGTGATCCTGTGCACCCCGACCCAGATGCACGCCTCCCAGACCCTGGCCTGCCTGAAGGCCGGCAAGCACGTGCAGGTGGAAATCCCCCTGTGCGACGTGCTGAAGGACGGCGAGGAAGTGGTGGCGCTGGCTGAAAAGAGCGGCCTCGTCGCCATGTGCGGCCACACCCGCCGCTTCAACCCCAGCCACCAGTACGTGCACAAGA
>NZ_JAYSDK010000028.1:0-74181 GCF_041914405.1 Zoogloea sp.
TCGGCTCCTCGGCCAGTTCGGCGGTCACAAACCAATAGCGCCGGCCGCTGGCAAATGGGCGGTCGCAGGCCACCACCAGCTCGCCGCGCGCCAGCTCGTCCTCTACCAACAAGCGCGGCACCAGCGCCACGCCCAGGCCGTGTGCCGCCGCAGCTGCGGTGAGCGAAAACAGCTCGTGGCGCGGGCCTGCCAGGGCCAGCGGGGCGTCCACGCCATTGGCTTCGAACCACTGGCGCCAGGCATCGGGGCGGGTGCTTTGTTGCAGCAGGGGCAGCTGGGCCACGTCCGCAGGGTGCAACTTCCGGCGCCCCGATAGCAAGGCCGGGCCACAGACCGGTACCACCACTTCGGGCAGCAGCTCCGTGGCGTGGGTGCCGGCCCAGTTGGCCACTTGTTCGGGTGTGCCGGCGTAGAGGGCAGCGTCCCGCTCCGAATCGGCAAACAGGAAGGCGCGCGTGCTGGTTTCGAGGTGCACCACGATTTCAGGGTGTTGCCGCGCCAGCGCGGGCAGGCGAGGCATGAGCCAGCGGGTGGCAAAGGTCGGCACGGCAGACAGGTGCACCGCTCGGCTTTGGCCAAAGCGTGCCATCGCATCCAGTGTGTCGCGCTCCAGCGCGTCCAACCGGCGGGCCACCTGCTGGGCGTAGTCTGCGCCGCTGGGGGTGAGCAGCACACCGTGCCGCGTGCGCTGGAACAACTGCACATTCAGGAATGACTCCAACTGCGCAATCTGCCGCGAGACCGCGCTCTGGGTGAGCGCCAGCTCCTGGGCCGCGCGGGTGTAACTCTGATGACGCGCCGCAGACTCAAAGCACTGCAGGGCCTGGGTGGAGGGAATCTTGCGACGCATGGGGTGATTGTGCTTAAAAATGCGTGAAACGCATATCTGGGTGCAAAACAATTGTTTGCTTCCCGGTGCGCGCCCGCCTACGATGCATCCATTCGCAACCTGCACCGCTTTTTAGGAGACCTACCATGGCCCGCACCGCATTCCAATGGGACGACCCGTTTCTGCTCGACCAGCAACTGACCGAAGACGAACGCATGATCCGCGATGCGGCCCGTCAGTACTGCCAGGACAAGCTGATGCCGCGCGTGCAGGACATGTTCCGTCACGAGAAAACCGATGTCAGCATCTTCCGCGAGATGGGCGAGCTGGGCCTGTTGGGTCCCACCATTCCCACGCAATATGGCGGCGCTGGCCTCAACTACGTGAGCTACGGCTTGGTGGCGCGCGAAATCGAGCGCGTGGACTCGGGCTACCGCTCCATGGCTTCGGTGCAGTCGTCGCTGGTGATGGTGCCGATCAACGAATTCGGTACAGAAGCCCAAAAGCAGAAGTACCTGCCCAAGCTGGCCTCGGGTGAGTTCATCGGCTGCTTCGGCTTGACCGAACCCGACCACGGCTCCGACCCCGCTTCCATGGCCACCCGCGCCTACAAGGTGGACGGCGGCTACAAGCTCAAGGGCAGCAAGATGTGGATCACCAACAGCCCCGTGGCCGACGTGTTCGTGGTCTGGGCCAAGGAAGTGTCCGAAGGCGGCGCCGTGGGCGCCATCCGCGGCTTCGTGCTGGAAAAGGGCATGAAGGGATTGAGCGCCCCCGCCATCCACGGCAAGGTGGGCCTGCGCGCCTCCATCACCGGCGAGATCGTGATGGACGACGTGTTCTGTCCAGAAGAAAACGCCTTCCCCGAAGTGCAAGGCCTCAAGGGCCCCTTCACCTGCCTGAACAGTGCCCGCTTTGGCATCGCCTGGGGCGCCATGGGTGCCGCTGAATTCTGCTGGCACACCGCGCGCCAGTACACGCTGGACCGCAAGCAGTTCGGCCGCCCCCTGGCCGCCAACCAGCTGATCCAGAAGAAGCTGGCCGACATGCAGACCGAAATCACCCTGGGCCTGCAAGCCGCCCTGCGCGTGGGCCGCATGAAGGACGAGCACCAGAACGTGGTGGAAATCACCTCCCTGATCAAGCGCAACAACTGCGGCAAGTCGCTGGACATCGCCCGCCTGGCGCGCGACATGATGGGCGGCAACGGCATCTCCGACGAGTTCGGCGTGGCCCGCCACCTGGTGAACCTGGAAGTGGTGAATACCTACGAAGGCACCCACGACATCCACGCGCTGATCCTCGGCCGAGCCATCACCGGCATCGCCGCCTTCGCCAACTGAACGACAGGCTGGCCCCGCTAGAGTGGATTCACGCAACTCCCGCGGTACCAGCCTCCTGCTTCTGATGACGGCCTCTCCTGTGGGGGCGAATTCATTCGCCCCCGCGGTCCAAACCAGCGACCACCTTTTCTTTTCCCAGCAAGGAATCGAACCGATGACGACAAACCCTACCGCCGACTTCGACAGCATCGTTGAAGCCCGCAAGTCGATCCGCGCCTTCCTGCCCACGCCGGTGGCGCGGGAGACCATCGAGGCCATCCTCAAGGTCGCCGCCCGCGCACCGTCTGGCAACAACATCCAGCCCTGGCGCCTCCACGTCGTCACCGGCGGCCTGCGCCAGCAGCTGGTGGATGAAGTGTGCGCTGCCTTCGACGCCGCCGACCCCAGCCACCAGGCCGAGTACCACTACTACCCGACCCAGTTCTCCGAACCCCACCAGAGCCGCCGCCGCAAGCTCGGCGGCGACCTGTACCGCCTGCTGGACATTCCCCGCGGCGACAAGGCCCGCATGCACGCCCAGACGCGCCGCAACTTCACGTTCTTCGACGCACCGGTCGGCCTGATCCTGACCATCGACCGCCGCCTCGCCCAGGGCAGCTGGATCGACTGCGGCATGCTGCTGCAGAACATCCTCCTAGCCGCCACTGCCCGCGGCCTCGCCACCTGCGCCCAGGCGGCGTGGATCGACTACCACCGCATCATCGCCCGCCTGCTGGAGTTCGACGAGAACGAGCAACTGGTCTGCGGCGTCGCGCTGGGGTACGCCGATCCCGAAGCACCCGAGAACGGGCTGGAAAGCGAACGGGCGCCGCTGGAGGAGTTCGTACGCTTCCATAGCTGAAGACATGCGCCGTGCAAGGGCTGCAGCGCTCGAACCGTGGGGGCGAATGACTTCGCCCCCACAGCTGTACTCGCCTCCAGCCTTGATTTTCTCCCTCCCCCGTCGTCGTTGAAGGTCGACGGAACCTCGGCCGGTGAGCCCTAGACAGCTCACCGGCCTTTTTTTCACTCCGCGTCCGGCTGAACAGCTGGCGCGGCACGCCGGAACGCTTCTAGGGCCATACACCGGTCGAAGATCCGCATCACCGTCGGCACGTGGTCCAGTTGGCACGTGAAGCGTTGCGCATTGAAGACCTGCGGCACCAGGCAGCAGTCGGCCATGGTCGGCGCATCGCCGTGGCAGAAAGCACCGGTCTGCGGATCAGCGAGCAGGCTTTCCACGGTAGCGAGCCCCTTCTCGACCCAGTGGCGGTACCAGGCGCGCCTGGCCGTCTCGTCCACGTCGAGGGCATCCCTGAGGTAGCCGAGGACACCGAGATTGTTGAGCGGGTGGATCTCGCAGGCGATGGTCTGCGCGATGGCGCGGATGCGTGCGCGGTCGGCCGCGCTCCCCGGCAGCAGCGGCGGCTCCGGGTGTAGCTCATCCAGATACTCGATGATCGCCAGGGATTGCGTCAGCACATGGCCGTCCTCGACCAGCGCCGGCACCAGCCCCGCCGGATTCGTCGCCAAGTAGCCCTCGCTGCGCTGCGCGCCCTTGGCCAGATGCACCGGTACGATGTCGTAATCCAGCCTTTTGAGATTGAGGGCGATCCGCACCCGGTAGGACGCGGAGCTACGGAAATAGCTGTAGAGCTGTCGCATGACACCCTCCTCCTCAGGCCGTGGCCGGCAGCACCCGACCCACGACCTCTCCAAAACCGATCCGCGCAGCGCCCGGCTTCTCGCACCAGGCGCGCATCAACACCGCGTCGCCGTCCTCGAGGAAAGTCCGCGATTCGCCATCGGGCAGCATGAGCGCCTGCTTGCCGCCGCCGGTCAGCTCAAGCAGCGAACCGGATTCCTCTGGAGCCGGCCCGGACTGGGTTCCGCTGCCCAGCAGGTCGCCCGGCCGCAGGTTGCAGCCATTGACCGTATGGTGGGCAACCATCTGCGCAATCGTCCAGTAGGCATGCCTGAAGCTGGTCCGCGACAAGGCTGCGGGCGGCTCCCCCGCCTCGCGCATGCGGGCTGTCTCGATCAGCACCTGGAGCTGGATATCGAAGGCGCCGCTTGCGCGGTTTGCCGGCGACGTCAGGTAGGGCAACGGCTGCGGATCGTCGTCCGGCCGCTGCCAGGGCACGCGGTACGGCGCCAGCGCTTCCAGGGTGACGATCCACGGCGAGATCGTCGTCGCGAAACTCTTCGACAGAAACGGCCCCAGCGGCTGGTATTCCCAGGCTTGCAGGTCGCGCGCCGACCAGTCGTTGAGCAGGCACAGGCCGAATACGTGCTCGTCGGCCTCGTCGATGGGGATGGGGTGTCCGATCTCGTTGCCGCAGCCGATGAAGATCCCCAGCTCCAGCTCGTAGTCCAGACGCTGGCTCGGCCCGAAGATCGGGCTGGTCACCCCAGCTGGGAGCGTCTGGCCCCGAGGGCGGGCAAAAGCCTGCCCGGACACGCCGATGGATGAACTGCGCCCGTGGTAGCCGATGGGCACCCACTTGTAGTTGGGCAAGAGCGGGTTGTCGGGGCGGAACAGCCGCCCGACGCGGGTCGCGTGGTGGATCGACGTGTAGAAATCGGTGTAGTCGCCGATGCTCGCCGGCAAGTTGTATGCGGCCTCGGCCTGCGCCATCAAGCAGTCCCGGAGCGCCGGTTCAGCCTTCGCGCCGGCGCGTAGAAGGCGGGACAGCGCCAGGCGCAGCGCGGACCACTTGGCCGCATCCAGGGCCATCAAGGGGTTGAGGCTGGCTCCAGTACAGGCCTTGGCCGCTTCCGCTGCCTCGCCGTCGAAAACGCCGCGAGCGTCTGCAGCAGCCAGATCGAGAATGCCGTCGCCGATGGCAACGCCGATGCGCCACGCCTCGGCCGACCCGGACCGCCGATACACAGCAAAAGGCAGGTTCTGGATGGGGAAATCGCCAACGGCAGCATTGGCCGACGTCACCCAGCTCTGCAGCGCCGGATCATGGGTTTCGTTCAGCAAGGTCATCGTCTGGATTCCCGGTGGCGATCAACAACGGATTCCGCGTTACGCGCGGCCTTACTGCTTCCCCGCGACACTCGGCAGGATGTGCCGAATTCAGGGCTCGGTCGCGCTGGCCCCGCTGCCCGCGTGCAGCCACGCCGCATGACAGGGCGCCCGCTTCGTTACTGCCCACTCGTCCAGCATGGCCTGCTTCACGTCGTCCAGCTTCTGCAACATCTCGGGCGTCGCGGTATTGGCTGCCAGCTCCAGCCGATGGCCGTTGGGGTCGAAGAAGTAGATCGACTTGAAAAGGGTGTGATCAATGGGGCCCAGCACAGCGATCCCCTCGGACTCCAGCCTGGCCTTGGCGGCCAGCAGGGTGTCCACCGAATCCACCTCCAGGGCCAGATGCTGGACCCAGGCCGGGGTGTTGGGGTCACGCCCCATCGGCGGCTGGGTCGGCAGCTCAAAAAAGGCCAGAACGTTGCCCTGCCCCGCGTCCAGGAAGACGTGCATGTAGGGGTCGGGCTGCTTGGTGGACGGCACTTCGTTCTCGGCGATGGCCAGCACGAACTTCATGCCCAGGTGCTTTCCGTACCACTCCACCGTCTGCTTGGCGTCGATGCAGCGGTAGGCCGCATGGTGAATCCGCTTGATCAGCATTTCATCTACTCCGCAGTCAGTGCGCCACGCCGAAGCTGGTCGCGCTCCAGGGATTCGAACAAAGCCTTGAAGTTGCCTTCGCCGAAGCCTTCGTCGTGGTTGCGCTGGATGAACTCGAAGAACACCGGCCCCAGCAGGGTTTCGGAAAAGATCTGCAGCAGCAGGCGCGGCTCACCGCCGGCAGTGGAGCCGTCGAGCAGGATGCCCCGCGCCTGGAGTTCCGGCACGGGCTCGCCGTGGCCAGGCAACCGCTCCTCCAGCATCGCGTAATAGATGTCGTTGGGCGCGCTCATCAGCGGAATGCCGGCCAGCTGCAGCGCATCGACGCTGGCGATGAGGTCGTCGGTGAGGAGCGCCACGTGCTGGATGCCCTCGCCGTTGAATTTCATCAGGAATTCCTCGATCTGCCCGGCGCCCTTGCCCGCCTCCTCGTTGAGGGGAATGCGGATCAGGCCATCCGGCGCCGTCATGGCGCGGGACGTGAGGCCGGTATATTCCCCCTTGATGTCGAAGTAGCGGATCTCGCGGAAGTTGAAGAGCTTCTGGTAGAAGCCAGCCCAGAACGCCATGCGACCCCGATAGACGTTATGGGTCAGGTGATCGATGTGCGTGAAGCCGTGGCCCTTGGGGTGGCGCTCGACGCCGGGCAGGAACTCGAAATCGATGTCGTAAATGGACTTGCCGTCGTCAAAGCGGTCGATCAGGTAGAGCGGCGCACCGCCGATGCCCTTGATGGCCGGCAGGCGCAGCTCCATCGGCCCGGTGGGAATGTCGATCGGCTGGGCGCCCAACTCCAGAGCCCGCCGGTAGGCCCGGTGGGAATCCCGCACGCGGAAAGCGAGCCCGCAGGCCGACGGCCCGTGCTCGGCGGCGAAGTAGCTGGCGATACTGCCGGGCTCCCGATTGACGATGAAATTGATGTCGCCCTGACGGTACAGCACCACGTCCTTCGAGCGATGCTGCGCGACGAGGGAGAAGCCCATTTTCTCGAACAGGGGCTCCAGCACCTGGGGCGTGGGCGAGGCGAACTCCACGAACTCGAAGCCCATCAGGCCCATCGGGTTGTCGAACAGATCCGGCATGAGCGCCTCCTCCCCGGTTTTGGGCAGGCTGAACATGATCGCGCCGGCCTGCCCTTCACGCTCTAGACAGCAGCCCTCGGCAGAAGCTCCCCGGTTTTCTCAATGCCCCTGACGGGCACCCAGCAAGGGAATGAAGCTCAGCACCTGGGCAACGAGCAGCAGCCCAAAGGCGAGCTGCATCGCCAGCGCCGCCTCGAAGCCGCCAGCACGCAGACTGTCGAACAGGCCGCCCAGCCCCCACTGCACCGCGAAAGCCCCGGCGAAGGCCAGCAGGTTGATGCTCGCCGTCGCCCGCCCGGACAGTTGCAGCGGGAACAGCCCGGCCACCACGCCGTACATCTGCGCGCTGGTCGCCGCCACGACGCCGAGCGTCGCCCACAAGACCAGCGTCGGCCCGATGCGCACGATGATCAGCGCTTCCACCACCATCGTCAGGAAAAGCCCGACCTGCATCAGGCGCAGCGGCGTCACGCCCCGGCGTGCCAGCCAGGCCATCAACGCGCCGATGGAGAGCTGTCCGACCAGCATGCCGATGTTGAGCCAGAACAGGTGGTCGGCCGCGTAGGCACGCGTGTAGCCGTTGGCGTGCATCAGGTAAGGCACCGCCCACAGGCCCTGCAGCGCCATGAAGCCGCCGGTAAAGAAGGCCGACTGCCCTGCATAGCGCCAGAAGGCCGGCGTTTTCAGCACGCGGATCACCCCTTTCAAGGCCAGCTGCAGGCCGCCGCTCGCATGGGCCGGCTGCTCCGGCACGCGGAAGAAGATCACCGCAGCCCCCACGGCGGCCAGCGCCGCCACCGCCCAGAACGCGCCACGCCAACCGATGTAAGGCAGTACCGCGTGCAGCGGCACCGACACCGTTACCGCGCCGAGGGCCCCGCTCGACATGATGAAGCCGGTCATCGAGGCCAGCCGCTCCCGCGGAAACCACTGGGTGAAGGCTTTCAGCCCGCCCATCAGGCAGGCCGACACACCAAGGCCGATCAGCCCGCGCCCGCTGGCCAGCGTCGGGAGATCCTGCCCCGTGGCGAACACCGCCGCCCCCAGCGCGGTGAGCAGCAGCAAGCCCGCCTCGACGCGGCGCGGACCGTAGCGGTCGAGGGCGATGCCCACCGGGATCTGGGCCAGCCCGAAGGCCAGGAAGTAGGTACTGGTCAGCAGGCCCAGGTCCGCCGCGCTGAGGCCCAGCTCCCGCGTCAGGTCCGGCGAGATCACCGCGTTGACGGTGCGCATCATGTAGGACAGGAAATAGCCCAGCGCGAAGGGCAGGAAGACGCGCCCGACAAGGAAGGACCGGGACGGCGCCGGCATGGCGCACGCAGCTTCGGCCGTCATGGTCCCGCTCCAGTCCGGGCGACACGCGGGCTGGCGCAGCACCACCGCCTCGAGTTCTGCAACGCCATGCTCAAGCCCGCCCCAGGTCGGCTTTCACCTTGTTGGCCAGCGCCACCAGGCGCGGGCCGATGTCCGCCTCCAGCCGCTCTCGCGGCAGCAGGAAGGCCGGGCCACCGCAGTTGAAGGCCATTGCGCGCTCCCCTTCCACGCCGAGCAGCGGCACGCCCACCGCGTGCACGTCCTTCTGCCATTCGCCGGCCGACACGCAGAAACCCCGCTCCTCGTACGAGCGGAAGGCCTCCTCGATGCCGGCCTTGATGCGCGGCCAGTTCTCCTCGTCCTTCTGGCGGATGTGGTCCATCAGGTAATCCCGCTCGGACTGGGGCAGGCCACTCAGCAGCGCGCGCCCCATCGCGGTGGTGGCCAGCGGGATGCGCGAACCCACATCGAGGCGCAGCGTGACATTGGCAGTGCTGCGGCAGGTCTCGATGTACACCATGTTGAGGCGGTCCCGCGCACCGATGGACACCGAGGCCTGGGAATACTCGGCCAGTTCTTCCATTGCCGGCCGGGCGATCTGGCGCACGTCCATGTTGGACAGGAGCGCATAGCCCAGGGCCAGCACACCGGAAGCCAGCTGGTAGGTGCCGCGGCGCTCCGAATAGGCCAGGTAGCCGAGCTTGGTCAGCGTGTGCGTCAGGCGCGACACGGTGGCCTTCGGAATCCCCGCCCGCCGGGCCAGCTCCGCATTGGTCAGGTAGGGCTCGCCGGGCCGGAAGCAACGCAGCAATTCCAGCCCCCGCGCCAGCGCATTGACGAACTGGCGGTCCTTGCTCTCTTCGTCGTCATCGAACTTCTGGGTGTCGTCCATCGCCTTCTGCCGGCCTACAAGAATGAAGCCGAGGTTCGCACAGCGGAACAATCCCGTCAATTTTTCGGAACACTGATCCGCACAGCAGAACAAATCCCGTTTACAGCCCCCCAGAAACTCGCTAAGGTTTGCTCATGTTCCATTTTTAATTACACAGTTCCGCACAGCGGAACAAACAAGAATCGGGGATAGGCATGAACGAAGTTGTCGTCGAACGCCCGGCGCCCCATGTGGCCGTGATCCGCATGAACCGCCCGGAAGCCCGCAATGCCCTCAACCAGGCCGTGCGCAGCGGTCTGGCCGAACACTTCGCCGCCCTCGGCGCCGATCCGGACATCCGCGCCATCGTCCTCACTGGCGGCGACAGCGTCTTCGCCGCCGGCGCCGACCTGCGCGACCTGGCCGACCGGGGCGCCATCGAGATCCTGCTGCGCAACAACCACCTGCTGTGGCAGGCCATCGCCGACTGCCCGAAGCCGCTGATCGCCGCAGTCAACGGACTCGCCTGGGGTGGCGGCTGCGAGCTGGCGATGCACGCTGATCTGATTATTGCCGGCGAAAGCGCGTCCTTCTGCCAGCCGGAAGTGAAGGTCGGCGTGATGCCCGGCGCCGGCGGCACCCAGCGCCTGACCCGCGCGGTGGGCAAGTTCAAGGCCATGAAGATGGCGCTGACCGGTCTGCCGGTGTCCGCCCGCGAGGCCGACGCGATGGGCCTGGTCAGCGAGGTGGTTGCGGATGCCGACGTGCAGGCCCGTGCGCTGGAACTGGCCGTGCTGATTGCCCGCCGCCCGCCGCTAGCCGTCACGCAAATCAAGGAAGTGCTGCTGGCCGGCGCCGATGCCGCCCTCGGCACCGGCCTGATGCTCGAACGCAAGGCCTTTCAGCTGCTCTTCGCCAGCCGCGACCAGAAGGAAGGCATGCACGCTTTCCTCGACAAGCGCGAACCGGAATTCACGGGGGAATGAAGGCATGAACACCACCACCGAAACGCTCGTGATGGGCATCGTCGGCACCGGCCTGATGGGCCGCGGCATCGCGCAGATCGCCGCCCAGGCCGGCATCGTCGTGCGCCTCTTCGACAACCGCGCCGGCGCTGCCCTTGAAGCCCGCGAGGCCGTCGCCGCGACCCTCGGCAAGCTGGCCGACAAGGGCAAGCTCGACGCCGCTGCGCTGGATGCCGCCCTCGGTCGCCTGCACGTGGCCGACGCCCTTAACGGGCTGGCCGACTGCCGGGTCGTCGTCGAAGCCATCGTCGAGAAGCTCGACGCCAAGCGCGCGCTGTTTCGCGAGCTCGAAGACGTCGTCGGCGACGACTGCCTGCTCGCCACCAACACCTCATCCCTGTCGGTAACGGCCATCGCCAGTGCCTGCCGCCTGCCTGGGCGGGTCGGCGGCTTCCATTTCTTCAGCCCAGTGCCACTTATGAAAGTCGTCGAGGTGATCGATTCGGAACTCGGCGAGACCTGGGTCGGCGACACCCTCATCGCCCTCGCCCAGCGCGTCGGCCACCGCCCGATCCGCACCCGCGACACGCCGGGCTTCGTGGTCAATCACGCCGGCCGTGCCTACGGCACCGAAGCCCTGCGCATCCTCGGCGAGGGCATCGCCGAGCCGGCCGCCATCGACCGCATCCTGCGCGCCGCGGGCTTCCGCATGGGCCCTTTCGAGCTGTTCGACATGATCGGGCTGGACGTCTCCCAGCCGGTGATGGAGTCCATCTATGACCAGTATTTCCAGGAGCCGCGCTACCGCCCGTCGCCGATCACGCGCCAGCGCCTCGCCGCCGGCCTGCTCGGGCGCAAGAGCGGCCGCGGCTTTTACGTCTACGAGGACGGCAAGGCCGTCGTCCCGCCCCTCCCCGCCGCACCGACTGGCGGCGCCACGCCGATCTGGGTCAGCGCCCGCAACCCGCTGCTGCGCGAACAGGTCGTGGCGCTGCTGCGCGCGGGCGGCGGCGTCATCGACGCCGGCGAACAGCCCGCCTCCGATTCGGCCTGCATCGTGCTGCCGGTGGGCTGCGATGCGACCACAGCCGTACTCGACGAGCAGCTCGATCCCCGCCACAGCGTCGCCCTCGATCCGATCCTGCTCGACCGCCAGCTCACGCTGATGACCACGCCGATCACCGAACCAGCCAGCCGCGACGCGGTGTGGGGCGCCCTCGGCGGCGCCGGCCTACCACTGACGGTAATCCACGACAGCGCCGGCTTCGTCGTCCAGCGAGTGCTGGCGATGATCGTCAACATCGGCTGCGACATCGCCCAGCAGCGCATCGCCGCGCCGGCCGACATCGACGACGCGGTGACCCTGGGCCTCGGCTACCCCAAAGGCCCGCTGGCCCTCGGCGACAGCCTCGGCGCCGCCACCGTACTGCGCATCCTCAACGGCCTGCACGACTTCTACCAAGACCCCCGCTATCGCCCCAGCCCGTGGCTGCTCCGCCGCGCCCGCCTCGGCGTCTCACTGCTGACGCCCGAAGCCTGAAACCGCTCATTTCTTATTGAGGACGACACCCATGCTCGACGCCTATATCTACGCCGGCCTGCGCTCCCCGATCACCCGCCACGCCGGCAAGCTCGCTACCGTGCGCCCCGACGACCTCGCCGCCGTGGTGATCCGCGAACTGCTGGCCCGCAGCAGCTTCAACCCCGAGGACATCGAGGACGTGGTCCTCGGCTGCACCTGCCAGTCCGGCGAAGACAGCCGCAACGTGGGTCGCCACGCCGCCCTGCTCGCCGGCCTACCGCCCAGCGTGCCCGGCCAGGCGGTCAATCGCTTGTGCGGCAGCGGCCTTGCCGCAGTCCTCGATACCGCCCGCGCCGTCAGCTGCGGCGAAGGTCAGCTCTACGTGGCCGGTGGCGTGGAGAGCATGACCCGCGCGCCCTTCGTGGTCGCCAAGTCGGAGTCCGCCTTCGGCCGCGACTTCAAGATCTTCGACACGACCATCGGCGCGCGCTTCCCCAACCCGAAGCTGATTGAAGCCTACGGCAACGACTCGATGCCTGAAACGGCCGACAACCTGGCGACGGAGTTCGGCATCGGCCGCGAGGACTCCGACCGCTTCGCCGCCGCCTCCCAGGCCCGCTACGCCGCCGCCAAGGCGGACGGCTTCTACGAAGGTGAGATCCTGCCGATCGCGGTGCCGACCGGCCGCAAGTCGCCGCCGGCAATGGTCTTCGAGGACGAGCATCCGCGTCCCGAGAGCACCTACGACAGCCTGTCCGGCCTCAAGCCCCTGTTTGCCGGTGGCGTGGTGACGGCCGGCAACGCGTCGGGCATCAACGATGGCGCTGCGGCGCTGCTGATCGGCAACGCGGCCATCGGCGACAAGGCCGGCACCCGCCCGCTGGCGCGCATCCTGGCCGGCGCGGTCAGCGGCGTGGAGCCGCGCATCATGGGCATCGGCCCTGCCCAGGCGATTCCGAAGGCGCTAGAGCGAGCCGGCCTGAGCCTCGCCGACGTGGATCTCATCGAGATCAACGAGGCCTTCGCCACCCAGGTGCTGGCTTGCCTCAAGCTGCTCGGTCTATCCGCCATTGATCCACGGGTCAATCCCAACGGCGGCGCCATCGCCATCGGACATCCCCTGGGCGCCTCCGGTGCGCGCCTCGCCTACAGCGCCGCGCGGGAACTGCATCGGCGCGGCGGGCGCTACGCGGTGGTCAGCCTGTGCATCGGCGTCGGGCAAGGCATCGCAGTGGTGCTGGAGCGGGTCTGACACGCCGTGCCGGCGCGGGGAACTGCTGACGACTGTTCGGTGAGCGTGCTTGCATCGGCCTGCCGCATTGACCCAGTTATTCAAGGGAAGGCGGGCCAAGCCGACCGCCTGACAAAACGGTCGATCAAGCCAGCCAGGCTGAACCCCACCAACTGAAGGCGTATGGTCGCCTGCTTGCCCATGGGCTCGATAAGCGCCAAACCATCGTTTTCCAGCCGGCGCTCCTCACCGGGCTCCAGGACGCAATCCGTAGCGTCTCCAGCTACCGTCAGCCAGATGGTGCCAGTCAGGCATCGGACCACGGCCCCCTTGCCGTTGATCAGCCTCAGGGGCTGGTTTTCCTGGAGCAGCAGTTCGGTATTTTCTAGGTTCAGACGCATGGCTCACTTTCCCTGACTTTATTTCAGGAAAGTCTAGGCACACGCGTCATAGCGATACAGTCACAAAACGGTTAAATTGACACCAACACAGATGCCCGTATTGGCAACTGTACTGGCATCAAAACCTGTCAACTGTGCTGCTGGCTATTCCATGAGCAAAGAAGTGTTGCGTTACGAACAGCTGGCCGAGGAACTGGCAGGCCTTATTTCCGCCGGGACCCTGCGCCCGGGAGACCGTCTGCCGTCGGTGCGGCGCCTCTCCGAAGAGCGGCGCCTGTCCGTCTCCACGGTGGTCCAAGCGCTACGGCGGCTGGAGGATCGGGGTCTGGTGGAAGCCCGCCCACAGTCTGGCTTCTTCGTCCGCCATCGGGGCCTGCCCCGCCCCGAACCCAGCACTCGCAGCACCCCGGATTCCGCGGTGGCGGTCGACGTCACCCAGCGCCTGGGGCAGGTGCTCCAGGCCAGCATGCAACCTGGAGTGACACCTCTGGCGGCGGCCCTGCCAGCACCGTCGCTGCTGCCCATTGCTGCCCTGCACCGGCTCTACAGTGGCGTCGCTCGCCGCCATCCGGAGCTCCTGGCCGGCAGCAGCCACGCCTTCATGGACGCCCCTGTGCTGGTGCGCCAGTTGGTGCGGCGCTCCCTGGCCTGGGGCGGCCCCCTGGACGCCGCCGAAATCGTAGTCACCAATTCTTGCACCGAGGCCCTGGGACTCTGCCTGCGGGTAGCAACCCAGCCCGGGGATACGGTGGCCGTCGAATCCCCGGCCTACTACCTCATGCTGCAGCTCCTCGAGAGCCTGGGCCTGAAGGCGCTGGAAATCCCCACCGACCCGCGAACCGGCCTTTCCATCGAGGCCTTCGACCTGGCCACGCGGCAGGGCAAGGTCGCCGCCTGCCTCCTGGTCCCTAACGCCAGCAATCCCCTGGGCTGCATCATGCCGGACGACAACAAGCGCCGCCTGGCGCGCCTGGCGGCGGAACGGGGCGTCGCGGTGATCGAGGACGACATCTACGGCGACCTTTGTTTTGACGCACAACGGCCTTGGCCCATCAAGGCCTTCGACCAGACCGGCAACGTCATGCTGTGCTCCTCCTTCTCCAAGAGCCTGACGCCCGCCCTGCGCATCGGCTTCGTGGCAGCTGGGCGCTACCGGTCCCAGTTGGCTCTCCAGAAGACCTTCTCCAGCGGCGCCACCAACCCCATTACCCAGCACGTTCTGGGCGAATATCTGGAGTCCGGCGGATATGACCGCCATCTGCGGACCTTGCGCCGCAGCTACGAACAGCAGGTAGAGGCCATTCGGGCGGCGGTGACCCGCCATTTCCCGGCCAGCACCCGGCTAACCCAGCCCCAGGGCGGCTTCGTCCTCTGGGTGGAACTGCCGGAGGATGTGGACGCGACCGCCCTCCATGGCAAGGCTCTGGCCGAGGGCGTGGCTTTCGTCCCCGGGGAGTTGTTCTCAGCCAGCGGCATGTACCGGAACTGCCTGCGCCTCAACTGCGGCAACCCTCACACCCCGGAAATCGAGGATGCGGTGAAACGCCTGGGAAAGCTGATCGCTTCCGTCTAGGAAGGCTCTGATTTTTCCTGCCACGCCATGGCATCCGCTGCATCCCGCAACCGGGGCTATGGCTGAAGGTATCCGTGCGGAAGCGGCAGTATTTTTTTGTGCCTCAAAAACCATATTTTTGACATGGCTATTAATGGCGCTTCCCAAACTTCTCCCGCCAAATCAAGGCTCTGGGGGCTTTTCCTTGATTTTCCGTTCGAAAAACACTACTAAATGTAGTAGAAAATTTCTTTTTATCGCACCGTTGACTTTTATAAGTGTATGTTTTTAAACAACTAAAATATTTTGACGATTTTCCGCCTTGGAGTAAGCTATGCGCCGCTTCAGATCACTACCAATAAGCCATCCAAGAGCCATGACCGCCACGACAAAAAACGCCAAAGCCCAGCCCGCATCTGCCGCCACGCTCGAATCGCAGGATATCTCCGGCGAAGTGCTGCTCGAGAAATACGCCAAAGGTAACGAGCAGAGCATTGGCGACGTGCGCGCTCGTGTTGCCCGTGCGCTAGCCTCCATCGAGGCCGAAGAAAAGCGTGCCCATTGGGAAGCCAACTTCCTCGAAGCGCAGGAACGGGGCTTCGTGCCTGCCGGCCGCATCAACTCTGCCGCCGGCACCAATCTCGCCGCAACCCTGATCAACTGTTTCGTGCAGCCCGTCGGTGACTCGATCACCGAATCCGTGGATGGCCGTTGCGGCATCTATACCGCCCTCGCCCAATCCGCCGAGACCATGCGTCGTGGCGGCGGCGTCGGCTACGACTTCTCCTCCATCCGTCCGAAGGGCGCGATGGTGCGCGGTACCCAGTCCAACGCCTCCGGCCCCGTCTCCTACATGCGCGTCTTCGACCGCTCCTGCGAGACCGTCGAATCCGCCGGCTCCCGCCGTGGTGCCCAGATGGGCGTGCTGCGCTGCGACCACCCGGACATCGAGGAATTCATCCACGCCAAGGACCACGGCGACCTGACCAACTTCAACGTCTCTATCGCCGTCACCGATCTGTTCATGCAGGCCGTGGAAAGCGATGGCGACGTGGAGCTGGCCCACAAGGCCGAGCCGTCCAACGAAATCAAGGCCGCCGGCGGCTACAAGCGGGAAGATGGCCTGTGGGTGTACCGCAAGGTGCGCGCCCGTGACCTTTGGGACCAGGTCATGCGCTCCACCTACGATCACGCGGAGCCGGGCATCCTGTTCCTCGATCGCATGAACAAGGACAACAACCTTTACTACTGCGAGACCATCGAGGCCACCAATCCCTGTGCCGAACAGCCGCTGCCGTCCTACGGCTGCTGCTGCCTGGGCTCGATCAACCTGACCCTGTACGTGAAGGACGCCTTCAGCGAGAAGGCCAGCTTCGACTTCGCCGGCTTCGCCAAGACTGTCGAAACCTCCATCCGCATGCTCGACAACGTGCTCGAGGCGACCCACTGGCCGCTGGAGCAACAGCACGCCGAAGCCCAGTCCAAGCGCCGCGTCGGCCTCGGCTTCACCGGCCTCGGCAACGCGCTGGCCATGCTGCGCCTGCGCTACGACACCGACGCCGCCCGCGCGATGGCCACCAAGATCTCCGAGTTCATGCGCGACCAGGCCTACCTGGCCTCCGTCGAGCTGGCCAAGGAACGCGGCGCCTTCCCGCTGTTCAACGCCGACCTCTACCTGTCCGGCGGCAACTTCGCGTCCCGCCTGCCCAACGAGGTGAAGGACAAGATCCGCAAGCACGGCCTGCGCAACTCCCACCTGCTGTCCATCGCCCCCACCGGCACGATCAGCCTGGCTTTCGCCGACAACGCCTCCAACGGCATCGAGCCGCCGTTCTCCTACACCTACACCCGCAAGAAGCGGATGGCCGACGGCACCTTCAAGGAATACGCGGTCGAGGACTACGCATGGCGCCTGTACAAGCATCTGGGCGGTGACGTCTCCAAGCTGCCCGAGTACTTCGTGACCGCGCTGGAAATCTCCGCCAAGGCCCACAAGGACATGGTCGCGGCCGTCGCCCCGTACATCGACACCTCCATCTCCAAGACGGTGAACGTCCCCGAGGACTACCCCTACGCCGACTTCGAGAACCTCTACCTGGAAGCCTGGAAGTCCGGCCTGAAGGGCCTGGCCACCTACCGGCCCAACAGCGTGCTGGGTTCCGTGCTGTCCGTGACGCCGAGCGCCGAGCAGAAGCAGCCCCACGACCTGGAAATCTCCGACGACACCAACCGCCGCCTGTCCATCAAGAACCTGCCGGCACCGGTGCTGTCTTCCCTGCGCTGGCCGGGCCGCCCGGACCTGCCGGACGGCAACTCCGCCTGGACCTACATGCTCAACACGCCGCAGGGCAACTTCGCCCTGTTCGTCGGCCACATGGACCCGGCCGAGGACAGCCCCGCCAAGGGCGCCTTCCCGTTCGAAGTGTGGGTCAACGGCGCCGACCAGCCCCGTGGCCTGGGCGCCGTCGCCAAGACCCTGTCGATGGACATGCGCGCCAACGACCGCGGCTGGCTCAAGCTCAAGCTCGAAGCCCTGGCCAAGACCGTCGGTGAGAAGTCCTTCGAAATGCGCTTCCCGCCCCATGGCGAACAGAAGCTGATGCCGGGCGTCGTGTCCGCCTTCGCCCAGGTGGTGCGCTACCGCTGCGAAAAGCTGGAAGCCCTCGACGGCGACCTGCCGACCCCGGTGCTCGACAGCGTGTTCAGCCTGCAGGAGCCCAAGACCGGCACCGACGGCACCCTGTCCTGGACCGTCGACATCCAGAACCCGGCCACCGGCGAAGACTTCGTGCTCGGCCTGAAGGAAATCACCCTGCCGGACGGCGTCACCCGCCCCTACTCCATGTGGCTTTCGGGCAACTACCCGCGCGCCCTGGACGGCCTGTCCCGCATCCTGTCCCTCGACATGCGCGTGATGGATCCGGCCTGGATCGGCATGAAGCTGCGCAAGCTGATCGACTACCCGGAACCCCTGGGCGACTTCATGGCCTTCGTGCCCGGCACCCGTCGCCAGCAGAACTGGCCGTCCACTGTGGCCTACCTGGCTGCGCTGATCATCCACCGCTACGCGATGCTGGGCGTGCTCGACGAATCCGGCTACCCGACCCGCGAAATGGGCATCCTCGAGTCGCCCCGCGACGACAACGAGCCCAAGCTGATGCAAGGTGCCCTGTGCAACGAATGCGGCAACCACTCGGTGATCCGCAAGGACGGCTGCGATTTCTGCACCGCCTGCGGCGCCGTGGGTACCTGCGGCTAAGAATGTGCGATACCCCCTGAGTCGCTAGCAAGCGCGGCTCAGGGTCTGAAGAGCGATATCCAGCGGAACTTCCTGGTTCAGGAAGTTCCGCTTTTTTGTTATCACAGCAAGGTTTTCAGCCCGAGGCCGATAGCTGCGCAGCCGAGGATGACGTGAATCACGTTGGCCTTGAAGCGGAACAGCGCGACGGCCGCCCCTAGGGCGATGAACGCCGACAGCCATTCGAAGCCCCCCGCAAAGCCCTTGGGCCACAGCACGTGATAGCCGAAGAACAAAGCCAGGTTAAGGATGACTCCAACCACCGCGGCGGTGATGGCGGTGAGCGGTGCGGTGAATTTCAGATCGTTGTGGGTCGTCTCGATGAAAGGCCCACCCATCAGAATGAAAACGAAGGACGGCAGGAAGGTGAACCAGGTAACCAGCGTGGCAGCCATTGCGCCAGCGAGGAACAGGTGGTCCGGACCGAACACCGCCTTCACATAGCCGCCGACGAAGCCGACGAAGGTGACCACCATGATGAGCGGCCCCGGCGTCGTCTCGCCGAGGGCAAGGCCGTCGATCATCTGGGTCGGCGTCAGCCAGCCGTAGTGCCCGACGGCCCCCTGGTACACATAGGGCAGCACGGCATAGGCGCCGCCAAAGGTCAGCAGGGCCGCCTTGGTGAAGAACCAGCCCATCTGCGTGAGGGTATGGCCCCAGCCGTAGCCGGCCGTCAGCAATCCCATCGGCAGCAGCCACAGCAGGCCACCCACAAACGCGGCCCTGGCCATCTTGTGCCACGCAAACAGGGCGTGCTCAGGGGTCGGCGTGTCGTCGTCGATCAAAGCCCGGCCGAAGGATTTGTCGGCCTTGCCGTGCCCACCACCGGCCTTGAACTTGTCCGGCGCAACGCGGCCGCCGAAGTAGCCGATGACGCCCGCCACGGCCACAATGGCCGGGAAAGGAACATCGAGCGCGAAGATGGCGACGAAGGAAGCTGCGGCAACAGCCCACAGCGCATTGTTCTTGAGGGCGCGGGAGCCGATGCGGTGAGCCGCCTGCATGACGATGGCGGTCACCGCCGGCTTGATGCCGTAGAACAGGCCGGCCACCAGCGGCATCTCACCAAAGGCGATATAGACCCACGACAGACCGATCAGGATGAACAGCGACGGCAGCACGAAGAGCGCGCCAGCGACGATGCCGCCCCAGCTGCGGTGCATCAGCCAGCCGATGTAGGTGGCCAGCTGCTGGGCTTCCGGGCCGGGGAGCACCATGCAGTAATTGAGCGCATGCAGGAAGCGCCGATCGGAAATCCAGCGCCGGCGCTCCACCAACTCCTGGTGCATGATGGCGATCTGCCCGGCCGGGCCGCCAAAGCTGATGAAGCCGAGCTTGAGCCAGAACAGGAAGGCCTGCCAGAAGCTGACCTGGGCAGGGGGATCCTTCTGTGCTTCGGATTTTGCCGACAGGGTCGTATTCATGGTTTCGAGCCTTTCTCAAAGGAGGCTATGAGTCCATCGAAGAAGGGGGCGGCCAGGACGCTCTCGATACCAGCGGTCTCGGGCTGCTGGACACCACCGGCATCAAGAAAGTGACCCCGCGCGCCGAGGCGTAGAAATGCCGGGCCTTCGAGTCCGAAGCTGGCGAGCAGCACCTAGAAGCTCACCCGAGCACCAATATAAGTGAAGGTGGCGCCGTCGAAATCTAAGCCCAACGCATCAGCGGGGGTAGTCTATTAGGTGACTGCAGCCACAGGATGGCGGTCCGCTGGTCGATATAGCGGCGGATCAGCCACGCGCAGGCCAGCCTGTCGTTCCAGGGACACTGGCGCCTTGCCCACCGACGGTCTTGGTAGCCCCCACTTCGCAGGCGGGCGACTGGATGCCCGACGGGATGGGGAGTCGTCCGGCGCCAGGTTGGCGAAGGTATTGCGCAGCTTGCGGAAGGGCACTCTATATAGCCGTAGATATTTCTACAAATTTTGTTCCCTACTTACACATAGCCTTCACGGACTGGGAGCATGCCAAAATTCCCCCATCGCTTCCGTCTCCACGTTCATGCGTCCTCACTTTGCTCCGGGCGTTGTTGCTGCACTCGTCGCGGCAATGCTGTTTGGCGCCAGCCCCCCCATTTCCAAGTGGCTGCTCCAGACTGCCAGCCCCTGGATGCTTGCCGGGTTGCTGTACCTCGGCTCCGGGATGGGGCTGGGCCTGTATCGCCTGGCAACCCATGCCCAGCCTGTGGTGCTCCAGCGCAAGGAGATGGGCTGGTTTGCCGCCGCCATCCTGAGCGGAGGGGTCATCGGACCGGTCCTGCTGATGTATGGGCTGACCGGCATGCCGGCATCGGGGGCCGCGCTCCTGCTCAATGCCGAAGGCGTACTGACCGCGCTGCTGGCCTGGATGGTCTTCAAGGAGAATTTCGACCGGCGCATCGTGCTCGGTATGCTCGCCATCGCCGGTGGTGCCGTCATCCTGAGCTGGCCGGGTGAAGCGCGATTTGCGGGAGCGTGGCCAGCGCTGTCCATTCTCGGTGCATGCCTGTGCTGGGCCATCGACAACAATCTGACGCGCAAGGTGGCACTGGCCGACGCGACCTGGATAGCCGCGCTCAAGGGCTCAGTCGCAGGCAGTGTCAACCTGGCCCTGGGGCTGCTGCTCGGTGCGGAAATTCCTGGCCCGGGGCCCGTGCTGGCGGCCTTGGTTGTGGGCTTGTTGGCCTACGGTATCAGCCTCGTTCTCTTCGTCATCGGCATGCGCCATCTGGGCACCGCGCGGGCCGGGGCCTATTTCTCCGTTGCCCCGTTTTTCGGCGCCATCCTGGCCATCACTGCCGGAGAACCGGTCACCCTCCCCCTTCTGCTCGCCGGCGCGCTGATGGCGCTGGGAATCTGGCTCCACCTGACGGAACGGCATGAGCACGCCCACGCCCATGAAGCGATGGAACACAGCCACGAACATATCCATGACGAGCACCATCAGCACCTGCATGACGCACTGGTTCCTCCGGGCACCAAGCACACGCACTGGCATCGGCATGAACCAATGGTGCATACCCACGCCCATTTCCCGGACGCTCATCATCAGCATCACGGCCACTAGGGTGAATTCACCTTAGCCCGCTGTAGATGCATGCAAGTTGCACGCAATAAAACATTCACACAATCCATTCGATATTTCCATAATAATAGAAACATGGAAACACTTAACGCTGCCGAACTGCTCGCCGCCCTTGGCCACGAGTCCCGCTTGAGCATCTTCCGTCTGCTGGTGGAGGCGGGGCCGGAGGGGGCTTTTGCCAGCGCGATCGGGGAGATGCTGGGGCTCCCAGCGCCGACCCTGTCCTTTCACCTGGCCCACCTAAGCCGCGTGGGCCTTATCCGGGGGCAGAAGGAGAGCCGTTTCATCCGGTACTCGGCAGCATTCGAGACGATGGACGAGCTCATAGCCTTTCTGACCCGCAACTGCTGCCAGGGCGAGGCCTGTCTGCCCAAGGCCGCCGCCTGCGACACCACCGCCAAGCGCAGAAATCCTGCTAGCGGCGTTTCAGCCGATTCAGCCGCAGCGTGTTGCAAGCCCGATGAACAAGCCGACCAGCCGAAACAATGACCATGTCCCAACTCAAGACCGTGCTGGTGCTATGCACCGGTAACTCCTGCCGCTCCCAGATGGCCGAGGCCATCCTCAATCACGAACTGGCTGGTCAGGTCCGCGCCCTGTCGGCTGGTACGCTGCCGCAACCCAAGGTAGCCGATGGCGCCATCGCCGCGCTGAAGGATGCCGGCCTGCCCACGGATGGCCTCTTGCCCAAAACCATCGACGCGGTGATGGATGAGCCCATCGACCTGGTGGTCACCGTCTGTGACAACGCCAAGGAGAGCTGCCCGATCTTCCCGCGCCCGGTGCCGCGCATGCACGTGCCCTTCCACGACCCGCATGGCGAGCCGCTTGAGAGCTTCCTGCGCGTCCGCGATGAGATTCGCGAAACCCTGGTGCCGGTGGTTCGTACCGCCCTGGAGCTGTAAGCGATGTCGGCTCAATGTGAAATGACCGCCAAGGTCGCCGCTGGCGCGCCAATGGGCTTCTTCGAGCGTTACCTGACGCTGTGGGTCTTCCTGTGCATCGTCGCCGGCATTACGCTGGGCCAGCTCGCACCTGGAGTTTTCCAGGCCATCGGTCGCCTGGAGATTGCCCAGGTGAATCTGCCGGTGGGCTTGCTGATCTGGGTGATGATCATCCCGATGCTGGTTAAGGTGGATTTCGGCGCCGCGCACGAGGTGAAGCAGCACGTGCGCGGCATCGGCGTGACGCTGTTCGTGAACTGGCTGGTCAAGCCTTTCTCGATGGCGCTGCTGGGCTGGCTGTTCGTGCGCAACCTGTTTGCGCCGATGCTGCCGGCGGACCAGCTCGACAGCTACGTGGCCGGCCTCATCCTGCTGGCCGCGGCACCTTGCACCGCGATGGTCTTCGTGTGGAGCAAACTGTCGGACGGCGACCCGTTGTTCACCCTGACCCAGGTCGCGCTGAACGACACCATCATGGTGTTCGCCTTCGCCCCGCTGGTCGGCCTGCTGCTCGGCATTTCGGCCATTACGGTGCCGTGGGCAACGCTGCTCACTTCGGTAGTGCTCTATATCGTGATACCGGTAGCGCTGGCCCAGCTGTGGCGCAAGGCCTTGCTGGCCAAGGGGCAGGCCGCTTTCGATGCGGCGATGGCGAAGATCGGGCCGTGGTCCATCTCGGCGCTGCTCGCCACGCTGGTGTTGCTGTTCGCCTTCCAGGGCAAGGCCATCCTGGAGCAGCCGCTGGTCATCGCGCTACTTGCGGTACCGATTCTTATCCAAGTGTTCTTCAACTCGGCCCTGGCCTATTGGCTCAACCGTGCCGTCGGCGAGAAGCACAATGTGGCCTGTCCGTCGGCGCTGATCGGGGCATCCAACTTCTTCGAACTCGCCGTCGCGGCGGCCATCAGCCTGTTCGGTTTCGAATCCGGCGCGGCGCTGGCCACCGTGGTCGGCGTCCTCATCGAGGTGCCGGTGATGCTGCTGGTGGTGAAGGTCGTCAATGCGTCCAAGGGCTGGTACGAGGCCCGCTGATTTTTCCGAGGAGATCGTCATGAAAAAACTCGAAGTGTTCGATCCGGCCATGTGCTGTTCGACCGGCGTGTGCGGCGTGGATGTGGACCCGGTGCTGGCCCAGTTCGCCGCCGACCTAAAGTGGGTGGAGGAGCATGGCGTGGAGGTCGCCCGCCACAATCTCGGCCAGGAACCCCAGGCTTTCGCCGCCAATCCGGCGGTGCTCAAGGAAATGGAAGCCGGCATGGACCGCCTGCCCGTCGTGACGGTGGATGGCCATATCGTCTCCACCGGCATGTATCCGTCGCGCCAGCAGCTGGTGCAGAAGCTGGGCATCGTACTGAAGACAGAAGAAAAGCCGCGCATCAAGATCAGCGCGGCCGGTGGCTGTTGCGACCCGAAGTCCGGTTGCTGCTGACCCTAGGAGACGGACCATGGCCCTCCCGCGCACCGATACGCGTTACCTGTTCTTCACCGGCAAGGGCGGCGTCGGCAAGACGTCCCTGTCCTGCGCCACCGGCCTGGCGCTGGCCGAAGCCGGCAAGCGGGTACTGATCGTGAGCACCGACCCTGCGTCCAATCTGGACGAGGTGCTGGGCGTCACGCTGGGCCAGGTACCGACTTCCGTTCCCGACGCGGCGGGCCTGTGCGCCCTCAACATCGACCCGGAAGCGGCGGCCCATGCCTACCGGGAACGGATGGTCGCCCCGTACCGCGGCATCCTGCCGGCGGCAGCCATCCAGAGCATGGAGGAGCAGTTCTCGGGGGCGTGTACGGTGGAAATCGCCGCTTTCGACGAGTTCTCCAAGCTGCTCGGCGATCCGGCGGCAACGGCCGACTTCGAGCACGTCATCTTCGACACCGCGCCGACCGGCCACACCTTGCGCCTGCTGACGCTCCCTTCGGCGTGGGACGAGTTCATCTCGTCGTCCACCGGTGGTGCGTCCTGCCTCGGCCCGCTGGCCGGCCTCGAGAAGCAGAAGGCCTTGTACGCGGCCACGGTGGCGCGCCTGTCGAACCCGGCGGAAACCACGGTGATCCTGGTCAGCCAGCCAGAAATCGCATCGCTGCGGGAGGCCGAGCGCACGCGGGGAGAGCTGGCGGAACTCGGTATCCGCAACCAGATGCTGGCCATCAACGGGCTTTTCGCAGCGGCACAAACCGACGATGCGATTGCCGCCGCCATGTCGCGACGGGCTGCCGAAGCCCTGACCCAGATGCCGGCCGAACTCTCCAGGCTGCCCGGCTGCACCATTCCCTTCCTGCCGAAAGGCACGGTTGGCCTTGATGCGCTGAGGGTGATGGCCCATCCGGAAACCGCAGCCCCCGCCATATCGAGCGACATGCCGGCCACCAAGCTGCCGCCGGGCCTGGCCGGCCTGGTGGACGAGATGGCGTGTTCCGGCCACGGCGTGGTGATGACCATGGGTAAGGGCGGCGTCGGCAAGACCTCGGTCGCCGCGGCAATTGCCGTGGCCCTCGCCCGGCGCGGCGGCAAGGTCGTGCTGTCCACCACCGACCCGGCGGCGCACGTGGCGGCGACGCTGGACGGGGCCATCCCCGGCCTGTCCGTCACGCGTATCGACCCACTCCGGGAAGTGGCGGACTACACCGCGGAAGTCCTCTCCAAGGCTGGCAAGAGTCTCGACGCCGGTGGCCTGGCGATGCTGGAGGAAGACCTGCGTTCGCCATGCACCGAGGAGATTGCGGTCTTCCGCGCCTTCGCCCGCACCGTGGATGAAGGCAAGGACGGCTTCGTGGTGCTCGACACCGCACCGACCGGCCACACCATCCTGCTGCTCGATGCCGCCGAGGCCTACCACCGGGAAGTCATGCGCACCCAGGGCGACATGCCGGAGTCGGTGCGCCAGCTGCTGCCGCGGCTGCGCGACCCGGCCTACACCCATGTGTTGATCGTGACGCTGCCCGAAGCCACGCCCGTGCATGAGGCCGAGCGCCTGCAGGGCGATCTGGCCCGGGCCGGCATCACGCCCTACGCCTGGGTCATCAACCAGTCCCTGCTGGCCAGTGGCACCGCCGACCCGCTGCTATGCCAGCGCGGCACCTGTGAAGTGCCCTTCGTGCGGCGTGTGGCCGACGAGTTGGCCACGCGCTGTGCGCTGATTCCGTGGCTGCCCGAAGCCCCGGTGGGTAAAGCGGGACTGGAGCAGCTGGTTCACTGACAGCGTCTGGTGATGCCTTGCACGTCCGCGAGTGCGCCGGGACTCAGTCGGTCACCGTAACGGTTGCCGTCGCCCCCCTCCCCGGCCACCCCTGCATGCGCGAACGGACATCGCCTGTGCGCCTGGATACCATTGACGTACATATCGATGAATATGGCATCACCTCCGCGCGCATCCAGCATGACGAAATGCACGCTGGATCAAACTATGGCCGACCCGCCGTGACAGGAAACACAGTCTGAAAGGCGCCGGTTGGATAACCTGCATCCCATCCTGAATCCCAACGGTATGCTGCGATGCGCCTCTCGCCCTTCACCAAACTCTGCTCCGCCCTGACCCTGGCTGTCCTGTCCCTGGCCACCCAGCAGGCCAATGCCAGCCTGATCTCCATGGACACCCGCTTCTCGTCCAGCGCCCCGCTGCCAACCGCCGACGCCTATCGCACCGCGATCGACCAACTAACCGCCGTGGCGCCGACCACCGGCTATGGCAGCACCAGCCTCGTCTCTTTCGACAGTGTCTCGAATCAGAGCGTATTCGGTTCGGCCACCAACATCGCCTTCCGCTACAACGTGAGTTTTGGCTCAAACAGCGCGGGTGCCTGGAACTTCCGCATCGGGCCTGATTTCGGCAATGGCGGTGCGGTTTTCCTGGATGGCAATCTGATGGGCTTCAAGACCAACAACATGTGGTGGGACGGCTCCTATGCCTCCACTACCCAGGACTTCGAATTCCTGACCAATCTGGACTCCGGCAACCATCTGCTGCAGATCTACGGCCTTGAGAACTGCTGCGATGGCCGCCAGCAGGCCCAGTTCCTCGCCCCTGGCGACACGGCTTACACGTCCTTCAGCAGCACCGACGGTCACAATCCCCACGCAGTTCCGGAGCCGGCCAGCCTGCCGCTGGCCCTCAGCGCAGGCGTGGCCCTGATCGGCTGGCAGCGTCGCATCCGTCGCCAGCGGACCGCCGGCTGATACTGGCTGCGCCCGTCAAGCGCCAGGTCTTGACACTTTTGAGCCAGGAGCCCGCACCGCGCGGGCTCCTGGCCGTTTACGGGTGTGCAGCAATTCACTCCGCGGACGCCCGCAGCCCCTCCGCCAGAGTGGCCACCGACGACGCGGCGATCTCCCGCGTTACCTGCATCACCGTCCGCGTGGCCAACGTCAGCGCCCCGTGGGGCGACATGGCCAGCGCCAGGTAACGGGGCACCTCCGGTTCCACCAGCCTGGACGCCTGCAGGCGGCAGTGCTTCATGGCTGCGGCAATGGCGTAAGGCCCGAGCAGCGCATAGGCGCTGCCGTCCGCAGCAATCTGGGTCTGCAGGCTGAGGCTGTCGGCCTCGGCGACCACGTTCAGGCTCACGCCGTGCTGGGCGCTCAACTGGTCGAACTGGTCACGCCAGCTGTTGGGCCGGCAGAACATCACCAGCGGCAAGCCATCCAGCGCCGAGAAGGCCACCGTCGGCCCGGCCGTCAAAGGATCTCCGGCCGCGCTGACCAGGTAGGTCGGCGCCTCGGTCAGATAGGTATCACCGTTCTTCGGCAGCGCACTATGGCGGAACAGGATCGCCAGATCCACATTGCCACTCTCCAGCCAGGTCTCCAACTGGGCACCCTGCCCTTCGCGCACGCTCAGCTGGATCAGTGGATAGCGTTCCCGCAGCTGGTAATACAGGGTGCTGACCAGCGAATGCGCGGTGGACGGCAGGATGCCGATGCGCACCGTGCCGATCGGCTTGCCGGCGGTGGTACGGATGTCGTTGGAGAGCTGCTCGGTGCTGGTCACCCAGGTGCGCACCTTGGGCAGGATGCGCTGGCCGAGCTCGGTCAGCACCACGCCCCGGCCGGTGCGCTGGAACAGGCGTCCACCACATTCGTCTTCAAGCTCGCCGATCTGCCGGCTCACATGGGGCTGGCTGGTCCGGTAGGCCACCGCCACCTTGCTCAGGCTGCCCAGTTCCACCGCGTCGAGAAACAGCTTCCACGCCGAATAGTCCATTTCCGACCTCGCCAAAACCCATGTCTGATCAGTATATCTGAAATACAAGAATTGCCTCTTCCTGCATATCAGACCCCTTCCTATACTGCAGCCATGCTCGATGACCGACACGGCAAGAGCTGAACAAGTCGTTGAATAAACTGCGTTTACTGGCCTCAGAGCGACACCCCGGAAATGCCTTCCGGATTCCTCCGGAGCACCCGGGACCGCGGCCGGCGCAGGCGATCGACGACCACTCCACCTACCAAAGAGGAAATACATCATGACCCTGGATCTTCGTGGCCTCGTTCCCGCCCCCGTCACCCCCTTCACCCGCGACGGCGCCGTCGATCACGACGCCATCCAGCGCCTCGGCGCCTGGCTCGGCGGCATCGACGGCGTCAAGGGCCTGGTGGTGCTAGGCCATGCCGGCGAAGGCACTTTCCTGTCCCAGGACGAACAGGCGGCCGTCATCGAGAGCTTCGTGAAGTCCACCGACGGCCGCCTGCCGGTGATCGCCGGCATCACGCTGGAAGGCACCGCCGTCGCCGCCGAGGAAGCCAAGCGCGCCGTCAAGGCCGGGGCCGCCGCCGGCCTGGTCTACCCGTCCCACGGCTGGCTGCGCTTCGGCTACCAGAAGGGCGCGCCGCAGGACCGCTACCGCGCCATCTACGAGGAAAGCGGCCTGCCGCTGATCCTCTTCCAGTACCCGGACGCCACCAAGGCGACCTACGACCTGCAGACTCTGCTGGACATCTCGGCCCAGCCCGGCGTCTTCGCGATGAAGAACGGCGTGCGCAACATGCGCCGCTGGGACGTGGAAATCCCAATCATCCGCCGCGAACGCCCCGAACTGCAGATCCTCACCTGCCACGACGAGTACCTGCTGCACACCATGTTCGACGTGGATGGCGCACTGGTCGGCTACGGCAACATCGCGCCGGAACTGCTGATCGAGCTGATCAAGGCCGGCAAGGCCAAGGACTACCCGAAGGCCCGCGCGATCCACGACCAGTTGCTGCCGGTCACCCGCAACGTCTATCACCGCGGCTCCCACATGGAAGGCACCGTCGCGCTGAAGCACGCGCTGGTCGCCCGCGGCATCCTGGAGCACGCCACCGTGCGCTCCCCGCTGCTGCCGCTGGCCGAAGGCGCCGACGTGGAGATCGCCAACGCGATGCGCGCCGCCGGCATCGTGCGCTGACCCCACCGGGGATCGCAGGCGACGCAGGCCGGCGTCGCCGGGCAGTCGGCAGCAAGACCGCGGACTGCCCATCAGGCCGAAGTGTTACCGTAGCCGCCCCCTGGGGATTCGATCCTCCAGGGGGCGCGCGCCGAGCACCTATATAAGAAAGAGACTGGAGACAAAATGGACACCAAAGTGGCCGCTTTGGGGGCGGGCATCGCCCCTACGGCGGATCAGCACCTGGCCGCCAATCAGCAAGGGCGCGCGGCACAACTGCTCTTCCGCATCGAGAACGTGCCCTTCTGCCGCTGGCACACCAAGGCCCGCGTCATCATGGGCAGCGCGACCTTCTTCGACGCCTTCGACGCGCTCTCACTGGCCTTCGTGATGCCGGTGCTGGTCGGCCTGTGGCATCTCGGCCCGACCGAGATCGGTGTGCTGATCGCCGCTGGCTACCTCGGGCAGGTCATCGGCGCGCTGCTGTTCGGCTGGCTCGCCGAGCGCCGCGGCCGCGTCCCGAGCGCCACCCTGGCGGTCGGCATCATGTCGGTGATGAGCGTCGCCAGCGCCTTCACCGGCAACTTCCAGATGCTCTTCCTGGCCCGCTTCATCCAGGGCATCGGTGTCGGCGGCGAAGTGCCCGTTGCCGCCGCCTACATCAACGAGTTGTCCCAGGCCCACGGGCGCGGCCGCTTCTTCATCCTCTACGAGCTGATCTTTCCGCTGGGCCTCCTCGGTGCCGCGCAGATCGGCGCCTTCGTCGTGCCCCGCTTCGGCTGGGAATACATGTTCCTGATCGGCGGCATCCCCGGCATCCTGATCGCCGCACTGATCCTGCGCCTGTCCGAATCGCCGCGCTGGCTGATCGCCAAGGGCCGCCTCGACGAGGCCGAACGCATCATCGAACGCCTGGAAGCCGCCACCAACAAGCGAAACCTCGACCCGGCACGCGACCGCATCGAGGTCGACGCCCGCCTGGCCAGCCTGCAGGCCGGCCTGCAGAACCCGCGCAAGGCCTCGTGGAAGGAACTCTTCTCGCCGATCTATCGCGGCCGCACACTGATCGTGTGGGTGTTGTGGGCCAGCAGCTACTTCGTCGCCAACGGCATCAACAACTGGCTGCCCAGCCTCTACAAGACGGTCTATCACCTGCCGCTGCAGGAATCCCTGCACATGGCCTCCATCTCCAACGTGCTGAGCACCTGCGCCGTGCTGGCCTGCGCCTTCCTGATCGACCGGGTCGGCCGCCGCCGCTGGGCAATGGGCTGCTTCGTACTGAGCGGCGCGCTGCTGGCCACGCTGGGCATCCTGGGCGCCGACGATCCCCGCTCGGTGATGCTGCTGGCCTCCTCGGCCTACGCGGTGATGGGCACCACGACGGTGATGCTCTACCTCTACACCCCCGAGATCTACCCGACCCGCATGCGCGCCATCGGCACCGGCCTCGCCACGTCGTGGTTGCGCGCCGCCTCCGCCGCCGCCCCGGCCATCGTCGGCGTGGTGCTGAGCGGGCAAGGCGTCGCCGCGGTCTTCCTGATGTTCGCCCTCACCACCATCGTCGGCCTGATCGCCGCCACCCGCATGATTGAAACCACCAATCGTGCGCTGGAGGAAATCTCTCCCTGAGCCTCTGGGGAAGCACCACATCGACATCGCGATACATGCGGCCAGCAAGGGCTGCAGGGACGGTATCGCCCTGAAAAAGACAAGGAACCGCCCCGCCGCCACGACGGGGAACACGGTCACAGGATTGGATTGGGGACACCATGCAATTCACAACATCCATCGACAGGCGCACCCGCGCGATGCTCGCCGCCGGCCTCTGCGGCAGCTGCCTGCCGCTTGCCGCGCTGGCCGACGACGACGCCCACGAACTGGAACTCAAGGCCCACGGCGTTTACTGGGCCGACAAGGGGCTGGCCTACCCAACCGCCAAGACGCCCAAGCCGCAACCCGCCGCTTACGAACAGAGCGCGCTGGGGCTGGAACTCAACTACCGCTCGCCCTACTTCCTGGGCGGCGTGGCCGGCTTCGACGCATCGGTCTATAGCGTCAACCGGCTCGGCGCCAGCGGCGTGCCGACCACCCAGTTGGTCGAGGTGGGCAACAACGGCCGCCTGGAAAACGGTTACCAATCCCTCGGCCAGGCCCTGCTCAAGCTCCGGCTCGGCGACAAGGCCGTCGTCAAGCTCGGCCGCCAGTTCCAGGACAGCTTGCTGCTGAAGAGCACCACCAACCGCGCGGTGCCCGACACCTACTCCGGCGTCAGTGCCATGCTGCGGCCAGCCGACGGAGTGAAGCTCTATGGCGCCGTGTATGACCAGTACCGCAGCCGTACCACCGGCGAGTTCGTACATTTCAGGACCGAGGCGAGCGGCCGCAACGGCATCGACTACATCGCCGTCCTCGGCGGCAATTACGTGCGCGGGCCGCTGGAGCTGACTGCCGAATACCTGCACGCCAAGTCCTACCTGGCCAAGAGTGCGCTGATCGCCGCCTACACGATTCCGCTCGGCACCGACCGGCTGAAACTGTCCGGCGGCTATCTCACATCCCGCGACGCCGGCTCACTGTTCGTCTGCGGCGCCGAGAAGGACATGGACTGCACCGGCAGCGGCCGCATCTCCAACCGGGGCAGCGGCGCCTACGTGGACGTCGCATGGACGGTCCGCGACTTCACTATCGGCGGCGCGCTGACCAAGATCAGCGGCTTCTGGATAGAAGACAACTACGCCGTCGATGCGGATCGGACCGGGGCGCTGACCCAGGATCCGGGCACCAATCCCTTTCCGACCCAGGCCGTCGTCGGCCCGGACTTCACCAATCGGGACGAGACCGCTGCCCAGATCCGTGTCGCCTACGACTGGAAAGCCCTGGTCCCCGGCCTGAAGACCGCCTACCGCTACGTCCGCGGCACCGGCGCCCGCAGCAGCAATCTGGTCAACAACGTGGAAGGCCGGGAGCAGTACCGGGAACTGGATGCCCGCTATGAACTGCCTTTCGTGAAGAACGTCAGCCTGCGCTACCTGTTCATGACCTACGACTCCCAGGCCGACGGGCGCACGGCGAGCCAGACCCTCAACGGGCTGACCCGCCAGGACTGGCGCCAGCACCGCTTCTACATCGACTACAGCTATCGTTTCTGAAGCAGCAGTACGCAGCAGATCCCTGTGCAGCAACTTACCTCCCCGCCCACCGGTGGGGAGTTTTTTAGCGGACGTCGCAGGAGCGCCACGGCCACCCCGCCGTGCTTCGTCGCCCTGCCCTCCGCGCCAGCAGCTCACTGGCCTTGCGGATACCAGACAACGGCCTGGCGCCGTCCGTCCTTAGTCGTGCTGCCGACGGCCACCGCGCGGCCACAACTGTCCAGCGCCACCGAGCTTGCCCGTTCGTCACCCTCCGTCCCCCACTGCCAGGCTTTCACGAGCGTCCCGTCGCTGCGCACCTTGAGCAGGAAGAAGTCACTGGCGCCCGCCGCCGGCTTCGTGGCAAGAAAGCTCCCCGTGGTCTCACCGTACAAATAGAAGTTGCCCTGACCATCGACCTTGAGGTCGGTCAGCCATTCGGCGCCGCTGGTCCCCAGCTGGAAGCTGCTGAGCACAGCGCCATCGGCCGGGTTGATGCGGGCCACGAAGACATCCTGGTTGCCGGCGGACACGCCACCACGGAACGAACCCGCCACCGACCCGGCAATCAGCAACGAACCGTCGGACAGCGCCTTCAGCACCGCCACGTTGTCAACGCCGGCGGTCGTGTAGCGGGCCGTCCACTGAACAGCGCCGCCGGCACCGAGCTTGCGCACGAACATGCCGGCACGGCTGCCGCTGGTCACCACCCCGCCGAGGAAAACCGAACCATCCGGCAGCACCGCCAAGCTGGAGGCGTAATCCTGCTCGGCGCTCTCCGAGCGGTGGCTCCACACCACTGACAGGGTACTGGCATCACCCGGCCTGGCGGCACGCAGCCGGTAGGCGCTGGCATCCGCCCAGGCGTCTACGTAATTGCTCGGGATGTAATCGTCGTTGTAGCCGCCGATGTACAAGTCCTCGTTCGACGTGGCGACCACGCGACGGGGATGCTGCGGAAACACATCACCGAACTGGGTCACCGCCCACGGATCAGAGGGACGTGAGCCGCCGATGCTGGCCACGAAGATGTCGAACTGCCCCTGGTTGCCCGCGCCCGACAATACGCCGCTGGTCCGCCCGACGGCATAGACCGTCCCTGACTGCGTCATTGCCAGGGCCTCGGCCACGTCGGCGCCGGCGGAATCCAGGCGATCGCCGCCATCGAACTGCAGGCTGCCTGCACTCGACAGGACGCGCACGACACCACGGGCATTGCCGGCCGGCTCAAGGGAAGTCTGCCCAATCATGCCGCGGTCGTAGCCGGCGAGCCAGATGCGATTGCCGGCATCCACGAGCACGTCGTTCCATTCGCTGGCGCCCTCCTCCGCCGGCTGCAAGGTGGCTTCCGCCGGGATCGACAGGCAGGCCAGCGGATTGTCGACGGGCGGCGCGGGCGGACTGCTGCCACCTCCACCGCCACAAGCGCCCAATATGGGCAACAACGCCACGACCAGGGCTGCATGACGGAATGAGAAACGGGTCTGGAGCACTTTTTTCATGTCTTTTCGGATCTGTTGGGTTGAAAACACGTCAGGCAGCCAGTATTTCTCTTGCATACCCCCGAATCTATGACGAATTCAACAACATTCCCGCGCTGCCGCATGCGGCCCACAACGGGGATGGACTAGCGCGCCGGCGGCCGTAAGGAACAAAATCGCGCTCCCGCGCCGCAGCGCGCCGTTCGTACGCACAAGACCTATAAAAGGAGACACGATGCTCTCGCAACCGGACCACCTCGTCCGCCATTTCCGCGATGTGCTCGTCTGGCCGGTCCAGATCAAGCCGGGCTTCACGGGGGAGAACGTGGCCCGCATCCACGAACGGATCACCGGCAGCAGCCACTGGGCGCCGGTGGACGACGAATTCACCACCGACCCGGCCGACTTCCAGGAGCGTCACTACAAGGAGTTCGTGGCCTTCCTGCCCTACGTCCAGCGCTTCCTGTACGGAGATGGGCGCTCGGCGACCGGCGACGGCCCGCCCAACCGCTCGGCGCCGATGGCGGTCTACCGGCGCACCGACGTGGCCGGACTGAACGTCGTACTGCGCCCCGGCGACGCGCCCATCTCGCTGCGCATCGCCCACGTGGATCTCTACCTCTTCCTGGATCTCGATGTGGCGATGCTCAACGTGGAAGTGGCCGCCGACGACCTGCCGCTGGCCACCGCCCTGGAACTGCTCTACCGCTTCGGGCGCGCCTACCCGACCGGCTGGGACGCCAGCGGCCAGGGTGTGCACAACGTCCACCGCAGCGAACTCCTCGACCGCGACGGCCGTGTGCTCGCCACCTCGGACTCGGAGAAGCGGGAACGCTACCTGCGCTTCGTCTGCGAGCACCGGACGCCCTGCGTCGGCGCCCTGTGGGCCTGCCTGCTGCGCCCGCTGGTGCAGGACGCCGAGTGCAGCGACAGCGACCTGAGCTACCGGCTGCTCGAGTACTACCGCATGCCGATGATGGCCTACCTGGCCCTCGACGAGCCGCGCAGCCTCAGCCGCGAGGACTTCATCCGCATCGGCTTCGTCGCCAACCTGCCATCCCGCGACCCCGTGCCGACCAAGGATCCGGCAGTGATCCGTTTCGAGCGCCTGCACTGCGAGGACCGCTTCTGGACCGATAGCGACGACGGCCCCAACAGCCGCTTCATCTGCACCGGCAATGCGCTGGTGCTGGTGGGCGAAGCCGGCTCCGACTACTTCCGCGATCCCGAGCACGGTTTCCTGGCGCGCTTCCGCCACCAGTACTTCCTGGTCTTCCTGATCGCCCACTTCCACCGCGCCGCGCTGCTGTCCTTTTCCGACGGGCTGGCCAGCGCCGTGAATGAACTCGACATCCGCAACAGCGAATCCGTGCGCCGTTTCAAGCGCCGCATCCGCCAGTCCTTCGAGGCTTTCCTGCGCTTCACCCATCGCTACTGGTTCCACGAGGTCTCCGAGCAGGGGCTGGTGCAGGCCCTGTTTCAGCGCACCACACGCCTGCTGCGCAACGACGAGCTATTTGGCCACGTGAAGGACCAGGTCCGCGAGATGAGCGCCTACCTGGACAGTGACAGCCAGCGCCGCCAGTCCGGCACCGTACTGCGCCTGACGGTGGTGACCATCTTCGGCCTGATCGCCACAGTGGTCACCGGCTACTTCGGCATGAACCTGTTCAATTTCCCCGAGGTGCCGGGTACCTACAAGCTGGTCCAGCTCGGGCTGGTAAGCGCCAGCACGCTGGCCCTGGTGCTGTTCGCGGTAGCCCGCTCCAAGCGCCTGTCGGACTTTCTGGAGGCGCTGTCCGACGAACGGCTTTCCCGCCGCGCGAAGTGGGTCGCCCTGGGCCGCGTCTTCAGGAAGATCTAGCCCGGAGATACCCACCAACTTGAACTACACGCGGGCGACCCCTTAAGCATTCGATGAGCCAACCGTCGCCGGAAGCTATTTATACCCGGATTTTATTCTCATATTATTTAAACCCGGGTATTATTCTGCGCAGATCAACTCATCTAGCCCGACCGTGTCCTCATCCAGCCCCACGACCTACACCACCTTTGACGGCGTCCGACGCATTGCCAGCGGCAACCTGGAAAACAACGCCCTAGCCGCCAGGCATGCACTCAACGCCAACGCAAGCGGTCCCGTACTCACCTTCGATGACAGCACGGGCCGGCTCGTGGATATCGACCTGCGCGGCAGCGATGCAGAAGTGCTCGCCCGCCTGGCGTTGAGCAACGCCCCCACCACGTCCGAACCGGAACCGAGCCTCGAAACCCGCGGCCGTGGCCGCCCCCGGCTGGGCGTCGTTGCGCGGGAGGTCACGCTGCTGCCCCGCCACTGGGACTGGCTCGCCTCCCAGCCCGGCGGCGCATCCGTCACCCTGCGCAAGCTGGTGGACGAAGCACGCCGGGCCAGCACCGAAAAGGACGACCGCCGCCAGGCCCAGGAGCGTGCCTATCAGTTCATGTCCGCACTGGCCGGCGACCTGCCCGGTTTCGAGGAAGCCTCCCGTGCCCTGTTCGCGGACGACCGGGTTGCATTCATGCAGCGCACCGATGCCTGGCCAGCAGATCTGCGCGACCACACCCGCCAGCTGGCTTTCGGTGACGAAGCCTGATGGCCGCCGACCGGCCCGACAAACTTTTGCGGAGACTCACAATGACCGTAGAACGCACAACGAAACGCATCCTGAAACAACAATACCTGGACGTACCCAGTCGTGCCGGCGTCTACGCCGTACGGAACCTCGTCACCGGCCGCGCTCTGGTAGCCGGCAGCGCCAATGTCCAGGGCGCGCTCAACCGGCATGTGTTCGAGTTGCGGCAGGGCAAGCACCGCGACGCGCAGTTGCTAGAAGACTGGAAGGCCCATGGCGAAGCCAGCTTCGTCTTCGAGGTGGTCGATCGGGTCAAGCCCCGCACTGAGCCCGATTTCGATGCGGCCCGAGAACTCGAACTGCTGGTCGCGCTGTGGCGCCTTGAAATGCCCTGCGGCGGAGAACGGGGCTACGGCGCCTGAAGTCCCCCGTCCTGTCAGGATTCGACAATTCACGGAACATCGGTGGACGAAGGTGCTCCAATGCGGGAGCCGCGCACCGGAGCCCTCCCCGGCGCGCGGCTCAGCATCACCACCGCCCTGCAGCAGGGGGCGCCCCGTTCCTCAAAACGACTAACAAGACACGCCAGGAATCCTTCATGACACAGCAGACCACCCTTGCCCCGACCATTACGCTGCCCAATGGCGTCGCCATGCCCCTGCTCGGCCTCGGCACCTGGCCGATGAACGACCAGGAAGCCGCCCACACCGTCGCCGACGCCATCGGCCTGGGCTATCGCCTGATCGATACCGCCGAGAATTACGGCAACGAGACCGGGGTCGGGGAAGGGATCCGGCGCTCGGGTGTGCCCCGCGACCAGCTCTTCCTCACCACCAAGTTCAACCGCCAGTGGCACAGCGTCGCCGGTGCGCGGGAAGCCTGCGAAGCCAGCCTGAAACGGCTGGGTCTCGATTACATCGACCTGCTGCTGATCCACTGGCCGAACCCGGACCAAGACCGCTACGTGGACGCCTTCCACGGTCTGGCCAAGCTGCTGGAAGCCGGCCTGGTCCGCGCCATCGGCACGTCCAACTTCAAGCCGCAGCACCTGCAGCGCCTCTTCGACGCCGGCTTGGTGCCCCACCACAATCAGATCCAGCTTGATCCATACCACCGCCGCGACGATCTGCTCGCCATCCATAAGGAACGCGGCATCAGCACCGGCGCCTGGCGGCCCCTCGGTTGCGGCAATGCGATGCTCGCCGACCCGGTGATCACGAGCATCGCCGAAGCCCACGGCCGGACCGCCGCGCAAATCGTCCTGCGCTGGATCGTCCAACAAGGCGTCGTGACCACCCCCAAGTCCGCCAACCCGATCCGGCTGGCCCAGAACCTGGCGCTGTTCGACTTCACGCTGTCGGACGCCGAAGTGGCCGCCCTCGATACCCTGGACCGGCCCGACCCGACGATGCTCGACGCCGACACCTTCGGGCACTGAACCGTCAGCGCACGGCCTTGCTGCCCCCCTCCCCGGGCAGCAAGATCTGAAATCTGCTAATATATGGTTTGACTACAAAACATATATTTCAGATCCGATCATGGGTATCGTCAAGATTTCCGAGCAGATGCACGAGAACCTGCGTCTGACCAGCGGCGCGCTGAGCCGCTCCATCAACGCGCAGGCCGAGCACTGGCTGCGTGTCGGCATGCTCGCCGAGCTGAACCCCAACCTGCGCTACGGCGAGATCTGCCAGCTGCTGATCCAGGCCGAGCAGCAGACCGCCGACGCCAACGGCTTGTCCGCCGAAGCAGGAGTGGCCGCATGAGAGCCCTGAAACAAGTCCCCATCCGAAGCGCGGACGAGATCGCCCTGTCCCGCCACGCCGGCGGCCTCGCTGCCGACGTGCTGCGGATGATCGGCGAATACGTCAAACCCGGCGTCAGCACCGACGAACTCGATCAGCGCTGCCACGACTACATCGTCAATGAACTCAAGGCCATCCCGGCCAACGTCGGCTACCACGGCTACCCGAAGACGGTCTGCGCGTCGGTCAACCACGTGATCTGCCACGGCATCCCGTCGGACAAGAAGCTGAAGAACGGCGACATCGTCAATATCGACGTGGCCGTCATCAAGGACGGTTGGTTCGGTGACACCAGCCGCATGTACTACGTCGGCGAACCCAGCATCCTCGCACGGCGGCTGGTCCGCACAACCTACGAGGCGATGGTCGCCGGCATTCGCCAGGTGCGCCCCGGCGCCACGCTGGGCGACGTCGGTCACGCGATCCAGACTGTCGCCCACCGGGAAGGCTTCAGCGTGGTGCGCGAGTACTGCGGCCACGGCATCGGCGACATCTACCACGACGAGCCGCAGGTCCTGCATTACGGCCGCCCGGGTGAAGGCCTGCGTCTCGAACCCGGCATGGTGTTCACCATCGAACCCATGATCAACGCCGGCCGCGCAGCCACCCGCCAGTTGCCTGACGGCTGGACGGTGGTCACCAAGGACCGCTCCCTGTCGGCCCAGTGGGAACACATGGTCGCCGTCACCGATACGGGCTTCGAGGTACTGACCCCGTGGCCGGACGGCTACGGCGATTACCCGGCGATCGTACCTGCCGCGTAACGCATAGGAAAAAGGCCGGAGCGTGTGGCTCCGGCCCTGGTCAGTTGCTCGAACGGCCGCCGGAATCCCGGCGGCCGTTTCACATTCAGGCGACGGAACTGCGGATCAGGTGATCGAAGGCGCTGAGGGAAGCCTTGGCACCCTCACCCATCGCGATGACGATCTGCTTGTACGGCACCGTGGTGCAGTCACCGGCTGCGAAGACGCCCGGCACCGAGGTCTGACCCTTGGCATCGACGACGATCTCGCCGCGGTCGGACAGCTCGACCGTGCCCTTGAGCCAGTCGGTGTTCGGCAACAAGCCGATCTGCACGAAGATGCCTTCGAGTTCCACCTGCTTCTCCTCGCCGCTGACTCGGTCCTTGTAGCGGATACCGTTCACCTTCTGGCCGTCGCCGGTCACTTCGGTGGTCTGCGCCTGGGTAATCACTGTCACGTTGGGCAAGCTGTTGAGCTTGGTCTGCAGCACCGCGTCGGCACGCAACTGGTCGGCGAACTCGAGCAAGGTCACGTGGGAGACGATGCCAGCCAGGTCGATGGCCGCCTCGACACCGGAGTTACCGCCACCGATCACCGCCACGCGCTTGCCCTTGAACAGCGGGCCGTCACAGTGCGGGCAGAAGCACACACCCTTGGCCTTGTACTCCTTCTCGCCGGGCACGTTCATCTCGCGCCAGCGGGCGCCGGTGGACAGGATCACCGTCTTGCCCTTCAAGGATGCGCCGTTCTCGAGCTGCACCTCGACCACATTGCCCGGAATCAGCTTGGTGGCGCGCTGCAGGTTCATCACGTCCACCTCGTACTGCTTCACGTGCTGTTCAAGCGCGGCGGCGAGCTTAGGCCCTTCGGTCTCCTTCACGGAGATGAAGTTCTCGATGCCGAGGGTATCCATCACCTGGCCGCCGAAACGCTCCGCCACCACGCCGGTACGGATGCCCTTGCGCGCCGCGTAGATCGCCGCAGCCGCGCCGGCCGGACCACCGCCGATGACGAGCACGTCGAAGGCGTCCTTGGCGGCAATCTCTTCCGCCGCACGGGCAGCCGCGCCGGTATCCAGCTTGGCGACGATCTCCTCGATGGTCATGCGACCCTGGCCGAATTCCTGGCCGTTGAGGAAGACTGTCGGCACCGCCATGATGCGGCGCTCATTCACCAGATCCTGGAACAGCGCGCCGTCGATCATCGTGCTGGTCACGCCCGGGTTGAGCACGGCCATCAGGTTGAGCGCCTGCACCACGTCCGGGCAGTTGTGGCACGACAGGGAGATGAAGGTCTCGAATTCGAAGCGGCCCGGCAAGGACTTGATCTGCTCGATCACCGCCGCATCCACCTTGGGCGGATGGCCGCCGGTCTGCAGCAGCGCGAGGACCAGGGACGTGAACTCGTGCCCCATCGGGATGCCCGCAAAGTGGATACGCGGCGCCTCGCCCGGCACCGCCACACCGAAGGACGGGCGCAGGCTGTGCGTGCCATCCTCGCGCAGCGAGACCTTGTCGGAAAGTTCGGCGATATCGACGAGCAGGCCGCGCAGTTCCTGCGCCTTGGCGCTGTCGTCCAGGGAAGCGACCACCTCGATCGGGCGCTGGAGCTTCTCGAGATAGGCCTTGAGCTGGTTCTTGATATTGGCGTCGAGCATGGTCGTATCCTTATTTGTGTGTGCTGCGTTCAGGCCCCCATGCCTGAACGGTGAATGGACACATCATATCGACGGAAGATGCATTGCTCCAATTGATTGATGAAATCGATTCAATACAAAATCCCTATCGATTTCTATCTCACTCAATTGGGCCGTGCCGAGATCAATAAAGGCCACGCGTAAGTCCCTGCCGGCATGTTCTTTTTTGTATTGCTGGCATTCTTGGGCTGTAACAGGAATCTGACGCTCAGGCTTGCGTTCACATTGGTGCCTGCGAAGGGCACAAACACCTCTCCTCCGCTTGCAGGCAGGGCCACCGGCACACTGAGGCCACTGATCTGAATACCGCTGATGAGCGCCTGGATCTCCGGCGTCACGGCGAATACCAGCGTGTAGCCAGCCCGGTCGTTGGTCCGGACAGTCAGGCTTACACCGTTCGGGTTGTTCTTCGATGGAACATCCACATAACCATGCCCACTGGACAGATCATCGTTGCCAATGACCAGCTGGCTGGGCTGAATCGAAGTGGAATGGGCATAAGCTTGGACGGCGACCCCCACGTTGAGGTGCCCGGTACCCTGCTTGCCCACCGCTTGTAGCGGCAGCAACAATGCGTACCCCAAAGCAAGCCCGAAAGCCAACATGTGCAGGATACGGCCAGGCCGTTGAGTACGCATGCTCGACAGGGCAAGCGTTTCATGTCGAAGGACGTTTGGATTGTTCATGGTGAAAGTCCGTTTGCAGGCCGGCTCAATAAGTCATCGTCACCGTGATGGTGGAGTCCTGATAATTCCCTGGCACCACGTTCGGGCTGGGCGGGATCAGGCCATAGACGGTTGGTGTTGCGGTGTAAGTGGTGTTCTTGCAGTTGATTCCGGACGCCGATGCAACCTGGCTGCCGCCGGTGCCGTCGCCCCAGACAACGGTATGCGCGGCATCCATGTACAGGTTGTAATCGAGCCGGTTGGTGCCACTCTGCATCTGCCGCGGTGCATAGCTGCTGGCCGCACCTTTGCTAAGGCTGATCGAGTAGCTCAGGGTATTGCTACCCGAACAGGTGCAGGACACCGACAGACTGGTGGAGATGGCGAGGCTTGGACTGCTCAGGTAGTTGTACACCCCGAAATTGAGGCCAGGCGCACTGACCGAACACGATATACCGGCCCACGCGGTCGATACCCAAAGGCTCGCCAACACGCTGACGGACAAGCTGCGCAGCGGGCTGCGTCCACAGGTCTTGGCCATTTCCGAAAGAAAGCTCATGGTTTGATCCCCTTGCAAACATAGGTGCCCAGATTCGGAACCGGATCCCCCGGATTCACAGCCTCCGGGTAGTCCACGGACAACTCACACCCCTGCTCACCCCAGACGACCTTCAAACGGTTATGCGCCTGGAGGCCCGTCAGATAAACCTGCCCGCCATAGCCGACCGGAAATGCATCTGGCCTGCCGACGATCGTCACAACCGCCCCCGCCGGAAGGTCGTCTCCCGTCTCCAAACGCAGGGTCACCACCGCCCCGAAGGAGCGGGCGACCGCAAACGGAAGCACCGTTCCGGCCCGGAAGAACGGCTCCGCTTCGAGAGCCAGCGCCCCAACCGTCGCGTCATACGGCAGATCCAGTTGCTCGATGGAGATCGGGTTTCGCTCGTAAGCCCGAAGACGAGGCAACAAGGCCTCGCCTTTCTCGTTCGTGACCCCCACCAACTGGTTGTCGGCATACACCCGCACACCCGGGTAGCCGGGCACCTGCACCAGCGCAAAGCTGTCGGTGATCTTGCGGCTGGCGTGGACGCTCCCTCCCAGGAAGGTGATGCCTCCCGATGCCATCAGGCGTGTGGCGGTTTGACCGCGCTGAGACGCCGCATCCATCCCATAGCTGCCCGTGTTGGTCTGCATGGTCAGCGCGGCCCGCACACTGCCGGCATCGCCGGCCTGGACCTGGTAGCCCGTTCCTTCGCCGGCTGGCGCCGCCTGCTGGAACTGCACGAAGCTCTCACCCTTGCCGTCCATCTTGTTGATGTTCACCATCGTCGCGGTACGCGGACCGAGCGGCAACGTCCAGTTGACGCCGAATGCGAGCCCTCCCTTGGGACCCAATGAGCGACCGACGGAAACACCGAGAAAGCCGAAGGGATCAAAGCCGGTACTGAAACTTGCCGACGCAATGCGCACCTTATCCGTCTCCCGATTCGCCTGCGCCACGTAAGCCACACCCAGCGAGCCCACCATGCCCAAATTAAGGCCCGCGTGGTAGTTGCTGATCCGCTGCGGCGCCGGCCTGCCCGCCTCGACACCAAGCGGGCTGAAACCCGGGGTACTCACCTGGGTGTAAGCCCCCAGGCTGAACAAATACCCCTGATGCTCGAAGCCCAGTGCGCCCAGCTTTCCGCTCTGGCCGGCGCCACGACCTGTCGCAAGCGCCGCATTGAAGACGCCGAGCGGCGTCATCATCAACGCCCCGCCGAGCCCCAGCGTTTGCCGCCCGGCCTGCGCCTCGGCACGCAATTCGCCCGTGAAGCTGTCGCTCAGCCCCTTGCGATGGGTGCCTGAAGCCATCCATCCACCGTAATCGCCATCGGCAAGGCCGTAGTTCCGCCGCAGCGCGCCGACCTCGTACGAAAAATCCTCTCGCCCGTGGGCCAGCACACTTGCGCTCTGATAGAAGGGCTGGCTGATCACCTGCTCCCGCCCCATCATGTCGCGCACCACCACCCTCACGTCACCGGAGCCGGTCACCACGGGTATGTTGTTGATCGAAAACGGTCCGGGCGGCACCTCGCGCCGGGAACTGAGCATGTTGTTCACGTAGACGTCGACGGTGGACGGCAGCACAGCGGTACCGGATGCGTTGTGCATCGGCATGGTGACGAGATTCGGCTGGGTTGCGAAATTAGTCGCGTACTGCAGCCCACCAAAGCGAACAGCCCGCCCCCAGCTCCCCCCACGGCTGACGGCGTCGCCCGCCCGCAGGCTTGCCAGGCTTTCCGGGCGGTCGTGGGTCCAAGTCGTGTCCAGGCGCGTCAGTCGCCGCTGGCCCTCGCCGTCCAGCCCAATAAAGGTCGCAACGCCCACCCCCAGACGATTGAAGAGCGCCCCTTCGAACAAACCGGTATAGCCCGTCGCGCCCGCCGTGGTCGTCGCCATCAGCTCATAGTTGAAAAACCCGCCCAGGCTCGGCTTGACCATTGGGCGTTGGGTCTTCGCCTTGTCTTCGGTGACCCACGGAAGAAAAGCCGCTGCCGGCAGCGTGATGGCCAGGCTCTGACTGCGCTCATCGAAAGTCACCTGGGCACCGGCGATAGCGGAGAGCCGGAAATAGTCCTGTCCGTTATGGCGTCGCGGGGCCTCGTTCGGCACATGCAAACGCCAGCGCTGCAGGTCTTCCGCCGTGGCGAAAAAATCATCGGCACCAGCGTTCTCACTCCGCATTTTCAGCATGAATGCCGTTTCATCGAGCCCCTGCCCATTGATGTCCACCTGCAGGAGGACCTCCTCGGGCGTCTCCTGCTTGGCAGCAAGCGGTGTTGGCCGAGCTTCGTCACCATCGGCACGGGCGATCCCGCAGGCCATCATCACGATGAGCAGCAGTGACGGAGCAAAGCGCGCTTCATCGCGGTTCAGCAACCAGCTCAGTATCGACAGGGCTCGCATCCGAATACGCTTTCAGATGAAGTCGTCCATCCGCCGGAAAAGACATCCCAGGACGAGGATCCAAGGACCAGCCGCGCTCCTGCCCAGGCAGCACATAAGCAAAGCCGCTGACGGTCACCAGCGGCTCTTCGCTGCCCGCTGCGGAAAGCACCAAGTTAGCTACCTGCGCATGAGCATTGCCGCGATTACCCGCCGTCAGGCGCAACCGCCCGCCCGTCTCCCGCACGACCTTCCAATCCAGCACGGGGGCGACCGTAGCCTGAGGTTTGACGAAGATCGGCAGGTTCATCTCCAGCGCAATCTGCACCCCCGCAAACTCAGGCTTGCGCGGACCGGGCACCTCCTTCAGCAAGAGCCGGAACGCACCTTCCCCATCCACGGCAGGCCGCCGGGCGGCCACCCGAATGATCTGCACCCCGCCAGCCGGTATCGTGAAAATTGGCGGTGTGGCCAAGATCTCCGTAGTCGGCGCATAGACTTCGCGCCCTTCCGACTGCGACCAGGCGAGGGGCTGCAACTGGATGATCACCGGCTCGTCGGCCGACTCATTACGCACAGTCAGCGCAAAGCTGGGTTGCCGGGGCGACAACTCCACCCGTACGGGTGACACCGTAAAGTTGGCAGCCAGCACTGCTGGAGCCGACAACAGGGCTACCGCAGTCAAGCACCGTCGGATCATGCCGGGTGTACTGAGTCTCATCAGGTTCTCTCCGCAATTGGGCAGCCCGAATCCGGCCCCTCGCATCCCCCGTGTGCCAGGGGCCGGATTCGTACCCGTTGGTATCAGTACGTTACGGTGATCGTCACGGTGTCGTTGTAGCTACCCGGCACGGCATCGGGCTGATAGGGAATGCGGCCATAGATGGTCTTGACGATCTCGGTGCTATAGCCTTTGCCCGAATCCCCCACCGTGCTGCCCGTGGTATTGCCCCAATTGCTGCTGCGGCCGGCATCGCTGAAAAGCTGGTAATTGAGCTTGTTGGAGCCACTGGTCATGATGCGGGTCGTCGTCGTTGCGCCCGACGTACCACCCTCGTTGAGACCGATCTCAAAAGGGGTCGTGTTGGTGCACTTCACCCCCACCGTGGAGGTGGAATCCTGCGGGTTGGTGTTGTCCGGCGTATAGGCTGCAAAAGTCAGCGCATTCGTCGTGGTGACCGTGCAGTTCTTATTGACGGTGGCGCTGACGCCAAATTGGCCGGTGGCGGTCGCTGCGAGTGCGAAGGTGGGCAGCAGTGCGAGGATGGCGGCAGCGGTGCCTGCTTTCAGTACGAGTTTGCTCATTGCGTGCTCCTTTGAATGTTTGTAGTGGCGGTGCGCCTTTACGGGTACCTGCGGCATCACGCTGTCGGTCAAAACGTCTTTCAGGCTTCAGGCCCGGAAGAGATTGGTCGAGCAACATAACGACGCGCCTCTATGGCAAACAACAAAAAGCACAAGTCGTGCCAATAAAATTTTTCTTTTTAAATCATATATTTGTGTTTTATTTTCATCAAAATCATATTTATGCGTAAGTTTTTTCGACGATTTTGATGTTTTTATTGATTTTTACAAATCAATCCAGAATATTTCATGCCTGAGCCGACGGATTTGCCCGATCGCTTAAACGATTAACGCCCCTTTCAACCAGCGCCGTTTCCGCCGCCATGCGCAGCACGTCACGATCTCTCCGCCACACAGACCATTAAGCCTGTGGCGCCCTTGTAAGAAAATCCGACACAATCGCGGCACCATCAGCCCAAGAGCAACGCCTCCACCCAAAGAGAGGGGCGAGCTCTTACCGAGGAGACCATGACCATGCCCTTTCTTCGCATCGCCGGACTCACCGCTCTGGCCATGCTCGCCTTCGCCGCCAACTCCCTGCTATGCCGGCTGGCGCTGCGCGACGGCCACATCGATGCGGCGAGCTTCACTGCGCTGCGCGTCTGCTCCGGTGCCCTCATGCTGTGGTTGCTGCTGCGCCTGCGTGGCGGCGGAAATGGCGCAACCCATGGCAGCTGGCCGTCGGCGCTGGCGCTGTTCGTCTACGCCGCCGGCTTCTCATTCGCCTACCTGAGCCTCTCCGCCGCCACCGGCGCGCTGCTGCTGTTCGGCGCGGTGCAGGCGACGATGATCGGCTACGGCCTGTGGCATCGAGAACACCTCAATCGTCTGCAGAGCACCGGCCTGGTGCTCGCCGCCGCGGGCCTTGTTGCGCTGGTCCTGCCCGGCCTGTCGGCTCCGCCGCTGGTCGGATCGCTGCTGATGACACTGGCCGGCGTGGCCTGGGGCATCTACTCCCTGCGCGGCCGCGGCGGCTCAGACCCAGCCGCCAGCACCGCCGGCAACTTTGCGCGGGCCGCGCCGATGGCACTGGCACTGAGCGCATTCACGTTGTCGCACGCGCAGACCGACATGGCCGGCATCGCCTACGCCCTCGCCTCCGGCGCGTTGGCCTCAGGCATCGGCTACGTGATCTGGTACATGGCAATGCCCCAGCTGCGCGCCGCCAGCGCTGCGAGTGTGCAGCTCAGCGTACCGGTCATCGCCGCGCTGGGCGGCGTGCTGTTCCTCGGTGAAGCGATCACCCCGCGCCTGGTGTATTCGTCCATCGCCATCCTCGGCGGCATTGCACTGGTCATTACCGGGCGCCGGCGCTAAGTGTCGATACCGCGACACCGCTTCAGGCGATAATCGCGGCCACAATACCGACACAGTCGCCAGCAGCCTCGGAGGGAGGCCGTCATGAACTTCATCACCCCCGCCATCACGGCGAGTCTTCTTGCTGCAGCCTTTGGCTGCGCAAACATCGCCACGGCCGCAACAACCGCCCAGCCTGGCGGCGAGGTACCGGCCGTCGCCACCGTCGGCGTCCCCGACTTCTCTCAGATCACCCGGCGGTATGGCCCGGCGGTGGTCAACATCAGCATCAGCGGCGTGCGCCAGGTGTCTGTCAGCCCCGATGCGACCGACACTCCCGGCGACGACAACGGCGACTCAGTGCAACAGTTCCTGCGCCGCTTCCAGCAGGAGTTCGGCGGCGCCGGCGCCAGCATGCAGATCCCGGTGCGCGGCCAGGGCTCGGGCTTCATCCTCAGCGATGACGGGCTGATCCTCACCAACGCCCACGTGATCGCCAACGCCAGCGACGTGGTCGTCAAGCTCACTGACCGGCGCGAATTCCACGCCCGGGTAATCGGCAGCGACCGCAAGACCGACATCGCGGTGCTGAAGATCGACGCCCACCGCCTGCCCACCGTCAGCATCGGCAATCCGGCCGACCTGCAGGTGGGTGAGTGGGTGCTCGCCATCGGCTCGCCCTTCGGCTTCGAGAACAGCGTCAGTGCCGGCGTGGTCAGCGCCAAGGGACGCTCCCTGCCGGACGGCAGCGGCGTGCCCTTCATCCAGACCGATGCGGCGGTGAATCCCGGCAATTCGGGCGGTCCGCTGTTCAATGCCCGCGGACAAGTGGTCGGCATCAACTCGCAGATCTACAGCCGCACCGGCGGCTTCCAGGGCTTGAGCTTCGCGATCCCGATCGATCTGGCGCTGAAGATCCAGCAGCAGATCGCCGCCACCGGCCATGCTACCCACGGCATGCTCGGCGTCACCGTGCAGGAAGTAAACCAGTCGCTGGCGGACGCCTTCCGTCTGCCCGCGCCGGCCGGCGCCATCATCCTCGATGTCATGCCCGGCAGCCCCGGCGCCAAGGCCGGGCTGCTGCCCAGCGACGTGATCCTCGGTGTGGACGACACGCGGATCGCAGCAGCCGGCGACGTGCAAACCCTGGTCACCATGGCCCAGCCCGGCCAGCGCCTGCAGTTCGAGATCTGGCGCGACGGCCAGGCCCGCCGCCTGCCCGTCATCCTCGGCGAGGCTGGCAAGGCAAGCGCCAGCCCGCAGCCGGCACCTGCGCCGGACACCAGCACGCTGCGCCAGTTCGGCCTGCAACTGCGTCCGCTGCAGGCCGTCGAACACTTGGCAATCGGTTCAGCCACCGGGCTGCTTGTGGAATCCGCCAGCGGCCCGGCTCGCACCGCCGGCATGCAGACCGGCGATGTGGTGCTGTCGATCAACGGCAAGCCCGTCAGCTCGCTGGATCAGGCCCGCGCCATCGTCAAGACCGTCACCGGCACCGTGGCCTTGCTCGTGCAGCGCGGCGGCGACCGGCAGTACGTGACCGTCACCCCGAGCGCAGGGGCCAAGTAAGAAATACTCATCGCGCGGGCGCACGCTTTCTTGCGTACGCCTGCGCCTTTTTCGCTTACAACGCCGGCTGCATGCGCGTCCAGCTGAAGGGGCCGAAGCTGGTCGCCGTCGGAGCGACCTTGCTGTCGTAGTTCGGATCGATGCTGAGCTTGAGCCACTCCAGCGGCGCCGTGCTGCCATGCACCACGATGCGATGGAAGTTCGGCACGTTGTAGCCGTTGGGCTGATTGGCGTAGGCATCGTCGGAGCAAGCGACAGCCGCCGCGCCGGAACTCGGTTCGACGAGGCATGCCGCGCCCTGCACCAGCGGGTTGTCCGAGCGATACACGTGGGAATCGCCGTTGAGCAGCAACACCGGCTTGCCGAAGGCCTTGGCCCGCGCAGCGATCAGGTCGATGAACTGCTTGTACTGGGCAATATGGCTGGTGGCCTTGCCGTCCGCATCCCACATGTCGGCCTGAAGCTGGATCACCACCGCAACGGCGTTGTCACTCACCGCCCGGTTGAAGGCGGTATCCAGCCAGCGCTTGTTGGCGGCCGAGCGGTTGGCCACTTCCTGGGCCTGGGCTGGGCTCATCGTCGGTGCTCCGTACCAGGGATCGGTATCGTTGTTGGAGCCGCCCGGCATGTTGACGGTCACAAACAGCACGCCGCCCTTCTGGAACCACACGTTCTCCACGTAGCTGCTGTCGGTCGGGAAGTTGGTATCGTATTCGAGGCCCTGGGAATGCACGTCCATCGCGCCGCCGAGGGTCTTGCCCGGCTTGGCGAAGAAGATCGAGCGAACCAGGTCCAGGTTGGCCAGCGGATCGCCGCCGGCATAGCTCAGCAGCTTGCCGCTGGCGTCCAGCTTGTAGTCGATCTGGCCGGTGGTCGCGTTGTAGGTGCCCCCGCCCTGCTTGGCCTTGTGGCAGTCGGTCCACTCGTTGTCACCCGGCGTATAGACCAGCGGGTTCTTCAGGGCCTTCCAGTCGGTGGCGACGGTAAGGTCATAGGCCTGGGTGCAGTATTGGGAGCCGGAGTGGATATCGCCGACGTGCATCACCAGCGACACATCCGCGTCACCATCCAGCGCCTTCATGAAAGCCGGCAGCGCGGTGGTCTGTGACGTATCCGTCGCCGTCGCGCCGTAAGGCACGTCCCCTATCACCGCCGCCGTGATCTTGCCCGGCGCGTCGCTGCCACCGCTGCCACCACACCCGTACATCGCCAACGCCGCCGCCGAACACATGATCGGCCCCACGAATTTCCGCATGATCGTTCTTTCCTGTTCTTGTCGAGTACCTCGGCTCCCAATCGAGCCAGGGGGGAGCGCCGCAAGATCGCCCCGGCGGCGATGCTGCGACAAACAGATGACAGGACCATGAAGCGGAATGGGGAATGCGCATGCCAGCTCACTGCCGGTAGCGCAAAGCCTCGACCACCAGCGCGAAAGCCGGTGAAGACTGGCGACGGCTGGCGTAATAGAGGTGATAGCCGGAAAAGGGCTGGCACCAGTCCTGCAGTACCTGCTCCAGGCGCCCCGCCGCCACGTATTCCAGCACCATGTCCTCCGGCAGGCAGGCCAGCCCGGCGCCGGCCAGCGCCGCGGTCAGGCGCGGCGTACTGCTGTTGAAAACCCATTGCCCCTCGACGTGGACATTCACGCTCTGGCCATCCTTCTCGAACTCCCAGGCCAGCAGGTTGCCGTGGGTGGGCAGGCGCAGGTTTATGCAGTCATGGCCCGCCAGGTCGCGAGGCGTCAGCGGCCTTGAGTGCCTGGCGAAATAGGCTGGCGCGCCGACGACGGCCATGCGCATATCCGGTCCGATGCGCACCGCGATCATGTCCTTCTCCACCTGATCGCCGAGGCGCACACCGGCGTCGAAGCGCTGGCTGACGATGTTGGTCAACCCGTAATCCACGTTGATCTCGATGCGCACGTCCGGGTAGTCCGGCAACACCGCTGACAGCTTCGGCCACAGCACCGTATTGGCGGCGTGTTCCGCACACGTGATGCGCACCGTGCCAGCCGGCTTGTCGCGCAGTTCGCTCAGCGCCGCCAGCTCTGCCTCAATCTCCTCGAAGTGCGGCGCGACGGTCCGCAACAGGCGCTCACCGGCCTCGGTCGGCGACACGCTGCGCGTCGTACGGGTCAGCAGGCGAATACCCAGCCGCGCCTCCAGCGCACGCACGGTATGGCTCAGCGCCGACTGGGACACGCCGAGCCGCGCCGCCGCCCTGGTGAAGCTGCCTTCCCGCGCCACGGCGACGAAGGCCAGCAAATCGTTGAAATTCTCGCGCCGCATTCATGAACCCAGTTCATAAGCTCTTGCGGATTGTAGTGGCTAATCAATGAACCGGCTGCCCGCTAAAGTCTCGGCATCGGCTCTTTGAAACCACAGGGACATCCACACCAAGGGACAACACCATGAGCATCGACGTACTGGGCTACGCCGCCCACTCCCCCACCGCCGACCTGCAGCCCTACCGCTTCGAGCGCCGCGACACACGCACTGACGACGTAGTGATCGAGATCCTCTACTGCGGGGTGTGCCACTCCGACATCCACAATGCCCGCAACGACTGGGGCCGTTCCGTTTATCCGATGGTGCCCGGCCACGAGATCATCGGCCGCGTGCAGAGCGTCGGCCGGGCCGTCACCCGCTTCAAGGCCGGCGACCGGGTCGGCGTCGGCTGCATGGTGGACGCCTGCCAGCACTGCGAGCCTTGCCTGCGCGGCCTTGAACAGTATTGCGCGGAAGGCGCGACCTACACCTACAACGGCACCGACCGCCACGACCATCGCCCGACCCACGGCGGCTATTCCGACAAGATCGTCGTCTCCGAGCGCTTCGTGCTGAAGATCCCCGACGGCCTCGACCTGGCGGGCGCCGCGCCGCTGCTGTGCGCCGGCATCACCACCTGGTCGCCGCTGCGCCACTGGCAGGTCGGCCTGGGCAGCCGGGTCGCCGTGGTTGGCCTCGGCGGGCTCGGCCACATGGCCCTGAAGCTAGCCAAGGCCCTGGGGGCCGAAGTCACGCTGCTGACCCGCTCGCCGGGCAAGGAGCAGGACGCCCGCCGCCTCGGCGCCGACCGCGTGGTGCTGTCGTCGGACGCGGGCCAGATGGCGAACGTCGGCGGGCACTTCGACCTGATCATCGACACCGTGCCCTACGTGCACGACCTCAACCCCTATGTGCCGACGCTGGGCATCGGCGGCACCCTCGTGCTGGTCGGCTACCTGGGCCCGCTGGATCCCTTCCTGAATTCCGCACCGCTCGTGATGGGCCGCAAGTCCATCGCCGGCTCCCTGATCGGCGGCATCCCCGAGACCCAGGAACTGCTGGACTTCTGCGGCCGCCACGGCATCACCTCGGACATCGAGCTGATCCGCATGCAGGACATCAACGCCGCCTTCGGCCGCATGCTGGAGAGCGACGTGAAGTACCGCTTCGTGATCGACATGGGCTCACTGAAGGTTTGAGCACACGAATGGAAGACACCACTTCACGCCCCCGCGCCGTGCTGGCTATCGTCATCGCCAGCTACGTGATGATCGTCCTCGACGTGTCGATCGTCATCACCGGTCTGCCGAAAATCCAGCAGGGGCTGCAGTTCTCCGCCGCCGGCCTGTCCTGGGTGCACAACGCCTACACGCTGGCCTTCGGCTGCTTCCTGTTGCTCGGCGCCCGCGCCGGCGACATCCTCGGGCGGCGGCGGATGTTCATCGCCGGACTGGCCCTGTTTACCGCCACGTCGGTGGCCATCGGTCTGGCCCCGTCGGCCGCCTGGCTGATCGCCGCGCGGGCGCTGCAGGGTCTCGGCGCGGCGATCCTGGCCCCATCCACGCTGGCGCTGCTGACCAGCCATTTTCCGGAAGGCCCGCAGCGCACCCGGGCGCTGGCCTACCACGCATCGGCGGCCGGCGTCGGCGCCAGCGCCGGCCTGGTGCTCGGCGGCATCATCGCGGACTGGCTGTCCTGGCGGGTCGGCTTCTTCATCAACCTGCCGCTGGGCATCGCACTGATGATAGGCGCCCACCGCTACCTGAAGGAAAGCACCCGCCATGCCGGCCGCTTCGATGTGGCCGGGGCGGTGAGCTCCACGCTCGGCATGGGTGCCCTGGTGTACGGCATCGTCCATGCAGCCACGGCTGGCTGGAGCGACCCGCTGACAGTCGTCGCGCTGGCGTGCGGCATCACGCTGCTCACTTTCCTGGTTGTCCACGAGGGCCGCGCCGCGCAGCCGATCATGCCGCTGCACCTGTTCGCCCGGCGCGAGCGCTCCGCGGCCTACGCGGCCCGCGTGCTGTTCCTCGGCGCGATGGTGGGCTTCTGGTTCTTCACGACCCAGTTCCTGCAGGGCGTGCTCGGCTACAGCCCGCTCGAGGCCGGGCTGGCCTTCCTGCCGACGACGCTGCCCAATTTCTTCGCGGCGATCCTGGTGCCGCGGCTGACGCAGCGGTTCGGCAACGGCCGGCTGCTGGCCACGGGGCTTTTGCTGGCGCTGGCCGGCATGGCCTGGCTCAGCCAGGCTTCCACCGACACGTCCTATCTCATGGGCATGGCGCTGCCGATGGTGTTGATCGGCATTGGCCAGGGCTTCTCCCTGAGCCCACTGACGGTCGCCGCGATGGCCGGCGTCGCCGCCAAGGATGCCGGTGCCGCGTCGGGCATCGTCAATGCGGCCCACCAGCTCGGCGGCTCGCTGGGCCTCGGCGTGCTGGTGGTCGTCTTCGCCAGCGCCGGCGCCGGCCCGGCGGACGCCCACGCGCTGCTGGCGCACCGCCTCGCCGCCACGTTTGCCACCAGCGCGACGATGCTCGGGCTGTGCCTGGCGCTGGTCCTCGCACTGATCGTCCGGCCTTCACTGCGGCCTGCGATCCAGCCCTGTCACAGCAAATGAAAGGAATCACCATGAAAACCCTGGCCGCCGCCCTGATCGCGCCGCTGGCCGTCTCCGCAGCCGGCGACGACACACAGCACGTCAGGATCACCCGCATCGGTACGCAGGCGTCGGCTACCGGGCCGGCCGACTACTTCACCGGCACGGTACGCATCGACTCGCCCTTCCATGGCACGGCGCCGGCCCGCATCGGTGGCGCCAGCGTGAGCTTTGAACCCGGCGCACGCACTGCGTGGCACAGCCATCCCCTCGGGCAGACCTTGATCGTCACCGCCGGCAGCGGACGGGTGCAGTCCTGGGGCGGCCCCGTCCAGGCCATCCGCCCCGGCGACATCGTGTGGATTCCACCTGGCGTGAAGCACTGGCACGGCGCCGCGGCGGGCACCGCGATGACCCACATCGCCATTGCCGAGGCACTGGACGGCAAGGTCGTCGACTGGCTCGAGCACGTCAGCGACGCGCAGTACCTTGCCGTGCCGCAAGCCGACTGACGGCGGCTCGGAGCGCGGGCCGCCGCACCCTCACACGCGGTAGCCCTCTTCGCGCAGCACCTGGCGCACCGCCGGGCGCTCGAGCATGCGCAGGTAGTGGCCGCGACAGTTCGACGGCAAGTTCATCTTCAGCTTGTCAGCCCAGAACTCCGTGTAGAACAGCGCCGCATCGGCGATCGAGAAACTGCCGGCAATGAACTCCCGCCCGGCCAGTTGGGCATCCATCACGGCAAAGCCGCGCTCGACGATCTCGCGGCCGCGGGCGCGCACAATGTCGTGGTCCGCCGGGTTGGGGGTGAAGTTGGGCGTCGTGAAAATTCGCGTGAAGCCCTGTCCATGGATCGTGCCGACCGCGTAGTCCATCGCCTCCAGCACTCTCACCTCCCCATCCGGGGCCTCGGGCAACAGGTGCCGCTTTGGGTACTGGCGCGCCAGCCACCAGGCGATGGCCTGGAACTCGGTGATCGAGCTGCCGTCTTTGCGGACCAGGGTCGGGATGGTGGACTTGGGATTGATCGCCACATAGTCGGGCTCGAGATGCCCGCCTGCCGGCAGATTGACGATATGGACCTCGAAGACGGCCCCGACTTCTTCCAGCAGGATATGGATGCCGGTCGAGCAAGAGCCGGGCGTCATGTAGAACTTCATGGACAGTATTCCTCGGGCGATGGCGCCGTGCCACACGCACGAAGCACGGCAAATGCCTGCCCGAAGCAAGACAGGGGCCACCGACAGCGCCCCGCTGGAAGAAGGCCGATCCGGCCCTGCGGCTATGTGGGAAAGCCGCCGACAGCCTATCGCGCTGTCGGATTCATGACATGAGAATCAGCGGGCGGCGTGGCAGGCCCACTGCTCGTCCAGAACATCCGGCCGACGGGTCGTTACGGCGCGACGCCGGCGTCCGCCTGACCCCAGGAATGTGCGAACGATCGCGGCCAGACCGTCGCCATCCACCGGCACATCCACGAGCACCGCCGCCCCCGGCAGACGTTCCTGAGCTTCCTCCCTCTCCTTGTCCGAATCCACCAGTACCACTACCAGCATGCGCTGCTTGCGCGCCCGCCCCAGCAGCGCATGCGCCATCCGGTCCGCAGCGAGTCCGCCGATACGCCAGTCCACCACAAAGACTTCCGGCGACATCTCGCCAACGCGCAGCAAGCCGTCGTAGGGGCAAGCCGTGGACGTCACCAGGCAATCCGGCAACAGCTTGCTCAGCAGCCCCTGCAGAGCATAGCCCTCCGCCTCGTCGTTCATGACGAGCAACATGCCGAAGGGCACGCTGGTCGTCATGCCGGCGCAACGCTGCTCGAGCAGCAGCCGGTCGACGGATTCAACCAGGATTCGCCGGTGTCCCCCCGGCGTTTTCCAGGCTTGCAGGCGCCCCTCCTCCACCCAAAGCTGGGCCGTACGCACGCTGATACCGAGCAGGCGAGACGCATCGCGGGTCGAACAGGTCTGTGTCGAAATCATCTCGGCAGTCATCGCGCGTCACGTATCTCATCTGCAATTTGATGACTGCATTCTAAACACGTTTTTGTTGATTTTGTTGTTTTAATTATATTTTGACTTTATTTCACTAAATTCATGTGAGCTATTACCTAGCTCGCCGCTCTGCCGCTCAGGGCGTGCCCGAGTGGAGCAACTTCAGCGCGAAGCCGGTCAGCTCCTCTTCGGAGCGCGCCCAGACCTCGCCTTCAAACGGTGTGATGCGATCACCATTACGCTTGATGATGCGCTTGCCGTCCGCACTGAAGCGCGCATCGCGCACCCGGTCGGTCTCGCCCTCGAGCGTGCTGAGGGGCCGCTTGCCCCCCTCCCAGGCCCACACCCGCGCTGCGCCGTCGGCCCCGGTGCTGACCAGCAGCTTGCCATCCGGGCTGATGTCTACACTCAACACCGGCCCGGCATGGGCCGGAATGCCACTGTGATCGGCTCGCAGCGCGCTCACCTCATAGCGGCGCAAATGTCCGTCTGAACCACCGCTGGCCAGCCGCCGGCCTTCCCGATCAAAAGCCAATGCGAAGATCGGGCCGTCCGCATCCTCGCTCTGGAAGAGAACCTCGCCATCGGCACTGCGTATCAGGCGCAGGCGCCCGTCGGTCAGCCCCAGCGCCAGCAGCGACTCGTCCTGACTGAAGACCGCGGCCCGCACGCTTTCGCCCTTACCCAGCAGTGCGTGCAGTTGCTCCGGCAGCGAGGTCTCGAACAGTTGCCCACTGGCTAGCCGGAAACTGTACTTGCCGGCGCTGCTGAGGATCAGTCCGTTGCCACTCGGGGTCAGAAAATCCACGGTCTGCAAGCGCCACAGGCGCACCGCCCCGTCGGCGCCGGCGCTGGCCACTTGCTGGCCGTCCGGCGCAAACACCGCCGCTCGTACCCCCTGGCTGTGACCACGGTATTCCCGCGCACGGAACACGAAGGGGTCGTCCCAGACGCGCAGCGTGTCGTCCACGCCGAAGGACATCAGACGTGAGCCATCGGCACTGAAGGCCACGCCCAGGGCGCCACCCGCGTGGATCCCATCCAGGTGCAGGGGTGGATTGGGGGGCGGCGCCTCGCCCTCGCCCAGCGTCCACAAATAGATCTGCCCATCCGAGCCGGCCACCGCCAGGCGCTTGCCATCCGGGCTGTGCCGCGCCGCCGTCGGCAGCACTGCCGGCTGGCCCGCCAGGACCGGAATCTCCAGCGGGCGCCCGATCACGCGGCCACGGGTGGTCCACCGGTAGATCTCGCCGTTCGCCACGGCCACCGCCACCTCACGGCCATCGACCGAGAAGCTGGCCGACAAGACCTCGTCCGGATGGGTCAGCGTCGCCAGCAAGGTGGCGGTGGCAACATTCCACAAGCGCGCCGTGTTGTCGTTGTTGCCGAAGGACAGCACGCGCCCACCGCCCTCGTCGAACACCGCCGATCCGACGTTGCCGAAGTGCCCGGCCAGGCGGGTCATCGCGCAATGTTCGGCCACCGGCGCAAGCAGCAGCTCCGTCGCGCCCCTGCCGTCCTCCCGAATGCCGACCGCCCGGGTGCCGTCCCGGCTCAGGTCGGCATCAACCCACGGGGCACCGCCATCGCCGCCGCAGCGCATCAGCTCTCGCCCGCTCTCGTCCCATATCCGCAGCACGCCGTCCCACCCGGCGGACAGGAAGCGCCGGCCATCGGCACTCGCCGCCACCGCCACCACCGGACCGCCATGCTTCACCCGCGCCGCCACCGCCAGCGTGCGGCGATCCACCAGATGGGCTTCGCCGTCGTCGCCGGCACTCAGCACCCAGCGGCCGTCACGGCTGAACACAACCCCGTTGGCCGCCCCCTGGTGAGGCAGCAGCGCTGGGCTCTGCAGGAAGTTGGCCACCGCCAGGCGCAGCGTACCGCGCACATTGCGGTCGTCCACCCGGCGCGCCAATGCCACGGCCGCCTCCAGCGTCTGGCGGGTATCCACGTCTATCCTGTCGGTCAGCTCAGCGGCCTCCCGCCGGGCATCGCCACGGCGCAGCTCCTGGCGCCACAGCCAGGCATTGATGCTGAAGCCGAGCACCAGCACACAGGCTGCCAGCCCCCCGAAAACACGCCGCCGGCGCAGAAAGTAGCGGTCCACCCAGGGCCGGATGATGTCAATGAAGGCGTCGTGCTGCAGCTCGTAGTTCACTCCGCCGCTACCTTCGCGGGTGCGCACGATGCGATGCCGCTCCAGCACGCCAAGCACGCGCCGAACCCGCGCCGCCGACACCCGCGCCTGAGCCTGCAGGGCCTCCACCGGATAGGCGATCTTCACGCCGCTGCGTGGCGCCAGCGCCTTGAGGACCTTTGCCGCGTCGTGGAACAGGAAGAAACCAAAATTGCCCACAACCTCTTCCAGATAAACCGCGATGATGCCGCTCCGCCCACCGAGGGCCCGGTAGTCCTGCAGGCGCAGGCCGCGTACCCCGGCCGCCCGCGCCACCAGCCACAGGCGGCGGCAGATCAGCTGGAGAATCGGCAGCTCGATGCCGCCGTCGAACAGCCGCCGCCCCGCGCGGGGTCCGTCGCCCGGCATCAGGTCGTCGAGCAACTGGCTCACCAGCAGCTCGTCGTAAGCGCCACCACACTTCAGCACCGGCGCGCGGATCGCCTCGGCCGCCTGCTCGCGACTCAGGTGTTCCAGGTGGAAGGTTGACGCGAACAGAGACAAAACGTGGTCGCGCAGGCAGGCATCCACGCTGGCCAGGAACTCCTCGCGGAAGGACAGCACCACCCGCACATCGAGGGACGCCCGCAGCAGCGCGCCGATGGCCGCCGGCAGCTGGCCCAGCCCGCCGGCGTGGCGCTGCAGGTATTCCTCGAACTGGTCGAGGATCAGCACCAGCGTGCTGTCGTCCCCCTGCAGGCGCTTGCGGGCCGCCTCGGTCAACTGGGCGGCGCCCAGACTGGCATCGACTTCGGCGACCGCCGCGGCGACCGTCACGCAAGGATCGGCGCCACTCCAACGGTCCACATACACGACCTGAGCCTCCTCGGCGGCCAGCTCTGGAATCACCAGCGCTCGCAGCAGCGAGGTCTTGCCGACGCCGGATGGCGCATAGAGCAGCGTCAGCGGATGGGAGAACAGCTTGTTGATGAGCAGCTGGGCGTCCCGCTCACGACCAAAGAAACGGTCCCGCTCGGCCTCCGTGTAGGGTTTCAGCCCGACGTAAGGCTCGCAGCCATCGTCGGGCACAGCCGCTTGCCGCCTGCTGGACATGGCGCCGTCTCCTACTTGAACTGGCCGAGGGTCTGCACGAAGGCGTCGCAGTCGGACTGCAGGCGGTCCTCGGCAGCCACCAGCTGGGCCCAAAAGCGCTCCTCGATCGGCGACACCGCGGTGCGCACCGCGTAGCGCCGCCGCGGTCGCACCTGCCCCTCGTTGCTGAAGATGTGCCCGACGAGGCGGTAATGCCACACGTCCAGGTTGTAGCCGAGGAACAGCAGCGCGCTCTTCTGCAGGCGCCGCGAGAAGGCGCTCGGCGGCTTGGTGTGCTCATTCTCCAGGCGACCGAGGAAGGTCACGTGGTCACTCTCGGTGATGACAACCGTGTCGATGCCCGAGCGCGGATCCGCCAGCGCATTGGCAAAGGGCGAGCCGACGATCTTGTAGATGATCCGGTCGCCGTGTTCGCCCAGGTCGGACAGCAGCCAGTTGTCGGCCAGCTTCACCTCCACGCCCGGCGTCTGCCCGCCGCGGCGGATCACCAGCAGGCGGCCGTCCAGTTCGTCGTCCTCGGCGCTGAGGATGTGGGTCACCACAGTGAAGGGCAGGCCCGACTGCTCCAGCAGATTCTCGAAGACCCAATCGTAGCTGGCCGACACGACGATCCACGGGCTCGTCATTGCGGCCAGGAAACGGTGCGTGCCGGTCAGCACCAGGCTCTGGCTCTGCTCCTGCAACACAGCGGTGAGGCGCTTGAGGAAGGCACCTCGCTCGCCGCCGAAGACCAGCAGCAGGTATTCGGCTGCAGTCGCCAGCGGATAGCGCTCGTCGATGCGCATGCCGGCTTCGAGCCCGGCGGTCTGGATCAACGCACTGACCAGCCGGAAGGAGCTCAGCGGACCGCTGCCGAACACCCCGTCACCAACCAGCGGCACCAGCCGCCCCTCATCGAGGCAGCCACGGATGGCCAGGAAGAACTCCCGGTTGCCGCGCAGCGCGGTAGCCGTCGGCGCCGCGGCGGTACGCCGGGCAATCTCGCCGCGGCTCGAATTGGTGTTGAACCCCTTGCTGATCGCCTTCAGGTCGGGCGCCTCGGCGTCAATGCGGGCCTGCACGTAGCGGCAGATCTCGTCGGCGGTGAGGATGCTGTCGCCGTCATCGGCCTCGAAGGTGGTCACGCCGTGCACGAACCAGCGCACCATGCGCGACACCGCAGCCCCCTTCTCCGCCACGTCCCGATCCGTCACCGTGCAGCCAGACAGCAGGTACTTGCCCTGCCCTTGGCCCAGGTTGGCCACCAGGATGGAAGGGATGTCCACCTGCCCGCTGGCGTCCGGGGTCAGGCTGAAGATGCAGTCGAGCATGATCACCAACTGGCCGGCTGCGCTCTCGTTGAGGGCCCGCTTGGCGATCCACTCCATCGAGATCGCGGTGGCGTCCAGGTAATCCAGCTCAGAATCATTGGGGCACAGGTAGAGGTCACCGCGGGCCGACAGCTTGGCGTGGCCGCAGTAGTAGAACAGCACCGTGTCGTTGGGCAGCGCGTCCTTGAAGACCTTCTGGAGGCTTTTCATCAACGCGGTCTTTTCCGGGTTGAGCAGGCACTCCATCTCGAAGTGCGCATCCTCCTTGCCCAGCACATCGCGCAGCGCATCCACGTTGGCCGACGCGCTGGCCGGCACCGGGAAGCCCGCCCCGTGAGCATAGGCATCGAGGCCGACCAGCAGGGCCGAACGGGCACCCCGCACGCGCTTCTCGATGGGCACCACGAAGCTGTCGCGCAGCAGCGGATCGGCCGGATCGCCGGTCCACGCACGCAGGTCCAGCCATTGGGATTCCGTGAAGCCGAGGGGCACCCCGTCGCCGTCCAGACACACCTGCAGCAACGTGCGCCGCTGGGCCGCCCGACTCGCCTCGGAGCGCACGAAGTCGCTGGCCCGCGCCACTTCGGTCCATAACACGACGACGCAGCGGGCGCCGTCGATCTGCTCTTCCAGTTCGCTGCGCCAGGTGGACGCCGCATCCAGATCCGCGTCCCACCATACCGAGAAATGCTCGGACAGCACCTTGGCCAAGGCATCGACACGCGCCCGGTCGGGATGGGCATAGCTCAGAAAGATGTCGGCCATGATCCGCCCCTAGCGTGCGATGCCGGGGATGGCGCCCCAGGGGGTGTAGCAGGCACAGGACGAACCGACCGGCATGCCCACCCGCATCGGACACGGCCCGGCATTGGTCACGCAGACGGTCGCCATCGGGAGCCGTTGCTGCATCGGCGGCAGCGGACGCATCGGCGCCTGGGGTACGGCCTGCTGTTGCGGGGGCGTACCACAGAGGCGGTCTATCTCCTGCGGAGAAACACCCTCGTTGCGCAACTGGATCCGCTCCCGCGTCGTGCAATACGCGCCGGCGCTCGCGGGTAACAGCAGCCCGCTGGCAATGGTCATAAGCAAAACGAGCAGATCCCGATGCTTCATGGCTGTCACGGCCTCGAACCCGATGCGTCACTTCCTTTTATACGGCGCACGGGAACGGAAGTCCAAGGAATCCTGCTGGCGGGCCCACCGGACCCGCCATTGCTCGGCCGGCAAAATCCCCCTTGAGGAGCCGGCCCTAGCACCGGGGTCCGGTGCCCCGACACATCAGCCGGCCGCGCCGTCAGCGCAGCAGATCAGCGTTGAACGCATGGGAAAAGCCCAGCGCCACCGCATTGGCGGAGCTGTGCCCGCCCAAGGTCTGGTTGGCCCCGTTATCCCCGCGCGAGCGGGCGTTGTCGAACAGCGCGTAGAGCTTGGTGTTCTTGTACAGCAGCCAGGTCGCACCGACGCCGAGGGTGTCCACGCGCGGCTTGTTGCCATCAACAATGTCATAACGCTTGATGTAGTAGGACAGCAGCAGGTCGAGCCGCGGATTCACCGCATAGATCGCGCCGACGCTCTTCACCGACGCATCGGCCGCGGAATACGTGACGTTGGTGTTGGTGGTGTCCTTCACCGTCACGGCCGGCAGGCTGGTGTGGCCCATCGCCGCGCGCAGGCTGAGGTCGCCGAAGCGGTAGGCGACACCGAAGTTGCCGAGGCGGTAGCGGGCGTCCTGGTTGGTGAGCAGGTCCACCGGATGCCATTCGGTGTAGGAGCCGCCGACGCTCAGGTTGCCCACGTCGTAGGTGGCGCCCAGCGCCGCCTTGGTCCCCATCGAGCCGCTGCCGGCGATGGCGCCGGGGCTGTAGCCGGCGATCAGGCGGGCACCGCCGATGACCGGGCTGGTGTACTTGATCATCGCGTTGTCGCGGGAGTCCAGGTTGTTGGCGACGCCGGGCGAGTACTTGCCGGCGGCGGTGTTGAGCAGGCCCTGGCCGTAGATCGCATTGCCCAGGCCCCACGCGCCGTAGGCCGAGGACATGAAGAAGTTGGTGAAGTTGGACGCCTCTACCTTGACCACCGCGTCCACCGCCACGGTCTGCTGGCGGCCGAGGGTCAGCGTGCCGTAGCGCCCGGCCAGGCCGGCATAGGCCGCCCGGTTGAAGACCACGCCACTGCCACTGCCCGCGTTGTAGCTCGACGGGGCGATCTGCCCGCTGGCCGACACCAGGTTGGCACCGGTGGAGGTCAGCAGCTCGGTGTCGAGCTTGAACAAAGCGGTCAGCCCTTCGCCCAGTTCGGTCGAGCCAGTGAAGGCCAGGTTGCTGGTGGCCAGCCCGGCGTTGAAGAACTTGGTGGTCTGCCCCTGCGAGGCCGCGCCACCCGGCGCCACGTTGCCCTGGCTGCCGAGGGCAGCATCGAGCGTGCCGGACACACTGAAGCGGAAATTGCCCGGGCCGCTGGCAGCCTCTTTGCCGCTCGCCACGGCGGCTGGCGCCGGGGCTGCCTTCTGCTCGGCAAGCTGGGTCTGCAAGGCCTGCAACTGCTTGGCCAGAAGGTCGATCTGGGCCTGCAGTTCCTGCTCGCCGGCCATTGCGGTGCTGCTGCCGGCGCAGGCCGCGGCAATGCTCAGGGCCAGGCAGGAGTGGCGGAAGTGGCTGATCTTGTATTTATGCATTGTTGTCTCCTCCTTGTGTCGTGTTGGTGAAAAGCGGGGGCCGGCTCCGTACCGGCGAAAAATCGCGAACAAACGCCCCCCTCGCCCGGTCAGGGGCGATGCGGAAATGGATTGGATGGGTTCAGGCCGGCACCCCGAACGGGTACCGGTGGGATGCCGCCGGAGATACCGGCGGCGCTGCTGGCAAGCGCGCTGGCTTACTTCAGCTTGCAGCTGCCATTGGGCGCCGGCACCAGGGCCACGTCATAGCGCTTCTCGATGACCGGCCGGGGCTGGCCGTCCACCACCTTGACCTGGCCGATATAGCTCGGCAGCACCAGCTGGTTGTCCTCGGCGCGCATGCTGACCTTGCCGTACACACTGTCGTAGCTCAGCCCGCGCAGCGCGGCGGCCACCTCGGCGGGCTTGACGCTGCCGGCCTTGCGCACGCCCTCAAAAATGGCCTGGGCGCCGTTGTAGGCCTGGCCCTCGTTCTCGGTCGGCACGCGCTTGTACTTGGCCTTCCAGGCCGCCACGAAAGCCTGGTTGGCCGGCGTGTCGATCTCGGCGCCGTAGCCGATGTTGCCCCACACGCCCTTGGTGGCGTCGCCGGTAGCCTTGACCACGAAGTCCATGATCGCGGCGTGGCCGATGATGTGCTTGCTGGTCAGACCGAACTCCTTGGCCTGCTTGGTGAAGGCGATCAGGTCGCGACCAGCCAGCGCCACCCAAATGCCGTCCACGTTGGGAGCATCCTTGATCTGCGCGATATAGGGGGCGAAGTCCTTGGTGCCGAGGGGCGGAAACAGGCTGACCGGGACGCTCTTGCCGAGGGACTTGGCCTGCTTGGCGAAGAACTCCGCCGAGTCGCGGCCCCAGGCGTAGTCGGCGGCGATGACCGCGAAGTTCTTCTCCTTCACGCCCTTCATCCACTCGGTGAACATCGCCATGTCCATCGCGTCGGAGTGGTTGGTGCGGAACATGCGCGGCTTGCAGGCCTCGCCGGTGAGCCGGTCGCCCTTGCTGGCGACGACCACGTACAGGGCGTTCCAGCGCTCCAGGTTCTGGGAGATGGCCTGGGAGATGGACGTGGGGATGGCGCCGATCAGCAGGTTGTTGCCGTCCCGCGCCAGCTTCTCGGCCACGCGGCGGCCGGCTTCCGGCGTGCTTTCGTCGTCGGCAACCTGAACGGCGACCTGCCGCCCGTCCACGCCGCCCTTGCGGTTGGCCTCCTCCGCCGCGAACTGGATGCCGCGCAGCACCTCCTCGCCCTGCTGGGCGAACACGCCGGACACCGAGCTGACCGCGCCGATGCGCAGCGGCTCCTTGTCCACCGCGGCGTGGGCGCCGAGAGGCGCGAGCGCGCCGATGGCGAGGGCGATGCAGGTCTTGCCGAACAGGTTGGTGCTCTTCTTCATGGGTGTCTCCTCTGTTGTTGTGCTGGATGTAGTGCGAGGGATACGCGGCCGTTCAGGCAACCACGTGTTCCTTGAGTTCGTGCATTACGGCGGCGTTCACCGGCCCCTGGCCGATCACCGCGCCCTTGGCCATCGCGTAGTAGCGATGGGCCACCCGCTCCACCAGGCTGAGGTTCTGCTCGATGAGCAGCAGCGCGGTACCCAGGTCGGCCACCTGGTTGAAGATGGTCGCCAGCTGGTCGACGATCACCGGCGCAAGGCCCTCGGTCGGCTCGTCGAGGATCACCAGCGCCGGGTTGGACATCAGCGCCCGACCGATTGCCAGCATCTGCTGCTGGCCGCCGGACAGCGCCGTGCCCGGCGTATGGGCGCGCTCGCGGAGGATCGGGAACAGCTCGTAGATGCGCGGGACGGTCCAGTGCCCCTTACGCCCGGCGGCGGTGCCGAGGATCAGGTTCTCCTCGACGCTCAGGTTGGCGACGATGCCGCGCCCCTGGGGCACCACCGCCACGCCGAGGCCGGCCGCCACGTAGGGGCGCGGCTTCTTGAGGCCGCTGCCGCCGATGGCGATATTGCCGCCGCGCAGGCTGGCCACCCCGAGCAAGGTGTTGACGCAGGTGGTCTTGCCGACCCCGTTGCGGCCGATCAGCGCCACCCGCTCGCCGGCGGCGATCTCCAGGTTCATGTCGTGCAGGATGTGGGCGGCGCCGTAGAAGGCGTTCACCCGCTCGAATTTCAGCAGCGTGCTCATGCGGCGCTCCCCAGGTAGGCTTCCCGCACACGGGGATGGGCGCGCACCTCGGCCGGCGCACCGCTGGCGATGACGCGGCCGAGCTCCATCACCGTGACGGCGTTGGAAATGCCGAACACCACGTCCATGTCGTGTTCGACGAGGAGAATCGACACCTCGCGGCGCCCGGTGAGCACCTTGAGGTGGTGCGCCAGGTCTTCCGACTCCTGCGCCGACAAGCCGGCCATCGGCTCGTCGAGGAGCAGCAGCGAGGGCTGGCCGACCAGCGCCAGCGCCAGGTCGAGGCGGCGCTGCTCGCCGTAGCCGAGATCACTGGCGGTGACCTGGGCCATGTCGAGCAGGTCGAGCTGGCGCAGCACTTCGCGGGCGTCGGCCTCCGGCTTGTCGGCGCCGATCTTCCAAGACGCCAGTTCCACCTGCGCACCGACCTTCATGCCGTGGAAGATGCTGGTGCGCTGGAAGGAGCGCGACAGGCCGCGGCGGCGGCGCTCCAGCGCGCCGAGGGCGGTGACGTCCTCGCCGCGCAGGCGCACCCGGCCGCGGGTCGGCGGGCGCCGCCCGGTGATGGCGTCGATGATGGTGGACTTGCCGGCGCCGTTAGGGCCGATGAGGCCACGCACCTCGCCGGGCGGAATGCTGATGGACACGCCATCGACCGCTTTGACGCCACCGTAATGGACCGCCACGTCTTCGACTTCAAGGGAGAGTGCGCTCATGTCCGCTCCTTCAGTTTGTGGATGACAGCCGGCGTGGCCTGGGGTACGACGGCCTTGCGCCGGAACAGGCGGGCCAGCGCGCCGCTGATGCCCTGGGGCGCGAAGACGATGACGACGATCAGTGCCACGCCGAAGATGGCCAGCCAGTGCTGGGCGAAGTCGCCCACCAGGTCGCGGCTCATGAAGAACACGATGGCGCCGAGGGCCGGCCCCCACAGGTAGCGGTAGCCACCGATGATGACCATCATCAGCGCCGTGCCGGAGACGCTCCAGTGCATGCTCTCGGGGGACACGAAGGCGGTCTGGAAGGCCGACATCAGGCCGGCCAGCGCCGTCACGGTGCCCGACAGGGTGAAGATCAGCACACGCGGCAGCAGGGTCTGGATGCCGATGAAGCGGGCCCGCTCCTCATTGTCGCGGATCGCCTCGGTGGTGGCGCCGAAGCGGCTCGCCATCAACGCGGCGACGATGCCGATGCTCAGCACCAGGCCGCTCCACGCGAAGTAGAACATCGCGTCCTGACGGGTCAGCAGCGAGATGTCCAGGCCGAACAAGGTGTCGGGCCACGGGATGTTGATGCCGTCCGCCCCGCCGGTGAGGTTCCGCGAGCGGGACGCCACCTGGTAGAACATCTGCCCGAGGGCCAGGGTCAGCATGCCGAAGGCGATGCCCGGCACACGCACCACCACGAAGCCGATCAGGAAGGCGAACAGCGCGATCCCGAAGAAGGCCGTGACCAGGGCCATCTCGGCCGACATCAGCTGGCGCTGCAGCAGGATCGCCACGACGTAGCCGCCCAGCCCGTAGAAGGCCGCGTGGCCGAAGCTGACCATGCCGTTCTGGCGCAGCAGGATGCCGACGCCGAGGGCAAAGATCGCGAAGATGGTGGCCTGAGTGAGCAGGGACAGCACGGTCTCGGAGGTGACGGTGAGCGCCACGACGGCCCCCGCGGCCAAGGCCACCGCCACCCCGCCGGCGATACGCCCGTTGGTGAGTTCGCGGCTCATACGCGGTTCCCGGCAAAACCCGCCGGCCTCCACAGCAGCACAGCCATCATCAACACGTAGGGCAGCACCGTGGCGAACTCGGGCAGATAGACCGCGCCGACGGCCTGCACCTGGCCGAGCAGCAGCGCCGCAGCAAAAGCCCCGGACAGGCTGCCGAGGCCGCCCGTAACCACGACCACGAAGGAATCGATGATCACGTCGCTGCTCATCGACGGCGACAAGGACAGGAAAGGCGCCGCAATGATGCCGGCCAGCCCGGCCAGCGCGGTGCCGACGGCCACCACCAAGCCGCTGAGGCGATCCACGTTCACACCCTGCATGGAGGTGATGGTCGGCTCGGTGCTGGCTGCACGCACGAACAGGCCCATCTTCGAATAGCGCAGCCACAGGGTCAGCGCGCCGGCCACCATGAGGCCGAAGAAGATCACCGCGATGCGGTACGCCGGCACCGACATGCCGAAGAGGTCCACCGAGGCGCTCAGCAGCTCGGGCGCCGGCACCGACAGGTTGCTCTTGCCCCACACCGTCTGGACCAGATCCTCGAGGACCAGCAGCAGGCCGAAGGTGACCAGGATGACGGAGAGCGGATCGCGGTCCTGCAGCGGGCGGAAGGCGAAGCGGTCGAGGGCCAGGCCGAGCAGGCCCATCAGCAGCGGTACCGCCACCTGGGCGACCCAGAAGTTGGTATGGGACGCCACCGTGTAGCCCAGGTAGGCGCCGAGCATGTACAGGGAGCCGTGGGCGAAATTCACCACCCGGCGCAGCCCGTAGATGAGGGCAAGGCCCGAGGACATTACGACGAGTAACGCCCCATAGACCAGCCCGTTGAAGATGTTGATGCTTAACACGTGTCTCTCCTCCGTGGGATTGATGGTTTTCTGCTCCGGGTGGCAGACGCGATGGACGCAAGCGTCCCCGCCCCGTCCCGGCATGTTGCGGACGTGGTGTTCTCCTCCTTGGGTTGTGGGAACGGGCTCAGGGGCCGAGGGCGTTCTCGGGGGCGCCGAAAGCCAGCCAGCCGCCGTCGGCGTGCAGCGTGGCGCCGGTGACGTAGCTGGCCCGCGGCGAGGCAAGGAAAGCGATGACCTCGGCGATCTCCTCGGGGCGCGCCATCCGCCCCATCGGCGTACGGGCCTCGATCGCGGCCGCGTCGAAGGCGCCACGCCGCTCCAGATCGTCGATCAGCGCAGTGCGCACATAGCCAGGCGCCACCGCATTGACGCGGACCCCGCGGCGGGCCCATTCGCAGGCCATCGAGCGGGTCATCGCGGAGACGCCGGCCTTGGCCGCACCGTAGGCATTGCGCCCCGGAATGCCGGCGACAGCGGCGATGGAGGCGAGGTTGATGATCGCCCCGCCGCCCTGCTCCACCATCACCTTTGCTGCGGCCCGGCTGAACAGGAAGCTGCCGCGCAGGTTGATGCCGACGACCCGGTCGAAGCCTTCGACGCTCTGCTCCAGCGTCGGCGCAGTCTGGTCACCAACACCGGCGTTGTTCACCAGCACATCCACGCGGCCAAAGTGCCCGACGACGGCCTGCAGCACCGCCTCCACGTCGGCTTCGACTGAGACGTCCGCCCGGTAGCCCCGGTGCGCGTCGCCCAGCTCATCGACCCGTTGCCGCACGAGGTCCTCGCGCAGATCCACCAGCGCCACCCCGCAGCCTTCGGCGGCCAGGGCCTGCGCGGTGGCCCAGCCTATGCCGTCGGCCGCGCCGGTAACGATGGCCACCCGTTGCAGATCGGTCGCCATGGCTCAGCGCCCCCGCATCGTGGCGAGGTCGGCCCGCCGGATCAGGCGGGTTTCTTGGGCGACGATCAAGTCCGCCGACGCCGCCAGATAGGCCGGAAAATCCGGATGGGTGTCGCGCGCCCGGCTGCGGCGTTCGTAGTCCGCCAGGTCTGCATAGGCCCACAGGTGCACGAACTGGTTCTGCGGCCCGACCAGGCTGGTGTACGCGCCGACCGGGCTGCCCAGGGTTTCGAGGAGGATCGGCATCGCGAGCCGGTCGAAGACCTCCAGGAATTCGTTCATCTTCCGCAACCGGATGGTGTAGACGCGGTGGTCGATGAGCGGCAGCGCGGCGGGATCGAAATGCGGATTCATGCGGCCCTCCCGGCCTGGTCGGCGATGTGGTTGGCGGTGATGAAGCCGAAGGTCATGTTCGGCCCGTGGGTGATGCCGGCGCCCGGGTAGTTGCCGCCCATGATGCTGGCCCGGTCGTTGCCGACCGCGTACAGCCCGGCGATCGGCGCCCCGTCGCGGCGCAGCACTTCGCCGACCACGCTGGTCTTGATGCCGTCGAAGGTGCCCAGGTCGCCCATCACCACCTTGACCGCGAAGAACGGCCCCTGGCGGACTGGCGCCACGCAGGGATTGGGCTTGTTGTCCGGGTCGGCCAGATAGCGGTTGAAGGCGGTGCTGCCGCGCCCGAAGGCGGTGTCCTCGCCGCGTTCGGCGCCGACGTTGTAGTCGCGCACGGTGGCTTCAAGGCCGGCCGGGTCGATGCCGGCGTTGCGCGCTAGCTCGGCCAGCGTGTCGCCCTTGATCAGGTAGCCGTTCTTGATGAAACGGCCGATGGGCATCGGCGCCGGCTTGACGAAGCCAAGGCCGTACTTGCCAAGGGTCGGCTTGTCGCAGATCAGCCACATGGCGGTTTCCTGCTGGCCGGCGCAGGCGCGGATCAACGCCGCCCCGACGTCGTGGTAGGACTCGGCCTCGTTGGTGAAGCGCTTGCCATTGGCCAGCACGCCGATGATGCCCGGCTTGTAGCGGTCCAGCAGGTGCGGGAAGACGCCGTATTCGCCGTTGCCGTAGGGCACGCGAGAGACCGGCATCCACGCCGAGGTGTCCTTGAAGCGGATGTCCACCGCCGCCCCCGCCACCTCGGCCATGTTGACGCCGTCGCCGGTGTTGCCGCGGGGCGTCGGCGATAGGTGCTCACCGCCCCGCGCCAGGTGCGGATAGGCCTGGGCGATGCGCTTGACGTCATGCGGAAAGCCTCCGCAGGCCAGCACCACGCCATGCCGGGCGGTGATGCGCCGCTCGCCGCTGGCGCCGCCGATCAGCACGCCGACGGCCTGCCCCTTGTCCATCAGGATCTGCCGCGCCGGCGAGTCGGTGAGGATCGGAATACCCAGATCGAGGGCCGACTTGGTCAGCCGCGCGGCCAGCGCGTTGCCGCTGGTGACGTTGATGGCGCGGCGGTACAGGGCCAGCTCCTTCATGTGGTTGGCGAGGCGCTTCGCCACGTACACGAAGGACGTGAGGGACTTGGTGGCCTGGAAGAAATGCTTCAGATCGGCGTTCGATGAGTTGAACATCATCCCCATGAAGGTGATGGTCTTCAGCGGCAGCTTGAGGCGCGCCATGTCCTCGCCGAGGCCGCGGATGTCGAAGGGCGCGGCCAGGATGGAGCGGCCGATATCGACGCCGCCCTTCACCTTCGGGTGATAGTCCGGGTAGAGGGTCGGCACGAATTTCATCGCGGTCTCGCGCTCGAAGAACTCGACCATCTGCGGGCCGTTGGCGAGAAAGGCGTCGACGGCGGCTTCGTCGTAGTACTGGCCGGTCTCGGCCATCAGGTAGGTCTTGACCGCCTCGCGGGTGTCGCGGGGGTTCTGCTTGCGCCCGTGGGGCCCGAGGGGAATCCACAGCACGCCGCCGGACAGGGCCGTGGTGCCGCCGAAGACCGGTTCCTTCTCGATGACGATGACGTCGAGGCCGCGTTTGCGGGCGGTGATGGCGGTGGCCAGACCGGCGGCGCCGGAACCGACGACCAGCAGGTCGCAGTCGGGATGTGCATTCATGCGTCTCTCCTCAGGCGGTCTGGTTGTAGCCAGGACGCGGCACCATGTCCATCAGCATCGAGGACATGCCGCCATCCACCACCAGCTCGGCGCCGTTGATGTAGGCCGCCCGCGGGCTGGCCAGGTAGAGCACCGCGTCGGCGATGTCCCGCGGCTCGCCGATGCGCCGGCTGGCGGTGACCGCCGCGCGCTTCTTCTCGAAGCCGGGTTCCTCGTAGAAGCGTGCCGACAGCGGGGTGCGGATCATGCCGGGACACACCACGTTGCTGCGCACCCCCTTGTCGCCCCACTCCACCGCCATCTGGCGCGACAGCAGCAGCACACCGGCCTTGCTGGCGCTGTATGCGCCGCTGCGGGTCTGCGGAAAGTGCGCGGCGATGGACGCCACATGGACCACGCTGCCGCTGCCCTGCTCCGCCATCTGCGCCGCAAAGCTGCGGGCGCACAGCAGGTAGCCGGTGAGATTGACCGCCAGCACGCGGTTCCAGTCTTCCAGCGACACCACATCCAGCCCACCGGCAGAAAGCACGCCGGCGTTGTTGATGAGCACGTCGCACGGCCCGAGGGACTCGGCCACCGCCGCCGCCGCCATCGCCACCCCTTCGGCGCTGGAGGTGTCGCAGCCCAGGCCGACGGCTTCCGCGCCGGCTGCCACCAAGCCTTCGGCAACACCACGACAGCCGTCCGCATCCCGGTCGAGCAGCGCGACCTTCGCTCCGGCTTCAGCGAGGCTGCGAGCGATCGCCGCACCGATGCCGCTGGCGGCGCCCGTCACGACACAGACTTTTCGATCCAACCCGAGCCAGCTTGAATTGTGCACTTGCATCATTTCGTGCACTCCTGACCGGGCACTTCAGGGTGGGATACATCACCGAACAGAATGCATTCAGGCTCCACCCGAAGGCCACAATCGATTTCTAATTGTCTGATTAGTTTTGAATTTATCGGTGAAACGGGTTTTGATATCATCACTCCACCTTATGTATTGATAAGTATTTTTGGTGGATTGAGTATCGAGGCAAATGCCGCCCCGTTGATTCACATTTCCGGCAAAAAATAGGACAAATCGTGCACACCCCGACACGCCGCACCGCGATTCCCAACTACGCCCTGTACGGCGACCAGGCTCAGCCAGGCTGGTACGACTCCTACGATTTCGAGTGGATTCCGCAGCGCTCGCGGCCCTACAACTGGCAAATCCAGCCACACACTCACGACGGCTTCCTGCAGATCCTGTACATGCAGAAGGGGCACGGGGAGGTGCTGCTGAACAACACCAAGTGGCAGATGGTCGCGCCGTGTCTAGTAGTGGTGCCGGCGCGCACCGTGCACGGCTTCCACTACTCGGCTGATACCGACGGACCGGTGATCACTGCGGCCCAGAAACCGCTCGAATCGGTGGCCGGCATGCTGATGCCCGAGCTGGTCCAGACCATCCGCAGCCCGGCAGTGATTGCACATGCCGAGTCGAGCCGCTACGCCGACGGCTTGATGCCGCTCTTCCTCGCCGCGGAAAGGGAATTTCACACCCATGCCCAGGGCCACTCTGCCGCGGGGATGGCCCTGCTGACTGCCCTGTTGGTGCAGATATCGCGTTTGAGCAGCGTCCTCGAACCGGCGCCGGTGGCTGCCCAGTCGCGCAAGGCCGCTCAGGTGGAGCGCTTCCGGACGCTGGTGGACCAGAAGTTCCGCAGCCATCAACCGGTATCGGAATATGCCAATGAGATGGGCATGACGCCCGGCCAGCTGTCGCGGATCTGCCGCGAGTTGCTGGGCGTATCGGCGCTGGACGTGATCAATGCGCGGCTGATCCACGAAGCCCAGCGCGACCTGGTCTACACTCCTAATAGCGTCAAGCAGCTGGCGGCCTCGCTGGGATTCAACGACGAGGCCTATTTCGGCCGCTTCTTCCGCAAGCACACGCAGATGAGTCCGCGAGCCTTCCGTCAGCAGGTTCTGCAGCAGATGCGCCAGCAGGATGGCAGCGAGGTGGAGAGCGTGGCATGACCTGCGCTGCAGTCGACGGATCGAATGATGGGCGCCTCCTCAAACGCTCACCGGTCCGGCGCAGGTGGCCGCGGCCCGCCAGGGCCGCGGGAAGTCATCAGTTACCGGGAGGCACGCTGCCCTGTGCGCCGGCTCTCCTCGTGCTCAGCCCACAGGGCATTGAGGATGGCCAGCAACACCGCGAAGCCGATTCCCAGAATCCAGGCGAAATACCACATCTGTCTTTCTCCTCAATACGCCGAGTGGCTGTTTTCCCGCACATAGGCGGCGGTCACCTTGCCGCCCATGACCCGGTAGGCCCATGCGGTGTAGGTGATGATGATCGGCATGAATAGCAACGTGGCCACCAGCATGATGGTCAGGGTGAGCTGGCTGGACACGCTGTCCCACACCGTGAGGCTGGCGTTGGGATCGATCGACGACGGCAGGATGAACGGAAACAAGGCCGCGCCCGCTGTTCCGATGACACCTACGATGGCCAGCGCCGACGCCCAGAAGGCCGCCATCGTGCGCCCCGAACGCGCCAGCGCCTGGGCTACCGGCACGGCGACGAAAGCCACAGCCGGCAACGCCAAGGTCAGCGGGTAATGCCGGTAATTGGCGAACCACGCACCAGCCTCTCGGATGACGGTCTTGGCGAGGGGGTTCGGCTGGGCCGCGGTATCCAGCGCGGACTGGATCACGTAGCCAGGAATCCCCATCCATAGCCACACGCCGGCTGCTGCAAAAGCCAGCAGCATCAATCCGCCGAAGAAGCCGGCAGCCCTCAGCGCACGCCACTGGATCTCGCCCTGGGTACGATGGGCCAGGTAGATCGCGCCATGGAAGCTGATCATCGCCGACGACACCACGCCGCACAGCAGCGCAAACGGGCTCAGTAATTCCCAGAACGAGCCCGAATAGGTGGACACCAGCTGCGTATCGAAGCTGAACGGCACGCCGAGGAAGAGATTACCGAAGGCCACACCGAAGATCAGTGGCGGCACCGCGCCACCGACGAACAGCCCCCAGTCCCAGGTGCGCCGCCAGGTTGGGTTGTCAATCTTGCTGCGGTAATCGAAACCCACCGGCCGGAAGAACAGCGCCCACAGCACCGCCAGCATGGCCCAGTAGAAGCCCGAGAAGGCCGTCGCATAGACCAGTGGCCAGGCCGCGAAGATCGCCCCGCCGCCGGTGATGAACCACACTTGATTGCCGTCCCAGTGCGGGCCGACGGTGTTGATGATGACCCGCCGTTCCACATCGTCGCGGCCGACGAAGGGTAGCAGTGTGCCGACGCCCATGTCGTGGCCGTCCATGATCGCGAAGCCCACCAGCAGCACGCCGACGAGCAGCCACCAGATCAGTTTGAGAGTCGTGTAATCGAGCAACATGTGCATCTCCTTCAGGCATGGGCCTCGTTGGCGTAACGGCCTGTCCCCAGGCTGCCGGGGCCCTGCTTCGCGAAGCGGGTCATCAGGTACATCTCGACGACCAGAAGCACCGTGTAAAAGCCGACGAAGCCGGCGAGCGAGCCGTACAGGCTTTCCACGCTGAGCGTCGAAACGGACAGATGAGTTGGCAGCACGCCGTAGATCGTCCACGGCTGGCGCCCGTATTCGGCGACGAACCAGCCCACTTCGCAGGCCAGCCACGGCACCGGCAGGAAATACACGGCCCAGCGCAGCAGCCAGGGCTTGTCGGCAAAGCTTCCTTTCACCGAGTACCACAGGGCCAGGCTGAACAAGGCCAGCATGCCGAAGCCGAAAGCCACCATCAGGCGGAAGCTCCAGAACATCGGCGTCACGCGCGGCACCGTGTCGTTCATCGCGCGGTCGATCATTGCCGGCGTCGCCTGGCTCACGTCGGCCGTGTATTTCTTCAGCAGCAGCCCGAAGCCCAGATCGGCCTTGTGCCGCTCGAAGGCCTCGCGGGCGTGCACGTCATCCGGATTGCGGCGCAGGGCTTCGAGGGCTGTCACCGCGCCGATGCCGGCGACGATGCGCTCCCGGTTCTTGGCCTTGATCTCCTTTATGCCGGGAATCTCCTTGCTCAGGGAACGCGTGCCGATGATGCCCATCACCCACGGGATCTCGATGGCAAAGTCGTTCTTCATTTCCGCCTCGTTGGGGATGGCGATGAGGTTGAACGAGGCCGGCGCCGGCTCGGTCTCCCACATCGCCTCGATGGCGGCCAGCTTGGTCTGCTGGGCCTCGCCGACGGTGTAGCCCGACTCGTCGCCAAGCACGATCACCGAACACACCGACGCAAAGCCGAAGGCCGCCGCGATGCCGAAGCTGCGCTTGGCGAACTCCACGTCGCGCCCCTTCAGCAGGTACCAGGACGAGATCGACAGCACGAACATCGCCCCGGTTACGTAGCCGGCCGACACGGTATGCACGAACTTGGCCTGGGCGTCCGGGTTGAACAGCAGCGCCCAGAAGTCGGTCATCTCCATGCGCATCGTCACGTAGCTGAATTCCGCTCCCACCGGGTTCTGCATCCAGCCGTTGGCGATCAGGATCCACAGCGCCGACAGGTTGGTGCCCACCGCCATCAGGATGGTCACTAAGAGATGCTGCTTGCGCGACAGCCGGTCCCAGCCGAAGAAGAACAGGCCGATCATCGTCGATTCGAGGAAGAAGGCCATCAATCCTTCGATGGCCAATGGCGCGCCGAAGATGTCGCCGACGTAGTGGGAGTAATAGGCCCAGTTGGTACCGAACTGGAACTCCATCGTGATGCCGGTGGTGACGCCCAGCGCGAAGTTGATGCCGAACAGCTTGCCCCAGAAGCGGGTCAT
>NZ_JAYSDK010000029.1:0-17737 GCF_041914405.1 Zoogloea sp.
CTTCCACGACCCGGCGCATCTTGCTCCGGGTCGTTTTCATTTGTCCCTTGATTGTGAGGGGGTGGGCCGGTCCCCAACCCCCCCCACCCGGTAACACCACAATGGCCCGGGGCCGGCCCGGGGGCTAATCCCCCCCCCCCCACGGGTCGCGTCGCACCTCATCCTTTAGCTCAGGCGCGCACCACCTTGACCGCGCACTTCTTGAAGTCGGTCTGCTTGGAGATCGGACAGGTCGCGTCGAGGGTCACCTTGTTCACCAGCTTGGACTCGTCAAAGAAGGGCACGAAGATCAATCCCACCGGCGGCTTGTTGCGGCCCTTGGTTTCCAGGCGTGCGGTCATCTCGCCGCGCCGGGACTGGACCTTGACCACCATGCCACGCTGCAGGCCGCGCTTCTTGGCGTCGTCCGGGTGCATGAAGACCTGGGCTTCCGGCACCGCCTTGTGCAGCTCGGGCACGCGCCGGGTCATCGTGCCGGTGTGCCAATGCTCCAGCACGCGGCCGGTACACAGCCACATGTCGTAATCGGCATCGGGCTTCTCGGGGGGATCCTGGTAGGGCAGCGCGAAGATCACCGCCTTGCCGTCCTTCTGACCGTAGAACTTGATGCCTTCGCCCGCCTTCACGTACGGATCGTAGCCCTCGCGGTAGCGCCACAGGGTTTCCTTGCCATCCACCACCGGCCAGCGCAGGCCACGGGCCTTGTGATAGGTATCGAAGGGCGCCAGGTCGTGGCCATGACCACGGCCGAACAAGGCGTATTCCTCGAACAGGCCCTTCTGCACGTAGAAGCCGAAAACCTCGGCCTCGTCATTGGTGTAGTTCTTGATCGCGTGCTCGTTCACCTTGACGGTGTCGCTCTTCGGGAACTTGTTCACCACCTTGTTGGCATACAGCACGTCGTACATGGTCTTGCCCTTGTACTCGGGCTTCTTGGCGAGCAGCTCGGCCGGCCACACCTCTTCCATCTTGAAGCGCTTGGAAAATTCGAGGAACTGCCACAGGTCCGACTTGGCCTCGCCCGGCGCCTTGACCTGCTGGCGCCACACCTGGGTACGCCGCTCGGCGTTGCCGAAGGCGCCCTCCTTCTCGGTCCACATCGCAGCCGGCAGGATCAGGTCGGCGGCCAGGGCCGAGACGGTCGGATAGACATCGGAGACCACCACGAAGGCCGCCGGATTACGCCAGCCCGGATAGATCTCCTGGTTCACGTTGGGACCGGCCTGCATGTTGTTGGTGGTGCTGGTCCAGTAGCACTTCAGCTTGCCGTCCTTCAGCGCGCGGCTCTGGGCCACGGCGTGATAGCCGATCTTGTCCGGGATGGTGCCTTCCGGCAGCTGCCAGATCTCCTCGGCGTGGTGACGGTGCTCAGGGTTGGTGACCAGCATGTCGGCCGGCAAGCGGTGGGCGAAGGTACCCACTTCCCGCGCGGTACCGCAGGCGGACGGCTGGCCGGTCAGGGAGAACGGGCCGGAGCCCGGCGTGGCGATCTTGCCCACCAGCAGGTGGACGTTGTAGATCATGTTGTTGGCCCAGGTACCGCGGGTGTGCTGGTTGAAACCCATGGTCCAGAAGCTGACGACCTTCTTCTTCGGGTCGGCATACAGCTCGGCCAGCTTCTGCAGGCGCTCCTTCGGCACACCGGACAGCTTGGAGGTGTACTCCAGCGTGTAGGTGGACACGAACTTCTTGAAGTCCTCGAAGGTGATCGGCTTGGCGTCGTTGGGGTTGTTCTTCGGCTTGCCGTCGGGGCCGGGATAGCCGTTGAACTTGGCGTCCTTCTCCAGCGGGTTGTTGGGACGCAGGCCAAAGCCGATGTCGGTCTCACCCTGCTTGAAATTCACGTGGGCCTTCACGAACTCCTGGTTCACCTTGCCCGACTGGATGATGTAGTTGCAGATGTAGTTGAGGATCGCCAGGTCGGTCTGCGGCACGAAGACCATGCCGTTGTCGGCCAGCTCGAAGCTGCGGTGCTCGAAGGTGGACAGCACGTGCACCTGCACGTCGGTCTTGGTCAGGCGACGGTCGGTGATGCGGGTCCACAGGATGGGGTGCATCTCGGCCATGTTGGAGCCCCACAGCACGAAGGCGTCGGCCTGCTCGATGTCGTCGTAGCAGCCCATCGGCTCGTCCATGCCGAAGGTGCGCATGAAACCGGTCACCGCCGAGGCCATGCAGTGGCGGGCATTGGGATCGAGGTTGTTGGAGCGGAAGCCGGCCTTCATCAGCTTGGAAGCGGCATAGCCTTCGAAGATCGTCCACTGGCCGGAGCCGAACATGCCGATGGAGCCCGGCCCTTCGGCCTTCAGCGCGGCCTTCCACTTCTCGGCCATGATGTCGAAGGCCTGGTTCCAGCTGATCGGCATGAACTCACCGTCCTTGCTGTACTTGCCGTCCTTCATGCGCAGCAGAGGACGGGTCAGGCGGTCCTCGCCGTACATGATCTTGGACAGGAAGTAGCCCTTGATGCAGTTCAGGCCACGATTAACCGGCGCATCCGGATCACCCTGGGTGGCCACCACGCGGCCGTTCTGCACGCCAACCAGCACGGAACAGCCAGTGCCGCAGAAGCGGCACGGCGCCTTGTCCCAGCGCACCGCATTGGCGTTGCCGGTGTCGGCCGGGGCCGGCGCGGCATCCTTCTTGGCAGCGAGGGCGGGCAGGGAAACGCCGGCCGTGGCAGCAGCCGCGGCAATCGCCTGGGTCTTGATGAAGTCGCGTCGGTTGATGGTCATGATTGAGCCTCCTCGCAGGGGGAATCCGTTTCGGACTGTTGATTCGAAAGCTGGGGATCGTCGCGGTGCTCGTACGCCAGGGTGGCGGCCAGCACCTGCGGAATCCGGTGAATGGCGATCAGGGTGTCGGTCATCGCGGCGCCTTCCGCGTCCTCGACGGTGACGATCAGCTTTCCGTCATCGGACATGCCGTGGCACTCGACGCCCGGAAAGGCAAGCAGCGCCGCTTCGGCGGCGGCGCGGGCATGGGGATGGATGCGCAGGACGAGACTGGCGATGTTCATGGCAACTCCGGAACGGGATCGAGGGCGACGCGCACGATGGCCGTCGTGGGGCAAGGTGCCAGGCAGGCACCACAGCCGGTGCATACGGTGTTGTCCACCTCGGGCAGCGGCACGCCACCGATGCGTGGCCGGAAACGGATCGCCGCCGCATCGCAGATCTCGCCGCACACCCGGCACTCCACGTTGCAGGCCGCCAGGCAGCTCTCGTCGATGCGGATGCCGAAGTCCCATGGGCGCTGCGTGGTGTCGCGGCCGATGGCGCCGGTAGGGCAGGCCTGGGCGCAGTCACCGCAGAACGTACATGCCGCCGCCTTGAAATCCGCTTCCGGGTAGCCGCCGGTACCGCGCTTCAGCAGGCCGGTCGGACACACCGGCAGGCAGGCATCACAGCGGGTGCACAGTGCGGCAAAGCGGTCTTCAGCGGCGCTCCAGGGGGGGCGAAATGGAAGCCCACCGGGCGCCCTGACACCCAGAAAACGACGGCGGGAAACATCCATGGTGGACTCGTGGTTTTTGTCGGACGGGGGCGATCCTATTCCCCACCATAGAAAGAAACCTTGATCTGTGCGAAGGAATTCAACGCCCAGCTGCGCCAGGCTTGAGCGGCGTCAACGGAATGCGCGCGAAGCGCCCGTCGCGGACCTCGGCGAAGAACACCTGGCGCGGGGTATCCCCGTTGGCGTCGAAGCGGATCTGCTGCTGCAAGCCCTGGTAGGGGCCGTGCCTGAGCACCGCGGCCTTCACGCTCTCCCCGTCCTGGCGGCGCGCCAACGCCTGCAACAGCACGCTGGCGGCGTCGTAGGCAGAGACAGCGCTGTAGCCCGGATTCATCTGAAAGCGCTTGAAATAGGCCTCGCGGAACTGCCGGAAACGCACGGATTCGTCATAGCGATCATAGTTCTGCACGATCACCAGACCCTCGACCATCTGCCCTCCCAGCTCGATCAGCTGCTCGGTGGCCGCCCACTCGGACGCGCCCAGCGGCAGCGCCGGCGCCAGGCGCCTGGCCTGCTGGGCCAAGCGGGCCACGTCGAGGGCGCCGCTGATGAAGAACAGGCCATCCGGGCCGCCGACCAGCATGCTCGTGACCACCCCTGCGAAATCCGCGTTGGCCGCCGACTCATAGGCCACTTCGGCCACCAGGCGCCCCCCCAGCGCGACGAAGGCATGGCGGAACTCCGCCAGCCAGGATTCGGTGAACGAGCGGTTGCGCACGTCGAAAGCGATTGCGATGCGGCGCTGCCCGCGCCCGTACAGGACTTTCGCGTAATCGCCGGCGTTATCGCGGGTCGAGCGGTTGATGCGGACGAGGTTGTCGTCCTTGCCGTAGAAATCCATCGAGGTCAGCGTCGGGCTGACCGCCAGGATGCCGTGATAGGCCAGGGTTGGCACCACGGCTGCGGCCACCCCGCTGGTGAACGGACCAATCACCGCCGTCACCTTGGCCTCGGCCAGTTCGCGGGCCGAGCGGACCGAGGTTTCCCGGTCCTGCGCGTCATCTCGGGAGACCAGCTCGATCCGGCGACCGTGGATTCCCCCCGTCCGGTTGGCCTGCTCGATGGCCAGGATGACGCCCTTCTGGCCGGACTGGCCGACATCCGAATTGCGGTCGGAAAGACCGCCGATGAAGCCGATGCGGATCGGCTCCTCGCGCCCGCAGCCTGACAGCAGCAGCCCCAGCACAATCACCAGCAGACATCGCACGAACATGCTCTCGCCTCCGACTGACTCTGTTGAGGCAGATTTAACTTCCATTTTTTGTTAATTTTACCAATAATGTTAATTATACAGATTTTGTTGAATATAGTCAGACTTGCCACCACGCGGCCGCTTTCGATGGAAGCCCCCCATGTCTTTTCTACGCCCGCTCCAGCCCCGCCTGTCATGGCGCAGCTCGCTGCGACTGCGCCTGATGGTCCTGGGCCTGGCCCCGTTGCTGATCGCGTTTCCGCTGATCCTCGGCATCCTCGTGATCGCCGGGGGTGCCCGCTACGATGAAATCCTGAGCTCCAATGCGCGCAGCAACCTGGCCAGCGCCCACGCCTACATGGAGCAGATGCGCAGCCAGACCCAGCAGCAAGTCGAGGAAGTCATCCATGCGGAGCGCCTGAGCCGCTGGCTCACCGAGCTGGGGGATGGCGCCGCCCGGCAGGCGAACCCGGCCCTCGACCAAGCCCTGTCGGTCCGCGCCGAAGCCGCCCGCCTGGATTTCCTGATCATCGCCACCCAGGATGGCCGGGTCATCGCATCAAGCAGCGGGCTCGCCCCGGGCAGCCAGCTGCCCCGCAGCTTCGTGAGCCGGCAGGCCGCCATCGGCATCTCGAGCACCGCCTACGAAGTGCTAGACGCAGCCGCGCTGCACGCCCTGGCCCCCACACTGCCCACCCGTGCCCGCGTCACCTCCACCGAGACCGGTGCCCGCGAAGCGGTCGAAACCCGGGGGCTGCTGATCTCCGCAGCCAGCCATTTCCCCCTCAGCAACCGCCACCCGGACGCCATCGTGGTCGGTGGCGTACTGCTCAACAACAACCAGACCAGCATCGACCGCATCCGCGACGTGGTCTTCCCGGTCGATCCTCGGGTTGGCAGCAACGACGGCGTCGCCTCGATCTTTCTTGGCGAACGGCGCATCGCCACCACCCTGCTCCAACGGGATGGACTCCGGGCCCTTGGCTCCCAAGTTGCCGGTGGCGTCACCACGCAGGTCATCGACCTCGGCGAACCCGCAGCCCGGCGGGTGCCGGTACTCGATAGCTGGTACTTTGCCGCCTACGAGCCGATTGTCGATGGCGAGGGGCAACGCATCGGCATGCTCAGCACTGGTTTCCCGGAAGAACGCTTCAACCACGAGAAATGGCTGCTGACCGGCAGCATAGGAACCCTGCTGACACTCAGCATGCTGCTGCTGTCCCTGTCCTTCCTGCGCAGCGGCCAGTGGCTCGCCGGCCGCCTGCTGAAGATCGCCGACACCATGCGGGCGGTGCATGGCGGCCAGCGGGACGCCCGCGTTGCCGTCGATGCGGAGTGCGACGAGATCGCCCAGCTGGGGAATCATTTCAACAGCCTGCTCGACACCCTGAATGCCCAGGACCAGGCCCGGCGCCAGGACCAGCAGGACATCGCCCAGGAAGCCCTGCGCCGCCGTGCACTGTTCGAGATGAACCGCGACGGCATTGTCGTGCTCGACGAGAGCGGCCGCGTCTACGAGGCCAACCCCCAGTTCGCACTGATGCTCGGTTACACCATGGAGGAGCTGTCCGCCCTGCACGCCTGGGACTGGGACGCCCTGTACGACCGGACGGCGATCCTGAACCAGTTCCGCAGCCTGCCACCGGAAGGGGAATCCCTCGAACTGCTGCCAAGGCGCCGGGACGGCAGCACCTTCCCGGCCGAGGCCAGGATCAGCCGCGTGCATTGGGGCAACGAGAGCTACGTACTGTACGCGCTGCGCGACATCACCGAGCGCAAGCAGATGGACGAGGAACTGCAGCGCTACCGCGACCACCTCGAAGAACTGGTCGCGCAGCGCACCCTCGAGCTGGCCGCAGCGCGCGACGAGGCGGAGAACGCCAACCAGGCCAAGAGCGCCTTCCTGGCCAACATGAGCCACGAGATCCGCACCCCGATGAACGCCATCATCGGCCTGACCCACCTGCTGGCCCGTGACATCCGGGATACGCGCATCCTCGAGCGCGTACATAAGATCGGCTCCGCCGCCCACCACCTGCTGCGCATCATCAACGACATCCTCGACCTGTCGAAGATCGAGGCCGACAAGATCAGCCTGGAAAACATCGACTTCTCCGTGCGCGGAACCCTGGAGAAGGCCGCCAGCTTGCTGCGCGACAGCGCCACCCAGAAAGGGCTGACGCTGGCGGTGGAGGTCGACCGGAGCCTGCCAGAGCACCTGCGCGGCGACCCGGTGCGCCTGGAGCAGATCGTCGTCAACTTCCTGTCCAACGCGATCAAGTTTTCGACCCACGGCCGCATCACCCTGCGCGCCCGCCACGTGAACGAAGACCCGCAGGGCAGCCGCCTGTGCATCGAGGTGGAGGACTACGGTATTGGCCTCAGCGAAGAGCAGCAGGCCGCAATCTTCCGCGCCTTCGAACAGGCCGACAATTCCACCACCCGCCGCTATGGTGGCACCGGCCTGGGGCTGACGATCAGCAAGCGGCTGGCCGAACTGATGGGGGGTGACATCGGCGTACACAGCGTTCCCGGCGATGGCAGCACCTTCTGGATCAGCCTGCGCCTGGAGCATGCCCGCAGCATCCCGCCGGCCGACGCCACGACGACGGCCGGCACGGCCGCCCCGGAAGAAGAAATCCACCGTCTCTGCGAGCGCCTGCGCCAGACCCACGCTGGCAGCCTGATCCTGCTGGCGGAGGACAACCGGCTCAACCAGGAAATCGCCGGTGAACTGCTCAACGACGCCGGCCTGCGGGTCATCGTGGCCGGCAACGGTGCCGAGGCTGTGAACAAGGTCCAGGCCGGTGGCGTGGCCCTGGTTCTGATGGACATGCAGATGCCGGTGATGGGCGGGCTGGAGGCCGCCGGACTGATCCGCGCCCTGCCCGGCGGCGCCAGCCTGCCGATCCTGGCGATGACCGCCAATGCCTTCGACGAGGACCGCCGGCGCTGCCTGGAAGCAGGCATGAACGATCACGTGGCCAAGCCTGTCGATCCTGCGGTGCTTTACCGCACCCTGCTGCGCTGGCTGCCAACTTCGGAACCGAAGGCCATCCCTGCCGCCCCACCCGTATCCGGCGAACGCCCCATCGCATCCCTGCCCGGCCTGGATGTGGCGGACGGCCTGCGGCGCGTGCGGGGCAAATGGGACCGCTACCGCCAAATGCTCGCCCTGTTCGCCAGCAGCCATCCGGATGATCCGGCCCGGATCGGCGCCCTGCTCACGGCCGGCGACCGGGACGGCGCCAGGCATCTGGCCCACACCTTGAAGGGCAGCGCCGCAACCCTGGGGGCCAGCGCCGTCGCAGAGGCCGCCACCGCACTGGAACGGGCCATCATCGACCACGCACCACACGCAGAGTGGCAAGCGCTGACAGACGGGCTGGGCCGGGCGCTCCAACCCGTGATCGATGGCATCCACGAACATCTACGCGACACGCCGGGACGGGATGCCGCCGCATCGCCCGCGCGCGAACTCACCCTTCTGGACGCGGCGGCCTGATGACCCCCTAAAGGGGAATGCCGCGCTCGGCGGCGCAGGCGCGGAGCTGGGTCAGGGCACGGTCGCTGTCGAACTCTGCCACGGCCCGCGCGAAGGACTCGAAGCGGGCACCCATGACGGCCTGCAGCAACGGCCGGTGGGCATCGACCGCCTGCCCGCTGGAAAAATCGTCGGCCGCCAGCAAGGGGGCCAGCTGGCCAAAGACCTCGGCCACCGCGGCGGGATCGACCGACGCCTCCAGCACTACCGGCGCGGCAGGTGCCGCCGGCAACGCCGCCCCGATCGACTCGATGAGGACCGCCAGCTGGGCCGTCACCTCGGCTTGCAACGGTGCCAGCGCCGGCAACGCATCCTGCCGGCGGAGGGCCTGCTCGAGGTCGGCGGCGCGGGCAGCGAGCTCGTGGGCCCCGATCTGCCCGGCCCCCCCCTTCAGGGTATGGGCGAGCCGGGTCGCGGTGGTCCAGTCCTGCGCCTGCAGAGCCTCGTCCAGGCGCCCGCCGAAATCCCTTTGCCCCTGCACGAACTTGTCGAGCTGGGACAAGTACAGCACCTCGCGCCCGAGGGCATGGTGCAGCCCGGCCACCATGTCCAGGCCGGGAATCTCCCGCAGTGGCGCTCCCGCACTGGCGGCGGCTGGAACACCCGCACTGCCCGGCAACACGATCCAGCGCATCAGCGTTGCCCACAGGGCTTCCGGATCGATGGGCTTGGCGACGTGGTCGTTCATGCCGGCCTGCAGGCAGCGCTCCCGGTCGCCGGCCATCGCATTGGCCGTCATCGCAATGATCGGCAGCCCCGCACAGGCGGGCAGCCGGCGGATCTCGCGGGTGGCGGTGAGGCCATCCATCACCGGCATCTGCACGTCCATCAGGATCAGGTCGTAATGCCCGCCAGATGCCTTGTCGATGGCCACCCGCCCGTTGTCGGCGACGTCCACCTGCAGGCCGACTTGCAGCAGCATCTCGCTGGCCACCTCCTGGTTGAGTTCGTTGTCCTCAACCAGCAGCACGCGGGCGCCGCGCAACGGGCCGGGCTCCACCGGCTGATCCGCCGGCGCGGGCCGGATCCGCAAGCCGCCGTCGCTCCCGAGGGTGCGCATCACCGTGTCGAACAGCAGGGAGGGCCCGACCGGCTTGATGAGTACATCGCGGATGCCGGCCTCCTCGGCGGCGCTCATCAGTTCGTCGCGCCCATAGGCGGTCACCATCACCAGGCGCGGCGGTGGTTCAAGGGACAGGTGGCCGATCTCGGAGGCGGTGACGATGCCGTCCATGCCGGGCATCTGCCAGTCGAGGAAGACCACCTCGTAAGGGCTGCCGGCCTGCGCCGCCCGCCCCAGCTCGGCCAGCGCCGCCGGCCCCGAATCCACCGCCTGTACAGAGAAAGCCATCCGCCGCAGCATCTCGCCGATTACCTCGCGGGCATTGGCATTGTCGTCAACCACCAGCATGCGCCGGCCACGCAGGTCGGCCCCCGGCAGCAGCCGGCGCGCCGCCGCCATGCTGCGCCCGAGGCGCGCCGTGAACCAGAAAGTTGAGCCGACGCCCGGCGTGCTGTCCACGCCCACCTCGCCCCCCATCAGCTCGGCGAGGCGCTTACTGATCACCAGGCCGAGGCCGGTGCCGCCGTACTTGCGGGTGGTGGACGAATCGGCCTGCTCGAAGCTGCGGAACAGGCGGGCACGCTGCTCGCCGCTGAGGCCGATACCGGTGTCGCGGACCTCGAAGCGCAGCAGCACCTCGTCCTGCCCGCCCTCGGCGAGCCGCACGCGAACCGCTACCTCGCCCCTCTCGGTGAACTTCACCGCGTTGTTGGCATAGTTGACGAGGATCTGGCCGAGCCGCAGCGGGTCGCCGACCAGGCTGCCCGGCACATCGTCGGCCACGTCGACGATCAGCTCCAGCCCCTTGCTTGCGATCCGGTCGGAGATCAGGCTGGAGACGTTGTCGAGAACCCGCTCCAGCTCGAAGTCGGTGCGTTCGATGACCAGCTTGCCGGCCTCGATCTTGGAGATGTCCAGGATGTCATTGATGATGCCCAGCAGGTGCTGGCTGGAACCCTGGATCTTCTCCAGGTAGTCGCGCTGGCGCGGGCTCAGCTCGGTACGCAGGGTCAGGTAGGCCATACCGACGATGGCGTTCATCGGCGTGCGGATCTCGTGGCTCATGTTGGCCAGAAAGTCGGACTTCACCCGTGCCGCTTCCTCGGCCATCTCTGCGGCGTGGCGCATCGCCTCGATGGCGTCCCGCTCGGCGGTGATGTCATCGATGATCCACACCGAGCCGCGGCCGCGATCATTGACGTCGACAGCGCGTGCCGTGAGCCGGGCCCAGAACAGGCTGCCATCCCGGCGCATCAGCTGTTGCTCACGGCTGTGCGTTTCCCCGCGCCAGATCTGTGCATAGGGCTCGCCGCCCAGTTGCCAGGCCGCCTCGTCGGCATACCAGATGCGGGTCGGCCGGCCCAGCATGGCGCCCGGCGGCCAGCCGAACATCTCGTGCAACTGACGGTTGCCGCTCTGCAGCGTGCGATCGACGATCAGCGCCATGCCCGAGGTCGCCGCCTCGAAGATCGCCTGCTGCTCGGCATAGGCGAGGCGCAGCTTGTCGGCAGCCTCCCGCTCGGCGGTGATGTCTTCGAAGATGCCGACCACGCCCCGCGACGGATCGCCGCCGTCGACCACATGGGCCGCCATGCGCACCCAGAAGTGCGTGCCGTCCTTGCGTACGGCCGGTTGCTCCCAGGTGTGCGTGCCACCGCGCCAGAGGGTTTCATACACGGCCTTGCCAACCTGCTCGTAGGCCTCGTCGTCGGGATACCAGATGCGGCTGGACAAGCCGATCTGCTCGCCAGGCGCATAGCCGAACATCTCGTCGAGGCGCCGGTTGCCGCGCACGATACGCCGCTCGCGGGTCAGCACGATGCCGACGCTGGCCGAGTCGAAGAGGGCCTGCTGCTCGGCCATCGCCGCCTCCAGCTGGGCGGTGCGGCGGACCACCTCCTGCTCCAGAAGATCGCGGGCCGCCTCGCTGTCACGGCGGGCCAGGCGCACTTCCTCAAGAGCCTGGCGGAGTTCCTCGGTGCGGGCACCGACCCTCTTGCGCAACTGACGGCTCCAGAGGACCAGTGCCAACACTACCGCCACCAGCGCCACCACGCCGTAGCCGGCGTAGCGCTGGTAAGGCGGCGACTGTTCCAGCAAGGCGCCGAACCACTTCTCGTTGATAAGGCCCAGCTCTTCCTCGGGGATCGCCGCAAAACCAGCGGCGATGAAGCGCTGCAAGGCTTCGTCGCCGCGCCGAACGGCCCACTGGAAGTGATTCGCGTACATCGGCGCGGTATGCCGGAAATCGTCGGCGATGCCGAACTGGTGCAACAAGTAGGCGGCCGGGCGCTCGTCCATGCAGAACACCCGGACTTGCCCCTCCGCCACACCGCCGACGAGGGCCGCGAAGCTGCGGTAACGGCGCACGTTCGTGGAGCCCTCGATGGCCAGCCGTTCCAGGCAGGGGTCGCCCTCCTTCACGCCGACCACAAAGCCACGGCTGGAGCCGGCATCGACGATGCCCGACAGATCCCGCTGGAAGAACACCATGGTGTCAAGCCGGGCATACGGCGCGGAGAACAGGTAGCGCCGCTCCCTTTCGGTAGAGCGGGCGATGGTGTCGATGACATCTGCCGTGCCGGCCCGCATCGCCTCTTCGGCCTCCACCCCGTCCATACCGAGCAGGCGGACCGGCACACCAGTCTGCGCCTGCCAGGCACGCCAGCGATCCGGGACCAGCCCCTGCAGGGCGCCGTTCCCGTCGCGTAGCGCGTAGGGCGGGAGCTTGTCGTCGAGCACCACGGTGATGGCGCTGCGCGACGCTGCGCCGCCATCGGCGACGGCCATCCCGGCCCCGAGGCAAGCCCCAGCGAACAGGACAGGCAGACGACGCAGGAAAGGCTGTGGCATGCGTTCAGTCCATGACCGACACTTCATCCAGGGCCGTGCGCAGGGTCGTCAGCGCATGGTCGAAATCAAAATTGGCGATCTGCCGTTCCAGCGCCTCCGCATGGGGGCCGAATGCCGCCCGGAGCAGGGCCTGATGCTCGCCGAACAGGGTCGTGCAGCCGAGGTCGTACTCGGCCAGCAGCTGCTGCAGGCGCGCCGACACCTCACGGACCCGCAGCCAATCGACCTGCGCCGGCGGCGGAGCCAGTGCAGCGGGCAGCGCATCCTTCAGGGCCTGGCAGAGGGCCACGAAATCAGCTTCGAGGGCCGCCGCCTGGACCACCAGTTCGCCGCTGGGCACGCCACCGCTGCCGTCACGCAGGGCTCTCTCCAGGGCCAGCGCCGCAGTCTGCAGGCGGGCGATGCCGAGGGTCGCCGCCAGGCCCTTGAGGGTGTGGGCATGGCGGTGGGCGGTCTTCACATCGCCAGCCACCAACGCCCGCTTCAGCTCGGCCGGCACCTCACTGGCCGTGAAGCTGGCCAGCAAGCGCGCATAGGTATCGACACGCCCCCGCGTGGAACGCAGGCCTGCCGTCAGGTCGAGGCTTTCGATCGCCGCCAGGCGGGCCCGCAAAGGATCATCTCCGGACGGTGCCGGCGCCAGGCTGGCAGCCGGCACGCCGACGCCCTGAGGCAACCACTGCAGCAGGGTCCGGTACAGGAGGTCCGGCACCACCGGCTTAGCGAGGTGATCGCTCATGCCGGCGGCCAGGCAGCGCTCGCGGTCCTCGTCGAAGGCATTGGCAGTCATCGCCACGATAGGGGTGGAGCCATGCCCCGGCAGGGCCCGGATCAGCCGCGTGGCGGCCAGCCCGTCCATCACCGGCATGTGGATGTCCATCAGGATCACGTCGTAGGGTGCGGTGCGCGCACACGCCACCGCCGACTGGCCGTCGGCCGCAACCTCCACCTGCAGGCCGACGCCTTCCAGCAGTGCCAGCGCCACCTCCCGGTTGATCGGGTTGTCTTCCACCAGCAGGATGCGCCCGCCGTGCCGCGCGATCAGGCGGGCCTCGGCCTCACCGGCGGGGGGGGCATCGGCCAGCTCCGGCGGACGGACCGACGGTGCTGCCAGCGCGTGCCCCTGCCCGACGTGCAGCGGCAGCTCGACCCAGAAGGTGCTGCCACGCCCGAGTTCGCTGCTCACGCCAATGCGGCCACCGAGGAGCTGGGTCAGGCGCCGGGAAATCGCCAGCCCCAGGCCGGTACCGCCGTACTTGCGGGTCGTCGAGGCGTCGGCCTGCAGGAAGGGCTGGAACAGCTCGACCTGCTGCTCCGGCGACAGGCCGATACCGGTATCGCACACCTCGAAGCGCACCCACAGGCGCCCATCACTGGCCGGCAGCGCACGGGCGCGCAGGATGACCTCGCCACGCTCGGTAAACTTGACCGCGTTACCGGTGAAATTGAGCAGGATCTGCTGCAGGCGCAGACCATCGCCGCGCAGCAGCGCCGGCACTTCGCGCAGGTCGGCGCGCACGCTGAGGTGCTTGGCCTCGGCCTTGTCGCGAACCAGGCTGATGACGTTATCAACGACCCGCCCGACCTCGAAATCGACGGACTCCAGCTCCAGCCGGCCGGCCTCGATCTTGGAGAGGTCGAGGATGTCGTTGATGATCCCCAGCAGGTGGTGCGCCGCACCGGAAATCTTGGACAGACGGTCGATGTGGCGCGGCTCGGCGAGATCACGCCGCAACAGGTGGGTCAGGCCGATGATGGCGTTCATCGGGGTGCGAATCTCGTGGCTCATGTTGGCCAGGAACTCGCTCTTGCTGCGGCTGGCCGCCTCGGCGGCATCCTTGGCGATCATCACTTCGGCGCTGCGTTCGGCCACCAGTTGTTCCAGGTGGTCGCGGTAGCGCTCCAGCTCTTCGGCGTTGCGCTTCTTTTCGGTGATGTCTTCCTTGATGGCCACATAGTGGGTGATGCGGCCATCCATTTGGCGCACCGGCGCGATGTTGGCGAGCTCCACGTACTCGCTGCCGTCCTTGCGCCGGTTGATGAGTTCCCCGCGCCAGGATTCCCCGCGCCCCAGACTTTCCCACATCCCGTCGTAGGTTTCCTTCGGTGTGCGTCCCGACTGCAGGATGTTCGGGTTCTTGCCGATCGCCTCCTGGCGGCTGAAGCCGGTATTGCGCGCGAAAGCCTCGTTCACATATTCGATGCGCGCGTCGAGGTCGGTGATGACGATGCTCTCCGGGCTTTGCTCGACGGCCATCACCAGCTTGTGCAGCTCGGCCTGAGCCTCCGCCTGGGCGATCAACGCCCGCCGGAAGGCCAGCACGGCGGTGGCCAGCCGACGCAGTACGCTGCGCGGATCGGCGCCGAGACGCTCCACCTCGGCCAGTTCAGGCGGATCAACCTGGCCGGCGGCGAGTCCCTGCAAAACGGCACTGAGGCCATGCAGGCGATGGGTCACCCAGCGGATGATAAAGGCCCAGAACACCATAAGGGCAAGCATCAGCGCGCCGCCAAACAGAGCAATTTGCCACGCGTGGCGCGTGATTCCGCGGGTCTGCCCCTCACTGCGCCCAGCCGCCTCTGCAGACAGGGTCGCGGCGATCGCATGGGTGTGCTCGGACAGGGCGACGTAACTGTCGGCCGCCCGGTAGGCCAGGCGCATGGCCTGTGGCACGTCATCGGCAGCCAGTTCACTGGCCGCCACGATGCGGTTGAAGAAGGCGTCGAAATCGGTCTGCGCCTCACCCACCTGCATGCTGTCCCCCCCGGCACGCTTGAGTTCGGTCCAGCGCGTGCGAAGGGCATCCAGACGCTGTCTGACGTCGCCGCGCAGGCGCCCGAGCTCGTCCGCCGACAAGGCTCCGGCAGCGGCCCGGTCCAGGCCACCCCCGATCAGCCGCTGGACGGCGGCGGCTTCCTGGTTGAAGCGGGTGGCGCTGGCCAGGGTGGCGATGTCCTTCGCCTGCAGCGAATCGATGATCCGCTGGTCGGCCTGCAGGCTGTATAAGGAGAAGAGGTTGAAGCACGCCGCCAGTACCGTGACCACCGCCACCGGCAGGAAGAACAGCAACTGGTAAGGCAGGCGGGGCTTCATGGCCGGTGGGCTCCGTCGGCCTCCGGCTCATCGGGATCGGCAAAACGCGTGGCGATGTCGGCAAAGCGCTCGCGGCAGGTGAGGAAGGCATCCACCACGTCCGGATCGAAATGGCTGCCGCGCCCACCGACGATGATCTGCGTAGTCTCGTCCAGCGTCAGCGGCGGTTTGTAGACACGCCGGCTCATCAGCGCATCGAAGACGTCGGCCAGCGCCATCAGGCGCGCCGAGACCGGGATCGCGTCGCCGGCATGGCCGCCGGGATAGCCGCTGCCATCCCACTTCTCGTGGTGTCCGAGGGCGATCTCGCGGGCGATGCACAGGAAAGCGAAGGCCTCACCGGCCTGGGCGGCGGAGGCCTCGTCGGCGCTCTCCAGGGCCTGGGCCATGGCCTTGTCGATGGCGTCTGCGCCGATCGCCGGGTGTGCCTTCATGATCTCAAACTCGTCGCCCGTCAGCCGGCCGCGCTTGAGCAGGATGCTGTCGGGAATACCGACCTTGCCAATATCATGCAGCGGCGCAGCCTTCACCACCATGCCCAGGCGAGCACCACCGAGCGCCGAGCTGAAGCGGGGATGGGGCGCCAATTGGCGGGCCAACAGATCCACATAGGTCTGGGTCCGCACGATGTGGCGCCCGGTCTCATTGTCGCGGGCCTCGCTGAGGCAGGCCAGCGCGCGCACGCTGAGTTCCTGCACCAGCAGGTTCTCACTCATCCGCCGGCTGACTTCCCGCTCCAACCATTCGTTCTCGTTGGCCAAGCGGTCGCGGGCCTGCTTGAGTTCAAGGTGGGTGCGCACACGCGCCAGCACGATAGCCGGGTTGATCGGCTTGGTGATGTAGTCCACCGCCCCGAGGGCCAACCCGTGCTCCTCGTTCTCGGCAGCATTCATGGCTGTCACGAAGATCACCGGGATGTTGCGGGTGGCCGGATCTGCATGCAGTTGCTGCAGCACCTCGTAGCCGTCCATGCCCGGCATCATCACGTCGAGCAGGATCAGGTCCGGGCGCGGCGCCAGCCCCGCCGCCCGCAGCGCCCGCTCGCCGGAGTTGGCGGCGCGCACCCGGTAATGGGGCTGCAGCAGCTCCCCTAGCACGGCCAGATTCTGCGGCGTGTCGTCGACGATCAGGATCGTGTGCTTCGCCGCAAGGGCCTCAGGCTTGTCGCTACTCGCGTAAATACTCATCGGAAGGTCTCCACCCCGGCTCAGGGATGTCGGCAAGGTGCAAGCCCGGCGGCACGGCAGGGCGACAGGACGCACGGCAGGCGGCACGTCCTTCATAAACTGAAGTTTATCCGCCCACGTCCGAATTACCGGCACATTAATGTGCCTCAGGCTTAACGGCGCCGGCCCGGACGGCTTTAGCCGCGCTGTACGCAGGCGCCCACGGCTGGCGCCGGCCGCCTCCCGGGAGCTTTCGGGAAGTTGATAAGCTCAGCAGAAATAATGAGCTACGGAACCATTCGCCCCCTTAGCACTCTTATATCGAGAGTGCTAATATTGCTGCGAAGGAGGTAGTCGTCGATGTCCCAAACCTTGTCGTTTCCCGTTCCGTCCGCGGTTGGCAGTCTGGATCAATACATCCAGAGGGTAAATCGCATCCCCCTGCTGACCGAGAAGGAAGAATCCGACCTCGCCCACAGCTTCCGGGAGAATGAGGATCTGGAAGCGGCGCGCAAGCTGGTGCTGTCCCACCTGCGCCTGGTGGTCGCCATTGCGCGCGGTTATCTCGGTTATGGTCTGCCCCACGCCGACCTGATCCAGGAAGGCAACGTGGGCCTGATGAAGGCCGTCAAGCGCTTCGACCCGGACCGCGGCGTGCGCTTGGTGTCCTTCGCGATCCACTGGATCAAGGCCGAGATCCACGAATACATCGTCAAAAACTGGCGCCTGGTCAAGATCGCCACCACCAAGGCCCAGCGCAAGCTGTTCTTCAACCTGCGCGGCATGAAGAGCAGCAGCAACACGCTGCAGGGCGAGGAAGTGCTGGCCGTCGCCAGCCAGCTCGGCGTCAAGCCGGAGGAAGTCCGCGAGATGGAAACCCGGCTGTCCGGCCAGGACGTGGCACTGGAAAGCGGACCGGACGACGAGGAAGAGCGTTTCGCGCCGATCGCTTACCTGGCCGACCCGCACGCAGAGCCATCCGAGGTGATCGCCCAGCGCCAGGCCTCGCGCCTGCAGGACGTCGGCCTGCATGAAGCCCTGGCCAACCTGGACGAGCGCAGCCGGACCATCGTGCAGCGCCGCTGGCTGACCGAAGGCGACGCCGCCACCCTGCACGAACTGGCCGCCGAATACGGTGTCTCCGCCGAACGCATCCGCCAGATCGAAGCCAAGGCCATGCAAAAGATGCGCAGCCACCTGGCCGCACTGGCCTGAACGATACCGCCCGGGCCACGGACCTGGCTCGATCTTGTGGGACGCATGCTTTTCTGTGGGCTGGGCCTGTGGGGCGAATGAGTTCGCCCCACCG
>NZ_JAYSDK010000029.1:17747-36109 GCF_041914405.1 Zoogloea sp.
CCGGGCCCCCGGGGCCTTCACCGACCCCCCCGGGCCCCGGGCGGGGCCGCTTTTTGGGGGGCCGCTGGTTTTTTGGGGGGGGGGGCGTGGGGGGCGAACTCATTCGCCCCACAGGCCCAGCCCACAACATCATCTCCGCCTTCACCGCATCCGACGTCTCTCGCCTCCTGTGAGCTTCCAAGGCTGCCCATCACTTCCCCGCCAGCAGACGCCTCAGGTCGGCGACGATGGCGGCCGGCTTCTCACCATGCTTGATATATAGGCGCAGCCGCCCCTGGGGATCGAAGACATAGGTGCCGGTGGAATGATCCACCGTGTAGCGGCCGCCCTGCACATCCCCCTGTTTCTGGTAGAACACCTTGAAATCCCGGGCAACCGCCTGGGTCGTGGCGAGGTCGCCATACAAGCCGACGAAGCGTGAATCAAAAGCCGGCACATACTGGGCCAGCAGCTCCTGCGTATCCCGTTCCGGGTCGATGGTCACGAACAGCACCTGCACCTTGTCCGCATCCGGCCCCAACTCACGCATCACCTGCGCCATGTTGAGCAGGTTGGTCGGACACACGTCCGGGCACTGGGTGTAGCCGAAAAACAGGGTCACGACTTTGCCCTTGTAGTCGGCCAGCGTACGCACCTGCCCCCGGTGATCGGTCAACTTGAAGCCGTTTGCATAATTTGCACCTGTGATGTCGGTGCCGATGAAGCCCTCACGCGGCTCTCCGCCCCCCTCGGGGGAGCAGGCTGCCAGCAGTCCAAATGCTGCAAACGCAACAATGGTGCATCGCAAAAAAGCAAACATTTAAAAATTCCTTATACTTCAATTAACTGCGTTTTGAATAAGTGCACTGCAAAACACAGAGGCGATGCTACACTGCCCGCAGAATTTGATCTGCGTCAATAAGACGCAGCCGGGCCTGGTGTATACGCCTGGGATATACCAAGTAAAGAGCCAGGGGGCGCGCGATCGTGGATCGCGCGCCCCAACTGCTCCCTCACCCCCGCACTGCGTCGCGGCCTGATCGCCCTGATCCTCGCCGCCAGCTTCATCATCAGCACGACCTTCCTGCTGGCCGGCGCGTGGTTGGTATTGCCCTTCGCCGGCATTGAACTCTTCCTGCTTTTTCTGGCCCTGCGCGCCATCGACCGCCAGGCCTCCGACTACGAATCCATCCATCTCGACGACGACAGCCTGGTCGTCTCGACCCGCCACTCTGCCGCCTCGTGCAGCCGGCGCTTCCAGACTGCCTGGGCCCGCGTCACGCTAGAGCCCGGTGACAGTCGCGAACCCCTGGTGTGTATCCGCTCCCACGGCCACAGCGCCCACGTGGGGCGCCTGCTGACACCCGACCAGCGCAGACAGCTTTTCTCGGATCTATCCAGCCGACTCGCCAGACCTCATTAGACACCGCGGGTCCGATCATCCCACGAAAAGAGAGGTAGAGACTTGAGCCCAATCGTCCCCCGCTACCAGGCCAGACTTCTCGCTGCACTCGGCCTCCTGTTCGTCTCCGGCTCAGCTCTCGCCGACTTCACGTGGAATTTCCCGAAACCGGTCACCCCGATCGGGCGCGACACGCTGTCGATGCACAACCAGTTCATGGTCATCATCACGGTGCTGTTCGTGGTGGTGTTCGCAATCATGGTGTATTCCATGATCACCCACCGCAAAAGCGTCGGTGCCGAACCGGCCCGCTTCAGCGGCCCGCGCGGCGCCCTGCAGTGGTTCTGGGTGCTGGTGCCCTTTGCAATCCTGCTCTTCATCGACTTCGTGCTGATGGGCATTCCAGCCTTCCACGCGGTAATCGACATGGAAGACACCCGCACCAAGGCCGACATGGTGCTCAAGGTGACCGGCATGCAGTGGAAGTGGCAGTACGAATACCCGGACTCCGGCATCAAGTACATCAGCACGCTGGCCACACCGCGGGAGCAGATCGAGGGCAAGGAAGCCAAGGGCGAACACTACCTGCTCGAAGTGGACAACCCGGTGGTGCTACCGGTCGGCAAGAAGGTGCGCATCCTGCTCACCTCCACTGATGTGATCCACACCTGGTGGGTACCCCAGTTCGGCGTCAAGCGCGACGCGATTCCCGGCTTCCTGCGGGAAACCTGGGTGCGCATCGAGGAGCCCGGCATCTACCGCGGCCAGTGCGCCGAACTGTGCGGCAAGGATCACGGCTTCATGCCGGTGGTCGTCAAGGCGGTGCCGGAAGCCGAATACGTTGCCTGGGTGGACAAGAAGAAGACCGAACTTGCCGCCGCGGCCGCCAGCGGCGACCGCACCTGGACCCGCGACGAGCTGATGGCCCACGGCAAGGAAACCTACGACAAGATCTGCGCCGCCTGCCACCAGCCCACCGGCCAAGGCCTGCCGCCGGCCTTCCCGGCACTGGCCGGCAGCAAGATCGTCAACGGCCCGCTGCTGTCGCCGGATGGCAAGCTGATCCCCGACAGCCATGTGGACCGGGTCATGAACGGCAAGAGCGGCACCGCCATGCAGGCCTTTAAGACCACCCTGTCCGACGCCGATCTTGCCGCCGTCATCACCTACGAGCGCAACAGCTTCGGCAACACCAAGGGCGACATGATCCAGCCCGCCCAGATCAAGGCACTTCGCTGAGGAGCCCAGCATGAACACCGCGTCCCATGCTCTAGATCACCATGACGGCCACCACCCGACCGGCCTGTTGCGCTGGCTGACCACCACCAACCACAAGGACATCGGCACGATGTACCTGACTTTCTCCCTGCTGATGTTCTTCGTCGGCGGGGCGATGATCCTCGGGGTGCGCGCCGAGCTGTTCCAGCCCGGCCTGCAATTGATGAAGCCGGAGTTCTTCAACCAGCTGATCGGCGTGCACGCGCTGGTAATGATCTTCGCGGCACTGATGCCGGCCGCCACCGGCTTTGCCAACTGGATGATCCCGCTGATGATCGGCGCGCCGGACATGGCCCTGCCGCGCCTCAACAACTGGGGCTTCTGGCTGCTGCCGCCGGCCGCCCTGCTGCTGACGATGCCCTTCTTCCTGGCCCTGTTCGGCATCGGCGACGGCGCCGTCGCCACCGGCTGGACCCTCTACGCACCGCTGTCGGTGCAGGGTGGCATCGGGGTGGATTTCGCGATCTTCTCGATCCACATCCTCGGCATCAGCTCGATCATGGGCTCGATCAACATCATCGCCACCATCCTCAACATGCGCGCCCCCGGCATGACGCTGATGAAGATGCCGCTGTTCTGCTGGGGCTGGCTGGTCACCGCGGTGCTGCTGATCATCACCCTGCCGGTGCTTGCCGGCGGCGTGACCATGCTGCTCACCGACCGCCACTTCGGCACCCATTTCTTCAATGCCGCCGGCGGCGGCGACCCGATCCTGTTCCAGCACCTGTTCTGGTTCTTCGGCCACCCCGAGGTCTACATCCTGCTGCTGCCGGTGTGGGGCCTGATGCCCCACGTGCTGTCCACCTTCACCCGCAAGCCGGTCTACGGCCATACAGCCCAGGTGTGGTCCTTCGTCGCCATCGGTGTGCTCGGTTTGATCGTGTGGGCCCACCACTTCCTCACCTCCGGCCTGCCGGTTCCGGCCCTGCTGTATTTCATGTACAGCACCATGTCGATCTCACTGCCGCTGGCGGTGCTGTTCTTCTGCTGGATTGCCACCATGTGGCGCGGCGCGATGAGCTTCGAGACACCGATGCTGTTCGCCCTCGGCTTCATCGTGCTGTTCGGCATCGCCGGCCTGACCGGCCTGGTGCTGGCCGACGTGGCCGCCGATGCCCAGTATCACCACAGCTACTTCGTCGTGGCCCACTTCCACTACGCGCTGTTCGCCGGCGGCATCATGGGCGTGATGACCGGCGTGTACTACTGGCTGCCCAAATGGACCGGCCACATGTACAGCGAGAAGCTCGGCAAGCTGCACTTCTGGCTGACCGTGATCAGCTTCAACTTCACCTTCATGCCCCAGTTCTTCCTGGGCCTCGCCGGCATGCCCCGGCGCATTCCCGACTACGCATTGCAGTTCGCCGAATTCAATGCCATATCCACTGTAGGGGCCTTCGCGCTGGGCCTGTCGCAGCTGATCTTCGCGTACAACGTGTGGCGCTGCGTGAAGGGCGGCGCCAAGGCAACCGACCGGGTGTGGGAAGGCACCGAGGGGCTCGAATGGGAGCTCAGCTCCCCGCCCCCCCACCACTCCTGGGAAACCCAGCCCGTCATCAAGGCGAGCTGATCATGGAGGAGGACATCATGCATTTCACGTCCGATGACCTGGCCGAGCGCCGACGCGCCTCGTCCCGCTTCGCCTGGATACTCGGCGCCATCGCGCTGGGTCTGTATCTGATCGGTTTCCTGATCGAGCGCTGACACCGCCATGCGGGAAGCCGCACTCAATCCACCGCCGCGCCGGCACGGCAGACTGGTCACCCGCCTGCTGCTGGTGGCGGCGGCTTTCTTCGCCTTCGGCTTTGCGCTGGTGCCGCTCTACGACACCTTGTGCCGGGCCGTTGGTTTCAACGGCAAGACGCTAAAGGACGCCATCCAGGCCAAGGACGTACCGCCGAGCGCGGTGAATTACGCTCGCAGCCTGGGCGTGCAATTCACCTCCACGCTGATGCCCGGCCTGCCGTGGGAGATCCGCCCTCTTGAACCGTCCATCGAGATCCATCCTGGCGAACTGCGCACCACCCGCTTCCTGGTCCGCAACCTGTCCGACCAGACCATCGTCGGCCAGGCCGTGCCCAGCGTGTCACCGACTGTGGCGGCCCGCCATTTCCGCAAGCTCGACTGCTTCTGTTTCAAGCAACAGACCCTCGCCCCCGGCGAAAGCCGCGAAATGGCCCTGACCTTCGTCGTCGATGGCGACATCGGCGAGGAGATCAGTGAGCTGACGCTGGCCTACGCCTTCTTCCCGGCACCGAATCCTAACTAGGGAGTCCGCCTTGCACGCCTCGCACGCCAACTCCGCCGCGCCCCACGCCGGCCATTACTACGTGCCCCAGCCAAGCCTCTACCCGGTTTTTCTGTCGGGCGGCATGTTCCTGCTGGCACTGGGCTTCATCCTGCTGATGAACAAGTTCGCGCCGGGGCCGTGGGTGATGGCCGGCGGAACGGCGGTGATCATCTTCGTGCTGTTCAAGTGGTTCGGCGCGGTGATTGCCGAAAACCAGCGTGGCGCCTACACCGACTGGGAGGACAAGTCCTTCCGCCAGGGCATGGTGTGGTTCATCGGCTCTGAGGTGATGTTCTTCGCGGCCTTCTTCGGGGCGCTGTTCTACTGCCGCAACATCTCGGTGCCGGCCCTCGCCCACATGGACCCGGCCTTCACGCTGTACAAGGACTTCACCGCCGCCTGGCCGACCGCCGGCCCGAAGGGCGCCCCCTTCACGCCGATGGGCGCGTGGGGCATCCCGGCGATCAACACGGCGTTGCTGCTGAGCTCAGGCGTCACGCTGACCTTTGCCCACTGGGGCCTGATGAAGGGCTCCCGCAGCCAACTCAACCTGGGCCTGATCCTCACCGTGCTACTCGGTGTGATCTTCCTCGGTTTCCAGGCCTACGAATACCACCACGCCTACACCGAAATGGGCCTGACGATGGGGGCTGGCGTGTATGGCGCCACCTTCTTCATGCTGACCGGCTTCCACGGTTTCCACGTGACACTCGGCGCGATCATGCTGGCCGTCGTCACCGGCCGCTGCCTGGCCGGGCACTTCGATGCCAAACGCCACTTCGCCTTCGAGGCGGTGGCCTGGTACTGGCACTTCGTGGATGTGGTGTGGCTGCTGCTGTTCGTCGTGGTCTATTGGCTCTAGCGCCCCACGGCGCCGAAATGCCAGGCCAGCAGCAGGCCGAGAAAGAGCAAAAGGGAGAGGGAGACGCGCAAGGTGAGCGCCCGCACTACCCGGTCGCCGTTGCCCTTGTCGCGATACAGGAAGAACAGGCCCGAAAAGAGGCTGCCGACCACCAGCAACAACATGAACACCACGGCCAACTTGAATGCCACAGCCCGCTCCCCGAACCCGGTTCGCCGATTGTGCGCCGGCGTCCGGGCCATCACAAGCGGCCGCCGCTTCCGCCCTTCCCTGTGGGGCGGCGTGCTTTCGCTGGCCGTCGCCGCTGGCTGTCTCCAGCTCGGCAACTGGCAATACGGCAAGGCCGAACGCAAGCAGGCCGCCCAAGCCCTGCTCGACCAGCGCGGAGCCGACGCGCCGGTGAGCCTTGGCAGCACGCCGGCCGACGCCGAAAGCCTGCGCTCGCGGCCGGTGCTGATCCGCGGCCGCTTCGAGACCGAACACCAGTTCCTCGTCGACAACCGTGTCTATCGGGAACAGGCCGGCTACCACGTGATCACACCATTCCACATCGACGGCGGCAACATGCGCGTGCTGGTGAACCGCGGCTGGATTCAAGCTCCAGCCCGCCACACCGACATTCCGAAGATAGAGACGCCCAGCAGCCCGCTTGAACTACGCGGCACCGCCGTCGTACCGGGCACCCGCTTCTTCACGCTGGGCAGCGATGACAGCACCAACTGGCAGCCCGTCTGGCAGAACCTCGATCTAGCCCGCTTCGTCCGGCTCGTGCCGTGGCCGGTGCAGCCGGTGGTGGTACAACTGGATGCCGCCGCGCCGGCCGGCTTCGTGCGCGACTGGCCGCGCCCGGACGAGCGCCTCGAACGCCATCTTTCCTACGCCTACCAGTGGTATGGCTTCGCCGCCTCCGCGATTCTGATCTGGCTGGCCCTCGGCTGGAGGCGCCACTGATGCGCCGCTACCGCCCGCTGCTATTGATCCTGGCCTTGCTGCTGATGCCCTTCGCGGTCGGCACAGGGCTGTATGCGTGGGGCTGGCACCCGGACCAACCTGGCAACCACGGCGAACTGCTGTCACCGCCACGCGCGCTACCGCAGTTGGCCGACGCTTCCGGCCAACCCCTCAGCAAACAGGATTTCGACGGCCACTGGAGCCTGGTGATCGCCGGCTCCGGTCCCTGCGACGCGGCCTGCCGCAACTGGATCGTCGCCACCCGCCAGATCCACGTCGCCCTCTACAAGCAGATGCCGCGGGTCCAGCGCACCTGGCTTTCCGATCAGGCAGCGCCCGACGTCGCCCCCCTGCATGCCTTGCAGCCCGACCTGCATGCCGCCGTGGCACGCAGCGCCGCCGCCCGCGCGGCCTTCGACCTGGATGGGCACGGTCACCGGGTGTACGTGGTCGATCCGCTGGGCAAGATCATCCTGCGCTACGCCCCCGACGCCGACCCGCGCGGCATCCTGAAGGACATGGAACGCCTGCTCCGCTACGCCTGGGCCGGCTGACAACGCATCCCCCGGAGAGACCACGATGCCGACGACCTTCCGCAGCACCGCCGCCCCCGCGCCCCTCGGCCTGCGCCTCGGCGCCTTCCTGACCCAGTGCAAGCCACGGGTGAACAGCCTGATCGTATTCACCGCGCTGATCGGCATGTTCCTCGCCGTGCCCGGCTGGCCGCCAGCCGGCCGGATGCTCGCCGCCACCGTCGGCATCGCACTGGTGGCCGGCGCCGCCGCGGCGATCAACTGCCTGGTGGAGCGGACCATCGACGCCCGCATGGCGCGCACCCGCGGCCGCCCGCTGCCGCTGGGGCTGATCAGCCCGACGGAGACCCTCGGCCTGGCCTGCCTGACCGGTGGCGCGGGCCTGTGGCTACTGCATATGGCGGTCAATCCACTGACCATGTGGCTGACCCTCGCCACCTTCCTCGGCTACGCGATCGTCTACACCGTGATCCTGAAACCGGCCACACCGATGAATATCGTCATCGGCGGCGCATCCGGCGCAATGCCACCGGTGCTCGGCTGGGCTGCGATGACGGACAGCATCGGCCTGCCGGCACTGGCCCTGTTCCTCATCATCTTCCTGTGGACACCGCCCCACTTCTGGGCGCTGGCCTGCTACCGGCGCGAGGAATACGCCCGCGCCGGTCTGCCGATGTTGCCCGTCAGCCACGGCGTGCCGCTGACCTGCCTGCATATCCTGCTGTATACCGTGCTGCTGGCGGCGGTGTCCTACCTGCCCTGCACGCTGGGCCTGTCCGGTGGCGTCTATGCGGTGCTAGTTAGCTTGCTCAATCTGGGCTACCTGCGGGAAGCCTGGACCCTGTGGCGCAATTACTCTGACGCCCGCGCGCGACACGCCTTCCGCTATTCGCTGATCTACCTAACCGGCCTGTTTGCGGCTCTCTTCCTGGACCGCCTGGCATGAGGACGCGCCCGTCCGGCCGGCGCACCCTGGCCATCATCGCTTTCCTGCTTGCCCTCGTGGTGGTCTCCCTCGGCGCCTGGGTGCGCCTGTCAGATGCCGGCCTCGGCTGTCCCGACTGGCCCGGCTGCTACGGCAAGCTGGTCGGCGTGCCCGAACACGCCCACGAAAAGAGTGCTGCCGAAGCGGCCTTCGGCCAGCGCGTGGAAGCCGGCAAAGCCTGGAAGGAAATGATTCACCGCTACGCCGCCGGTACGCTGGGCCTGTGCATCGCCGGCCTGGCCGTGCTCGGCTGGCGGCAACGCGCCACGCGCAGGCCAACGCTTGAGCTGGCCCTACTCGGCGTGGTCGTGCTGCAAGCCACGCTGGGCATGCTCACAGTCACCCAATTGCTGAAACCGGTGATCGTCACCAGCCACCTGCTCGGTGGCATGACCACCCTGGCGCTGCTCGCCGCCCTCGTGCTACGGGATGGTCGTGGCTTCCGTCCAGCGACGAACACCAACATCGGCCTGCAGGCGCACGCCATCGCCGCACTGGCCACCGTCGTCATTCAGATCGCCCTCGGCGGCTGGGTCAGCAGCAACTACGCCGCTGCCATCTGCCCGGATTTTCCAAGCTGCCAGGGCAGCTTCAGCCCGGCGCTGGATTTCCACCACGCCTTCACCCTGGACCGGGAACTGGGCATCACCGCCAGCGGCACCCTACTGCCGGCCAGCGCCCTCACTGCCATCCACTGGACCCACCGCCTGTTTGCCGGCGTGGTGCTGCTGGTCGTCGGCAGCCTCGGCCTGCGCCTGCTGGCCCATCGACACAGCCGCGGATCCGGCCTCGCGCTGCTCGGCGCCCTGGGGCTGCAGATCGGGCTGGGCATCGCCAACGTACTGCTGCAGCTACCTCTTCCGCTGGCCGTAGCCCATAACACTGGCGCGGCGCTGCTGCTGTGCGTCACGCTGGCCACGGCACGGTCGCTGCTCAATAAGGAAAAAGCCCGCCACCGGCAACCGGCGGCGGGCTTTCCACGGCGTTTCAACGAGCTGAACACTGAATCGGCGCGCTGAAGTACTGGAGCTCTCTCCCTCCCTGTGGGGGCGAATGAATTCGCCCCCACAGGGACTCTCCCCTGGCGGCTTACCGTTCGAGAGCCGCCAGCAGCTTGCCGTGGATGCCACCAAAGCCACCGTTGCTCATGACCAAGATACGGTCGCCGTCGCGGGCCTCGGCCACGATGGCGGCAACCAGCGCATCCAAATCGTCCTCCACCACGGTTTTGCCAGCGATCGGCGCCAACGCCGCACGGGCATCCCAGCCCAGGTTGGCCGCATAGCAGAAGACCTTGTCGGCCTGGACCAGGCTGGCCGGCAGCTGGTCCTTCATGACACCGAGCTTCATGGTATTGGAGCGCGGCTCCAGCACAGCCAGGATGCGTGCGTCGCCCACCTGGCGGCGCAGCCCTTCGACAGTCAGCGTGATAGCAGTCGGGTGATGGGCGAAGTCGTCGTACACCGCCACGCCACGCACCGTGCCGCGCAATTCGAGGCGGCGCTTGACGCCCTCGAAGCGGCTCAGCGCATCCAACGCCACTTCCGGGGTGACGCCCACATGCCGCGCCGCAGCGATGGCCGCCAGCGCATTGGCCCGGTTGTGGCGGCCAGACAACGGCAGCCGGCGGCGACCGATCTCCTTGCCCAGGTGGCGGATCACTACTTCATCCTCGCTGGCACCTTCTGCCACCGACCAGCCGGCCGCATCGTTGAACCACTCCAGTTCGGACCAGCAGCCGCGCTGCATGACCCGCGGCAGCGATTCCTCGGCGGCATTGGCGACGATGCGGCCGAGACGTGGCACGGTGCGCACCAGGTGGTGGAACTGGGTTTCGATGGCCGCCAGATCGGCGAAGATATCCGCGTGGTCGAACTCCAGGTTGTTCAGGATCAGCGTCCGCGGGCGGTAATGGACGAACTTGGAGCGCTTGTCGCAGAAGGCGGTATCGTATTCATCGGCTTCGATGACGAAGAACGGCGACTCGGTCAGCCGCGCCGAAAGACCGAAGTTCTTCGGCACGCCACCGACCAGGAAGCCCGGATTGAGGCCGGCGTCCTCGAGGATCCAGGCCAGTAGCGAGGTCGTCGTGGTCTTGCCGTGGGTGCCGGCGACACCCAGTACCCAGCGCCCCTGCAGCACGTTCTCGGCCAGCCACTGGGGGCCCGACACATAAGGCAGGCCCTTGTCGAGGATCTCCTCCAGCAAGGGGTTGCCACGGGAGATCGCGTTGCCGACGACGAACACGTCCGGTTCCAGGTCGAGCTGCTCGACCCCGTAGCCCTCGACGAGGCGGATGCCCTGCTCTTCGAGCTGGGTGCTCATCGGCGGATAGACATTGGCGTCGCAGCCCGTCACGGTATGGCCGGCAGCCCGGGCCAGCAGGGCCACGCCGCCCATGAAAGTTCCGCAGATTCCGAGAATGTGTATGTGCATTATTCGTCTAAGCGACAGAAACAGTGCCGCAACAGTCGTGTGTAGAATGGGATCTATTCTAATCGAACGGGGAGCTTCGACCTTTCATGCCGCGCCCTGCCGTTCCACACCGCAGCAATCTGCGTCGTGAAATCGCCGCCCTGGCGGCCCGCATGATCGCCGAAGATGGCATCAGCGATTACGGCTTCGCCAAGCGCAAGGCCGCCCGCCAGCTCGGCGCCCTCGCCGCCGACGAACTGCCCAACAACGCGGAGATTGAGGCCGAAGTCCGCACTTACCTCGCCGTTTTCCAGGACGAAGAGCACCTGGAGCGCCAATACGTCATGCGCCAGGCTGCCGTCGAGGTCATGCGCGAACTGGACGCCTTCCGCCCCTACCTCACCGGACCGGTGCTGGAAGGCACCGCAGGGCGCTACTCGGAAGTGGAAATCGACCTGTTTCCAGAGAGCGCCAAGGAAGTGGAGATCTTCTTCCTCAACAACAATGTCGCCTACGAGCACCGCGAACCTCGCCGCAACCAGCCGGACGGCCCGGAGGCGGTCCTCGTCTTCGACTGGGACGACATCCCGTTCAAGCTGCGCATCTATTCTCCGGACGTAGAGCGCCTGAACCGCCGCGGCAACCATGGCGCCCGCCAGATGGAACGCGCGCGCCTGTCTGTCGTCGAAGCCCTCGTCACAGAAACCTCGGCCGAAGCCCCCATCCATCCATGAGTCGCCTCACCACCCTCGCCCTCGTCACTGCCGTTGCGCTGGCCGCCGGAGCTGCCGGCCTGTATACCTCGTACGCCGCCAACGCCAACACCGCTGCACCGGCCGCCAACCTGTCCCAGACCCAGCGCGCCGCCCTCGGCAAGCTGCTGGCCCTCGACCTGCCCGACGCGAAAGGCGTCCAGCAACCTTTCTCGGCCTGGAAGGGCAAGGTGCTGGTGGTCAACTTCTGGGCCACCTGGTGCCCGCCGTGCCGCAAGGAAATCCCTGCATTCTCGACGTTAAGCCGCAAATATGCTGGCAAAGGCGTTCAATTTGTCGGCGTAAGCATCGATACCGCCAAGAATGTCGCCGGCTTCCAGGCCAAGCAGGCGGTGGACTACCCGCTGGTGATCGCCGATCCGTCCCTGGTCCAGCTCACCGAAGAGCTCGGCAACAGCTCCCAAGGCCTGCCCTTCACGCTGGTCATCGATCGCAACGGCGGCATCAGCCTGGTCAAACTGGGCGAATTGTCGGAGCAGGAACTGGACCGCAAACTCGCCGAACTGAGCAAGTCCTGACGCATCCGGGAGGGGCTTCGCGGTGGACAACTTGCGCGTAATTACGGCAAACTTGCATTCATGACGCGCAAAACCCGCACCCAGGAAGCCACTGACGAGAACCTCCCGCAACTGCGGATTCTCGTTTTGCATGGCCCCAACCTCAACCTGCTCGGTCGCCGCGAACCCGGCATCTACGGCCTGACGACCCTCGCCGACATTCATGCGGCGATGGAGAGCCGGGCCAAGGCCGATGGCGTGCTATTGGAGTCCTTCCAGAGCAACCACGAGGGCGAACTCATCGACCGCGTGCAGGCTGCGGAAAGCGAAGCCGTCGATTTCATCATCATCAATCCGGCAGGATATACGCACACCAGCGTCGCACTGCGGGACGCCCTTGCTGGCGTTGCCATCCCGTACGTCGAAGTGCACCTGTCGAACATCCACGCCCGCGAGCCGTTCCGCCACCACTCCTACTTCTCCGACAAGGCGGTAGGGGTGATCTGCGGGCTGGGCGCCCAGGGCTATCAACTCGCCCTCGAATTCGCCCTCGCCCGTCTGCGCGCAGCTCGCGCCTAAACACAAGACATCGGCGGGCCGGCCTTGCTGCCGGCCGCTTTACATATCAAGGGGAATACTATGGATCTTCGCAAGCTCAAGAAATTGATCGACCTGGTCCAGGAGTCCGGCATCTCCGAGCTGGAAGTCACTGAAGGCGAGGAAAAAGTCCGCATCGCCAAGCACGCCTCCGGCCCTGCGCCGGTCAGCTACGTGGCCCAGGCCCCCGCCGCACCGATCGCCGTCAGCGCCCCTGCTGCCGCTGCACCGGCCGCCCCTGCTGCCGCTGCCGAAGCGGCCCTGCCGGACGGCCACGTGGTCAAGTCGCCGATGGTCGGCACCTTCTACCGCGCCTCCGCTCCGGGCGCCAAGCCCCTCGTCGAAGTCGGCCAGAGCGTTGCCGTTGGCGACGTGCTGTGCATCATCGAAGCCATGAAGCTGATGAACGAGATCGAAGCCGAGGTGGCCGGCACCGTGAAGGCCATCCTGGTCGAGAACGGCGAACCGCTGGAATACGGCGAACCCCTCTTCGTCATCGGCTAAATCATGGCGATGTTCGAAAAAATCCTGATCGCCAACCGGGGCGAGATCGCGCTGCGCATACTGCGCGCGTGCCGTGAGCTGGGCATCAAGACTGTCGCCGTCCACTCCGAGCCGGACGCCGAGGCCAAGTATGTCAAGCTGGCTGACGAATCCGTGTGCATTGGCCCCGCCTCGTCGGCCCTCAGCTACCTCAACATTCCGGCACTGATCTCCGCCGCCGAGGTCACCGATGCCGAAGCCATCCACCCGGGCTACGGCTTCCTGTCCGAGAACGCCGACTTCGCCGAGCGGGTCGAGCAATCCGGCTTCGTCTTCATCGGTCCGCGCGCAGAAACCATCCGCCTGATGGGCGACAAGGTCTCGGCCAAGGACGCCATGAAGGCTGCCGGCGTGCCCTGTGTGCCCGGCTCCGACGGCGCGCTGCCCGAAGACCCAAAGGAGATCGTCAAGATCGCCCGCGCCATCGGCTACCCGGTGATCATCAAGGCCGCCGGCGGTGGCGGCGGTCGCGGCATGCGCGTGGTGCACACCGAGGCCGCGCTACTCAATGCCGTCACCACCACCCGATCCGAGGCTGGCGCGTTCTTCGGCAACTCGACGGTTTACATGGAGAAGTTCCTGGAGAACCCACGTCATGTGGAAATCCAGGTGCTGGCCGACCAGCACGGCAACGCGATCTACCTGGGCGAGCGCGATTGCTCCATGCAGCGTCGCCACCAGAAAGTCATCGAGGAAGCCCCGGCCCCGGGCATCGAGCGGCGCCACATCACCCGTATCGGCGAGCGCTGCGCCGAGGCCTGCCGCAAGATCGGCTACCGGGGTGCTGGCACCTTCGAATTCCTGTATGAGAACGGCGAGTTCTACTTCATCGAGATGAACACCCGCGTGCAGGTTGAACACCCGGTCACCGAGCTGATAACCGGCGTGGACATCGTGCAGGAGCAGATCCGCGTTGCCGCCGGCCAGAAGCTCAACTACCGGCAGAAGGACATCGAATTTCGCGGCCATGCCATCGAATGCCGGATCAACGCGGAAGATCCGTTCAAGTTCACTCCCTGCCCGGGCAAGATCAGCAACTGGCACGTTCCCGGCGGCCCCGGCATCCGCGTCGACTCCCATGTGTACAACGGCTACACCGTGCCGCAGCACTACGATTCGATGGTCGGCAAGCTGATCGCCTACGGCGACACCCGCGACCAGGCGATCCGCCGCATGCGCATCGCCCTGTCCGAGATGCTGGTTGAAGGCATCAAGACCAACATCCCGCTGCACCAAGAACTGATGCTCGACGCCCGCTTCGTCGAAGGCGGCACCAGCATCCACTACCTGGAGCACAAGCTGGCCGGGCGTAACGAAGTCAAGAAGGTCTGAGATGTGGATTTCGGTCATCCTGCAGGCTGACGCGACCCGCGCCGAAGCCTTGTCCGAGGCGCTGATGGAGCATGGCGCGCTGTCGGTCAGCATTGACGACGCGGACGCCGGCACCGACGCCGAGAAGCCCCAGTTCGGCGAACCGGGCATGCACCCGGCCAGCCTGTGGGACCACAGTCGGGTCGTCGCGCTGTTCGACACCGACATCGACCTGGCCACCGCCCTCGCTACCGCGTCGGCGGCGGTCGGCCTCGACGCCGTGCCGCCCTTCACCATCGAAGAGGTCGAAGAGCAGAACTGGGTGCAGCTCACCCAGAGCCAGTTCGACCCGATCCGCATCACCGACCGGCTGTGGATCGTGCCGTCCTGGCACGAATCGCCGGATGCCGACGCGATCAACCTGGTGCTCGATCCAGGCATGGCGTTCGGCACCGGCTCGCATCCCACCACCCGCCTGTGCCTCGAGTGGCTAACCACGGAGATCCCGGCGGGCGTCAGCGTCCTCGACTACGGCTGCGGCTCCGGCATCCTCGCCATTGCCGCCGCCAAGCTGGGCGCGGGTGAAGTCACTGGCGTGGACATCGATGAGAAAGCCGTCGAGACCGCCGCCGACAATGCCGCCAACAACGGCGTCAGCCTGCACCTGCAGGTGTCGGCCAAGCCCCTCGACGGCACCTTCCAGCGGGTCGTGGCCAACATCCTGACCAATCCGCTCAAGATGCTGGCGCCGCTGCTTGCCGCCCGCGTCGCGCCCGGCGGCAAGCTGGCCCTGTCCGGTGTGCTGGAAGCCCAGGCCGACGACGTCATCGAAGCCTACGCCCCTTTCATCGCCCTGCGCGTGGGCGCCACCCTGGACGGTTGGGTCCGCCTCGAGGGCGAACGGCCGACGTCGGCGCAGCCATGATCCTCGCGCGCTGCCCGGCGTGCTCAACCACCTTCCGGGTGCAGCCCGAGCAATTGAACGCCCGTCACGGGCGGGTCCGCTGCGGCCAGTGCAAGCACGCCTTCAACGCCCTGGAAAACCAGGTCGAGGAAGAGGCGCTGGTGGACGATCTGCACCCGCCCGAACCCACCAGCCCGCCCGCTGCCGAGCAGGCCGACGCCGCCCCCCTGTTCGTCCTGCAGGAAATACCTCCTGAAGCGCCTGCACTGCCGGTGGAGGAGCGCAAGGGAACCGCAACACCCGCGGAAGATCCGAGCACGTTCTACCTCAGCCCCGCTGACGGAGAAATCGTCACCGACGATTTGCCGGCTGAGGAGGAGGTCACGCCACCCGCCGCTGGCGAACCGGCTGACAAGGCGGCCATTCCCGACGATCTGGATTTCCTCACCCTCGACGATTCTGACGCGCAGCCCATCGTCGCCGCGACGCCCCCGCAGCCGGAAGCTGGCGACGAGCGTATCGAACCCAGCGGCGAGATCCTGCCCGAAGGCTTCGACGCCTGGTCGGTGCCGGATGAGGCTGACGCCGCCACGCCTGACGCACCGGCGGAGCTCATCCTGGATGAAGAGGCGCTGGACGACGATGCTCCGCTGACGGACCACACCGAAGACGCTGGGCCTGCCGCAATCCCCCCATTCCCCTTCAAGCCCGACTGGCCGGATGCGTCGGAACTCGACCTGAAGAACCCGCCCGACGCATCCCTCATCGAGGAAGGCCCCCTCGACTTCGATTCGCTGCTTCACAAGCAGGTCGTGGACGAAACCCCCGGCACGCCCGTGCAGGCGCTGGACCAGGACCTCACCCCCGCTGCGGTGGCAGAAGCACCACAAGCCGTCGTCGGACTACCGATAGAGGCGCCCCCTGCGCCGGCCGACGCAAGCGAACCAACAAACAACGAACAGGACGAGACGGAGGCTTTCGCAGAAGAGGCCACGGAAGAACCAACAGGCCCCTCTGCCCTGCAGCAGGCCGCCTGGGCGGCTGGCGCCACGTTGCTGTTATTGACCCTGCTGGCGCAGGGCGTACTCGTATTCCGCAGTGACATCGCAGCGGCGTCGCCGCAGATGCGCCTGTTCATGGAGAGCGTATGCGCCGGCATGGGCTGCGACCTGCCGCTGCCCCGCGAGTCAGCCTCGATCACCATCGAGAGTTCGGACATCCAGCCCGACGCCAACCGCGAAGCTTTCTTCACCCTGCATGCAACGCTGCGCAACCGCGCCGAGTTCGCACAGGCCTGGCCACACCTGGAAATTACCCTGACCGACGCCCGCGACAAGGCCTTGGTCCGGCGCGTTCTGGATCCCAAGCAGTGGCTGCCCGCCGACATGCCGCCGGATGCCTTCCCGGCACGCAAGGAGGTCGCAGCCCGGGTTCGCTTCGAGGCGCCCGGCGTGGCCGCAGCCGGCTACCGGGTCTACGCCTTCTACCCCTGACGGGCCGGGCTGCCGGGTAACATCCGGCAACATTCGTCCGCGCCGGCCCCGCCAGGGCGGCCCCTATAATCAATTTGCCTACATCCTGCCGACGCCATGTCCACCCTCATCTGCGGTTCCATCGCCTTCGATTCGATCATGGTCTTCCAGGACCATTTCAAGAATCACATCCTGCCCGAGCAGATCCACATCCTGAACGTCTCCTTCCTGGTGCCTGAAATGCGCCGGGAATTCGGCGGTTGCGCCGGCAACATTGCCTACAACCTCAAGCTGCTCGGCGGCGATCCGCTGATCATGGCCACCGTCGGCGACGATGCCGGCCCCTACCTGGAACGCCTGGACAGCCTCGGCTTGTCCCGCGCCCACGTAACCCACGTGCCCGGCACCTACACGGCCCAGGCATTCATCACCACCGACCTGGACGACAACCAGATCACCGCGTTCCACCCCGGTGCCATGGTCCATTCCCATCTCAACAAGGTGGAACACAGCGCGGGCGTCACCCTCGGCATCGTCGCCCCGGACGGCCGCGACGGCATGCTGGAGCACTCGCGCCAGTTCGCCGAGGCGGGCATTCCCTTCGTCTTTGACCCGGGCCAGGGGCTGCCAATGTTCAACGGTGAAGAGTTGCTGGCCTGCTTGCAACTGGCCACTTACTGCACGGTCAATGACTACGAGGCGCGCCTGCTCAGTGAGCGCACCGGACGCAGCATCGAGGCACTGGCCAACGAGGTCGAAGCACTGATCGTCACGCGTGGCAGCGAAGGCTCCGAGATCTACACCGGCGGTCGCCGCATCGACATTCCCTGTGCCCGCGCCGCGGCACTCGAAGACCCCACCGGCTGTGGCGACGCCTACCGCGCCGGCCTGCTGTATGGCATCGAGAACGGCCTGGACTGGGATCAGACCGGACGCCTCGCCTCGTTGATGGGCGCCCTCAAGATTGCCTGTCGCGGTGGGCAGAACCACGCCCCCAGCCGCGACCAAATTGCCGACGCCTACCGCGCGGCTTTCGGCTCAACCCTGTGGTGAAAGGACACCCCATGCGTACTCTTACCCTGACCCTCGCCCTGCTGGCCACCGTCAACCTAGTCGGCTGCGCCTCCGGCCTCGGCGGCGGCGACTATGAACGGACCGAAACGCGTCGCGTGATGAGCGTACGCATGGGCGTCATCGAAAGCGTCCGCCCGGTGAAGTTGGAAGGCACCAATACGCCCCTCGGCACGGTTGCCGGTGCGGCGATCGGCGGTGTGGCCGGCAGCACCGTCGGCTCCGGCAAGGGCGCGGCGATCGCCGCCGTAGTCGGTGCCGTTGCCGGCGGCATTGCTGGTGCAGCGGCAGAAGAAGGCTTCACCCGCAAGCAGGGCGTGGAAGTTACCCTCAAGATGGACAACGGCGAACTGCTGGCCATCGTGCAGGAAGACGGCGGCGAGAACTTCAAGCCCGGCGAGCGCGTACGCCTGCTACAGGACGGCCGCAACACCCGCGTCAGCCGCTGAGGTGCTGAGGTGCTGAGGTGCTGAGGTGCTGAGGTGCTGAGGTGCTGAGG
>NZ_JAYSDK010000029.1:36209-71945 GCF_041914405.1 Zoogloea sp.
GCTGAGGTGCTGAGGTGCTGAGGTGCTGAGGTGCTGAGGTGCTGAGGTGCTGAGGCCAAGGAGCCTACGAAAAGATCCTGTGGGAGCGAATGAATTCGCCCCCACAAGCACCACCTGCGCTCGCGGCCCACACCCCCTGTCGGGAGGGCCAGTCAGGCTTCGGCACGCGATCAATCGCCCCCGGTCATGCACCCGTAACACCCCCTTCACGGCGCCGCAATGCAGCATTTTCACAATGCGCGGAAACCCAATGAGGATTCCGTCAATGCTGCACAAGGAACAACACGCCGCCCAACGCCCCGGTCGCAACCTGCACGTCGGGCTGGCCAGCTGCTCCACCGAGATTCTGGAAGCCCAGAAGCTGCGCTATCGCGTATTCGCCGAGGAAATGGGCGCACGCCTGGCCAGCCGCACGCCGGGCGTCGATCGTGACCTGTATGACGCCTTTTGCGACCACCTGATCGTGCGCGACGAAGATGCCGGACGGATCGTCGGCACCTATCGCATTCTGTCGCCGTCAGCGGCCCGTGAAGTCGGCAACTATTATTCCGAGAGCGAATTCGACCTGACCCGCCTGCGCCACCTGCGCAGCCGCATGGTGGAGATCGGCCGCTCCTGCATCGATCCGGACTACCGCTCCGGCGCCGTCATCACCCTGCTGTGGGCCGGGCTCGCCCGCTACATGCTTGAGAACAACCACGACTACCTGATCGGCTGCGCGTCGATCAGCATGGCCGACGGCGGGCATGCCGCGGCCAGCCTGTATAATCGCCTCAAGGACGAGCATCTGTGCCCCCTCGAATACCGGGTCTTCCCCCGCACCCCGCTACCGATCCAGGCCCTGCGCCAGGATCTGGAGGCCGATACGCCACCGCTGATCAAGGGCTACCTGCGCGCGGGGGCCTGGATCTGCGGCGATCCGGCCTGGGATCCGGACTTCAACACGGCCGACCTGCCAGTCCTGCTGCCGGTTTCCCGGCTCGACGCCCGCTACGCCAAACACTTCATGGGACGCAAGGACTGAAACCCACCAGCCCCACCCCACGCCTGATCCGCATCCTCCGCGCCGTCCATCTGGCCGGCCACCTGCTGCAAGGCCTGCTGCTGGCAGCGTTCGCTTTCCCCTGCCTGCCTGCAGCCAAGCGCCTGCGCCTCCGCCAACGCTGGTCAGCGCGCCTGCTGTCCGTCCTTGGAATCCGCCTGCAGGCCGAAGAGCCCTTCGTCGTCCCAGGCAGCCTGCTGGTGGCCAACCATGTGTCGTGGATCGATGTCTTCGTGATCAACGCCGCCTACCCGGCCGCCTTCGTGTCCAAGGCCGAGGTACGCCAGTGGCCGCTGATCGGCTGGCTCGCCGCGAAGAACGAAACGGTTTTCCTGCGCCGCGGCAGCCGCGGCCACGCGAAGATCGTGAACGGGGAAATCGGCGGACTGCTCAGCCGCGGGCGCCATGTGGCGATCTTTCCGGAGGGCACCACCACCGACGGCAGCCACGTGCTGGGTTTCCATGCGGCACTGCTGCAGCCGGCGATCGAAGCCGGCGCACCGATCCAGCCGCTGGCCATCGCCTACCGCCTGCCGGACGGCCGCTATACCCGCGCGCCGGCCTACGACGGGGAGATCAGCCTGCTCGACTGCATCAAGGCGATCATTGCAGAGCCCGAGATCGTTGCCCGGGTGCGCGTCGCTCCGGCCATCCAGCCCGGCGAACTGCCCGACCGCAAGGCCATCGCCCACGCGGCACGGGACGCCATCGCCGCGCGCATCACCGACTAAGCGCTCAGGAGGGCTTGGGCTTGCCGTGGGCCAGCCCCGGGCAGGCCACCTGGAAGACGGCCCGGTCCTCCAGCCTCACGGCGGTCAGCTCGCGCCCCCACAAACAGCCGGAATCCAGCGCCAGCAGGTTCGGCTCGACGCGCAGCCCCAGCGCCGACCAGTGGCCGAAGACCACAGTGGTATCGGCGCTCTTGCGCCCCGCCACCTCGAACCACGGCAGGTAACCCTTCGGCGCCTTGGCGACCTCGCCCTTGACCTTGAAGTCCATCACGCCGTCCTCGGTACAAAAGCGCATGCGCGTCATCGCGTTGACGATCACCCGGATACGTTCGTAGTCACGTAGATCATCGCGCCAGGCAGCCGGTTCGCTGCCCCACATGTTATGCAGCAGATCCGCATGGTAGGGCCCGGCCAGCGCACCTTCCACCTCGCGGGCCAGCGCCCGCGCCTGCGACACCGTCCAGCCCGGCAGCAGCCCGGCGTGGACCATCGCAAAACCGTTTTCTACGTGCATCAGCGGGCGGGTACGCAGCCACGCCAGCAAGGCGTCCCGATCCGGCGCGTCGAGCACCGCCTGGATGGTGTCGTCCTTGCCACGATTCCGGACTGCGCCACACGCCACCATCAGCAGGTAGAGGTCGTGATTGCCCAGCACAGTGACCGCCGCCGCCCCCAGCTCACGCACGAAACGCAAGGTCTGCAGGGAATCCGGCCCACGGTTGACCAGATCGCCAACCAGCCACAGGCGATCCCGGGATGGATCAAAGGAAACCCGGTGGAGCAACGCAGTCAGGGACTGGAAGCAGCCCTGGATGTCGCCAATTGCATAAGTTGCCATGCTTCAGTTTCCTGCCGACGCTTTCGCGATCGGACGCAGATGAGGTGCGGTGATATTGGCCGGCGTGTATTCGGGTACCCAGCGGCGCAGTTCGCGGCGGACCTCCGGCCCATCCACCGGACGGCGCTGGCGCAGCCACAGCAGCAGCGCGTCGAGCCAGCCGTCCTCGACCGGCAGGGCGCGCGCGATACGCAGCTTGGGGTGATGGGTGGCGCGGGTTTCCTCCGCGTCGGCGAGAACTTCCTCGTAAAGCTTCTCGCCGGGGCGCAGGCCGGTAAACACGATGCGGATCTCCTCCCCGCTGCGCCCGGACAGGCGAATCATGTCCTCGGCCAGCTCGGCGATCTTCACCGGCTCCCCCATGTCGAGCACGAAGATCTCGCCGCCCTTGCCCATCGAGCCCGCCTGCAGCACCAGTTGGGCTGCCTCGGGGATCGACATGAAATAGCGGGTGATCTCCGGGTGGGTCACGGTCACGGGCCCGCCGGCGGCGATCTGCTCCTGGAACTTGGGGATCACGCTGCCCGCACTGCCAAGCACGTTGCCGAAACGGACAATCTCGAATTGGGTACGCCCATGGGTCGCCAGGGCTTGGCACACCTGCTCCGCCAGGCGCTTGGTAGCCCCCATCACGTTGACGGGATTAACCGCCTTGTCGGTGGATACCAGCACGAAACGCGGAATGCCGAAGGCCACCGCACTACGCGCTACCTGCCAGGTTCCCAGGGCATTATTGCGCACGGCCTGCCAGGCATTGGCATCCTCCATCAGTGGCACATGTTTGTAGGCCGCGGCGTGGAAGATCACGTGCGGACGGTAGCGGCCCAGCACCTCGTCCACTCGAACCGCATCCTTCACGTCGCCCGCCAGCGGCACCAGCTGCACGTTCGGGAAATAGGCCTGGAATTCCTCGCACAGGCGATACAACGCGAACTCCGACAACTCGAAGCAGATCAGCACCGACGGCTCGAAGCGGGCGATCTGACGGCACAGCTCGGAACCGATGGAGCCGCCCGCCCCGGTCACCATCACCGTCTTGCCGCGCAGGTATTCTTTGACCTCGGCGGCATTGATACGCACCGGGTCGCGCCCCAGCAAGTCTTCCACATCCACCTGGCGGACATCGCCGACATTCACGCGGCCCAGCATCACGTCCTCGATGGCCGGTACGGTCAGCGCCTTCACGCCAGCCCGCACGCAGATGCTGGTCACGCTGCGGCGCAACTCATGGCGCTCCTGGGGCAACGCGATGATGGCGTGGCCGACGCGGTGTTCCGTAGCCACCCGGGCCAGATCGGCAAAGGCACCGAGCACCTTGCAGCCGTAGATTTCCCGCCCCTCGCTCTCCCGCGTCTTGTCGAGCAGGCCGACGACCCGCCACTCGGAAGAACGGGACAACTCCCGGATCAACCCGACCGCGGCCTCGCCGGCCCCCATCACGATGACCGGCTGTCCCTGGGCGCGCAATGCGCCGTACAGCCGGAACTCCTTCCAGGTCCGGTAGAGGGCCCGCGTGCCACCCATGTACATGACGAGCAGCAAGGGCTGCAGGATGTAGATCAGGCGCGGCACCGTCGGGTGGTAACGCACCGCGACGACCAGCACCAGCGGCGTCACCAGGGTGGCAACCCCCACCGCCCGTAGGATGCGCAGCAGATCGGGCAGGCTGGCAAAAACCCAGATCCCGCGGTATAGGCCGAAGGCCCGCAGCAGCGCGCCCTGCAGCAGCAGCACGATGGGCAATGCCACGCCGAAGGCCGGTATGAATGCGGCGGGAATGTCGGTATTGAAACGGATCAGGTAGGCCAGCCACCAGGTCAGCGCGACCCCGAACAGGTCCGACAGGAACACCAGCAATGACCGGGACATAACTTCCTTCACGACCTGGCAGCGTCAGCGGCTTCGAAACGCCGCCAGCGGTGGTCCACCCACACGCCCACCGCCAGAAAGACAATGGCCCACATTGTAAGCGTGATGCACTGCAGCGAAAACCCTGAGGGCAGGACCAGCACCGCCGAAATGCCCGTTCCAAGCATCAAAGCATAGGCGCGCAGGGCTGTGCCCCGATGGCCCAGGCCCATCCGCACCATGCGCTGGTAATAGTGGCTGCGATGCGCCTGCCAGACCTTTTCGCCGCGCAGGGCACGTCTCAGCAAGGTGACGCTGGCATCCAGCACGAAGGGCGCGAAGACCAGCAGCGGGAACCACAGCGGCCACGCACCGCCCCCCCACCCCACCAGACCGAGGGAACCCGCCAGGAAGCCGAGTGGCACCGAGCCCACGTCGCCCATGAAGATGCGCGCCGGATGGAAGTTGAACAACAGGAAGCCGGCCGCCCCCGCCGCGATGGACGCGCTTGTCAGGGCCAGGCCCAAACGCCCTCCCAGATAGGCCGCTACCGCGTAGGCCGCGAAGCCGAACAGGGCCATCCCCCCGGCCAGCCCGTCGGAGCCGTCCATGAAGTTGTAGAGATTGGCCAGCCACACCAGGGATACCAGCAGCAGCACCGCCATCGCCCACCCCAGCGGGAAGCTCGCGCCATACAGGAAACCTGCGGCCACCAGCACCTGCACCAGAAAGCGCAAGCGCGCCGGCAGCGTATGGCGGTCGTCGAGCAAGCCGAGCAGGGCCAGCACCCCGGCGCCACCGAAGGCCAGCAGCACATTCGCCGGCAACCAGCCGGACGCCGCCGTCAGCCCCACCCCGACCAGGCTGCCTGCCATGACCCCGACGCCGCCGGTACGCGGGATGGGCTGCGAATGCAGGGAACGCTCATTCGGGTGATCGAGAAAATACAGCCGGCTCGCGGGGTGGCAGCACGCCCGCGTGGTCAGCCAAGCCGCCAGCCATGCCATCGGCACAGCCAGCCAGCGCAATGTATCGGACATGCTTGCCTGTCAGTAAAAAAACGGAATTCCGCCGCAGTATCCGGCAACAGCCTTTCCAGCCGCAACCGCGGCGGGCTGCCGCGGCTTACGGAGCCTGCACGTATTTGCTATATTCGCGAGCCCATTGGATGTACCCGGCGACGCGCCCATCGGCGCAGATCCGCCCCTTTTCCCCCATGCCGAGTCTGCCGTTTTTCCTGCCCCTCGCCCATCGCACGCTCATCTGGCAGCTTGGCCGACGGGAAGTGCTCGGGCGCTATCGCGGCTCCCTGCTTGGCGTCGGCTGGTCCTTCGTGACCCCGGTGATGATGCTGGCGGTCTATACCTTCGTCTTCGTCGACGTCTTCAAGGCCCGCTGGCCGGGCGCCGGACACGAGGGCGGCGGACTGACCTTCGCGCTGTTCATCTTCGCCGGCCTGATCGTCTTCAACCTGTTTGCCGAGATCGCCGGACGCGCCCCGCGCCTGATCGTGGACCAGCCCAATCTGGTCAAGAAGGTCGCTTTCCCCCTCGAGATCCTCCCGTGGGTCGCAGTGCTGTCGGGGCTGTTCCATCTTGCGCTGAGCGTACTGGTGCTGCTGGCTGCGGTCGCCTTCCTGCACCCTGGCGGCATACAGCCCAGCGCGCTCGCCCTGCCGCTGGTTCTGCTGCCCTTCCTGCCCTTCCTGCTCGGACTGGGCTGGCTGCTCTCCGCGCTGGGCGTATTCATCCGCGACATCGGGCAGATCATGAACTTCGTGATCAGCCTCGCCATGTTCCTCTCCCCGGTGTTCTACCCGCTGGAGTCCCTTTCCGAACCGATGCGAAGCTGGATGTACTTCAACCCGCTGACCGCGATCATCGACAACATGCGCCGCGTGCTGCTGCAGGGCCTGTGGCCCGACTGGAACACCCTGGCGCTGTTCGCCGCGGCGGCCTGTGCCTTCGCTGTGCTGGCGGCAGTCCTTTTCCAGGCCACGCGCAAGGGGTTTGCCGATGTCCTCTGATGCGATCGCCATCCGGGCCAGCGGCCTGAGCAAGAATTACCAGCTGTACGACAGCCCCTTCGACCGCCTCAAGCAGTTACTGACCGGCGACCGCCATCGATACGGCCGCACCTTCCACGCCCTCCAAGACGTCGGCTTCACGCTCCGCAAGGGCGACGTCCTGGGCCTGATCGGACGCAACGGCGCCGGCAAGTCCACCCTGCTGCAACTGATCTGCGGCACCCTCACCCCGACCGAGGGAAAACTCGAGGTGAACGGCCGCATCGCCGCACTGCTCGAACTGGGCGCGGGCTTCAACCCGGACTTCAGCGGCCGTGAGAACGTCTTCCTCAACGCCTCCATCCTCGGGCTCAGCCGTGCCGAGACCGAAGCCCGCTTCGACGACATCGTGGCCTTCTCCGGCATCGGCGACTTCATCGACCAGCCGGTCAAGACCTACTCAAGCGGGATGTACGTAAGGCTGGCCTTCTCGATCGCCACCAGCATCGAGCCCGACATCCTGGTTATCGACGAGGCGCTGTCGGTCGGCGACGGCGAATTCGCCCGCAAGTCCTTCGACCGCATCATGCAGCTACGGGACAAGGGCGCGACGATCCTGTTCTGCTCCCACTCGATGTATCACATCGAGGCCATCTGCACCCGCGCCCTCTGGCTGGAGCGCGGCCAGATCCGCATGGAAGGCGAGCCGGGCAAGGTCACCCAGGCCTTCAACACGGCACTTCTGGTGGACAGCCCCAGCCACGCCGGCGGAGAAACACCGCCCGTCGCCATCGAAACCACCGACCAGCCCCATCAACCGGAAGCAGCCGCCGCAGCACCCGCCGCCCCCGGACAGGCACGCTTCGTCAGGATCACCGCGGAAACCGACGGACAGGCCGGCCAGCAGGTCTGCCTGCGCGCCGGGGAGTCGGACCTGCGCGTCCGCATCGAATTCACGTCGGATCCCGCCCTGCCAGCCCCCTCCATCGCCTTCGGCATCGAGAACAACAACGGCCTCACCATTACCAGCGCCGGCAGTCTTTACGATGGCGCCCCCCTGCAACGCCGTCCCGACGGCAGCGGCACGGCGGAACTGGTATTGCCGCGCTTTCCGTTGATGCGCGGCGAATACAGCATGAGCTTCTTCCTCGGCTGCGAACGCATGATGCACATCTACGACCATGCCCCCCACAGCATCCGGATCGAGGTCATGCAGACCGGTATCGAACAGGGTGTCGTCTTTATCCCACGCCAGTGGCAAAGCCTGGACAGCACAGATGACAACGCAGCCCCCCGGCGCTGAAGCCACGCTGGAGGTCCGGCCCGCCGCGGCCACGGACGCGCCGCAGGTCCGCGCGCTCTTCGAGGAAGTGTTCAAGCACGCCATCAGCCCGGCGATGCTGCACTGGAAGTACGCCGAAGGAAGGGGGCAGTCCTGGGGCGCCTGGGAGCCGGACGGCACACTGCTGGTGCACTGCGGCGTTTTCTTCCGGCGGGCCCTGGCGGCCGGCCAGCCCGTACGCGCCGCCCAGCTCGGTGACCTGATGGCCAGCGCCCGCAAGCCGAGCGGCCTGGCCCGCCAGCAATCACCCTTCGCCTGCATGATCCGCGAACTGCTGGCCGCCCAGCCCTGCCCCGAGAACCCGGACGCCATCTGCTTCGGTTTCCCGAGCGACCGCGCCATGCGCCTGGGCGAGAGGATCGGCGTATTCGCATCGATCGACCGGGTCTTCAACCTGGCCTTCACCCCGCGGCAGCCCGAGGGGCATGCCGATTCCTGCACGCCCGTCACGCTCAACGCCCGGACCTGCCGGACCATCGACCGGCTGTGGTCAGCGATGGCCGCCGACCTGCCGCAGCAGCTCGTCGGCGTGCGCGATGCGGCCTACCTGCAATGGCGCTATGTCGAACACCCCGAACACCGCTACCAGCTGCTCCTCGTCCGCAGCCGCTGGCTGAAGCGGCCGCTCGGCGTACTGGTGGTGCGTGGCGAGGGCGAGGAACGCGAGCTGATGGATATCGTCGCGCCGCTGCGCAACATCCCCCGCCTACTCAAGGCGAGTCGCGAATGGCTGGCGCGCAGCGGCGGCCAACGCCTGAACCTGTGGCTGAGCAGCAGCTTCGCCACCCGCTTCGCCCCGCTGGCCGATTCCTGCGAGGCGCTGGAATTCCGGATCATGGCCAACCCTCTCGGCCCCGCGCACATCCTCGAGCGCTTCCACGAGGCTTGGTGGCTGACCAGCGGCGACACGGACTACCGCTAGATGCACATCTGCTACCTCCTGATGTCGTCCGAGCTGTGCGGAGGCGTGCGGGTCGTCTTCGACCAGGCCCGTTTCCTGAAGCAGCGTGGCCACCGGGTCAGCATCCGTGCATTGCGCGGTGCCCACGACTGGTATCCCTACCCTCTCGACATCGAGTACGTTACCGACCTGGCCGAACCCTTTGCCGGACCACCGCCGGACGTGCTCATCGCCACCTTCTGGCTCAGCGTCGAACCCGCCCTGCGCCTCGGCATTCCCCGCACCCTGCACCTGTGCCAGGGCTACGAGGGCGACATCCGCGAATACCGGGAAATCCGCCCGCAGATCGAAGCGGCCTACCTCCACCCCATCCCCAAGCTGACGATCGGCCCCTGGCTCATCGAGCGCCTGCAGCAGGTGTTCGGCACCGCGGCCTTTCCGGTGCACGATATCGGCCAGATTGTCGATGTGGACATGTACACGCCACCGGCCCGCCCTTGGCGACGCTGGTGGCGCCGCCTGCGGCAGGCCCCGTGGCGGGTGCTGGTTGTCGGGCAGTACGGCATCGACGTCAAGGCCATCGGGGATGCGCTACATGCCGTTCGCCTGCTCAGGGAACGGGGGCTGCGCATCGAACTGCTCCGGGTCTCCACCGCCGAGCCTGGCGAGGAGGAACGCGCGATCACACCGATCGACGCCTACCACGTGGCCATTTCCCCTGCAGTCATGCACACCCTGATCTGCTCGGCAGACGCCGCCGTGGCGCCCTCCCTGGAAGGCGAAGGCTTCGGGCTGCCGCTGGCCGAGGCGCTAGCCTGTGGCATTCCCTGCGTCGCCACGCGGATTTCATCCTTTACGCGCTTCGCCCCCGAGGCCGACTATGCCGTTTTCGCCGAACCCGGCAACCCCACCAGCCTCGCTGAAGGGCTCCAGTCCCTCCTCGAGGACGGCGCGCTGCGCCGCCGCCTGCGCCTCCGCGGCCCGCCGATCATCCGCCAGCACTACAGCGGCCCCGCCATCGCCGCGCGCCTGGAAGCGGTCCTGATGCAAGCCGAGGATTCCACGCCGAGCCTCGCCCCCTGAACCCCCATGCCTTTTCGTGACACCCTGCCCACCTGGCGGCATTACTTTCTCGACCTTCCGCGCTGGGCCATCGGCCTGGGCGGCCCAGCCCTGCAGGCGCGGATGCACCGCTTCCACCAGGGCGACCTCCCACCGACCCGCCATGGACTGCAGTTCCTGTGGGGTGCCGACGCCGACGCGCAGCGCCTGGATGAAGCATGTCGGCAGGCCTTGCAGGTCAAGATCGAGCGTGAGTCGGACGCCTACCGCGCCTTCCTGCCCTTGCCTCTGCGCTTCGAACTGGATGGGCTGCCGCACCTGCAGGAGGCCCGCCGGCAGAGCGGGCCTATCTTCCTGCTGACCGGCCACTTCGGCAGCTTCTACACCATCGCAGTCGCCCTCCAGCAAGCTGGCATCCCGGTCTTTCCGGTCGCCCGCACGGTCGATGACAGCCCGGCCAACCCCACCCCGCGCCGCCTGTTCGAACGCTTCAACTACGCCAGCACAGAGAGGCGCATCGGCGGCCACTACCTATACACCGATTTCGCCGGCTGGATGGACAAACGCCTTGTCGCCGTGTGCCGCCAAGGCGGCGTCGTCCTGGTTCTGCCCGATCTGCCCCGCCGCCTGTTTGCCAGCGGCCGGCGCGCCGTCACCTTGTTCGACCAACCGGCCACCCTGCCTGCCCGCCTGTTCGAACTGGGCCACAAGTACAAGGCGCGCTTCCTGCCCGTATGGAGCCAGGTGGGAGCCGAAGGACGCCGGCAACGCCAGCTGCGCATCGAAGCCCCGTTATCGACCACCTCCGTGGATGCAACCCTGCAAGGCTACGCGGACAGCCTGACCCGCGTCGTCCGGCAGACGCCCTGGCAGTGGATGGCCCTCCCGATCATCGAGCAGTACCTGGAAACACCGGACGCCCAATGAAGATTTCCGCCCTGCTGGTCAACTACCACACCGCCCCGCTGCTGGCCGGTGCCGTAGCGTCCCTGCTGGAGCAACAGGGCATCGATGGCCTCGAAATCATCGTCGTGGACAACAGCGAATCCGACGAGGAATACGCCCGCCTGCGCGCAGCTCTCCCGTCCGCCGTCCAGACCGTACAGAACACGCGCAACACCGGCTTTGCCGCCGCCTGCAACACCGCCATGGCACAGGCCTCGGGCGACGCCGTGCTGCTCCTCAACCCGGATGCCCGGCTGCGCCCCGGCGCCCTCGCCCGCCTGGCCGCCACCCTGTTCGCGTCGCCGCGTACAGGGGCCGTGGGGCCGCTGACCTTCTGGGACGACGAGGAACGCTTCGCCCTGCCGCCCAGCACCTTTCCATCCCGCAACGATTACCTGCGCCGCGCCATCTCGCGCCTGCACCCGCGCCTCGGCGTACGCTACGCACAGGCCTTCCGCCGCCAGGCCCTGCAGCTCTGGACGGCCCGGCAACCGGTGCAAGTCGACGCCTTGTCCGGCGGCCATGTGCTGCTCAAGCGCACCGCCATCGACAAGGCCGGCGGCCTGTTCGATGAACGCTTCTTCATGTACTGGGAAGACTCCGACCTGATGCAACGTCTGCACGACGCCGGCTACCGCCTCTTCGTCGAACCGGGAGCGCACGCCATTCATCACTACGACCACCATCCCGGCAAGGACGCCCTGATGTCCCAGGGCTGGCCGATCTATCGCGCCAAACACCTCGAGGGCAGACTGCGCGCCCGCCTGGCCGAGTTCATCGAGCGCCACGCCGCCCCGGGCCTGCCGACACCGCCGGAACTCCAGCCCAAGGCCGGCAAAGCAATCCGCATCCCCGTACCGACGGAACTGCAGCCCGCGTGGCTGCTGGAAATCAGCCCGACGCCGGACTTCGTGCCGGCCATGGGGCGGATCGGGCATGGCCCCCACGCCGAAATCCCAGCTGAATGCTGGCAACGCTTCACCGGCGGGCGCTACTTCATCCGCCTCGGCTCCGCCACGCGGCCCAGCGCTCCACAAACCTGCTGGAGCTGGCTCAACTAGACACATCCGCTCGCCCATGGAACACACGCTCATTCCCTACGAGGCAGGTCCGCTGCCGGCGGACGAGACCATTCTCGTCCTGGCCCCCCATCCGGACGACGAGATCTTCGGCTGTGGCGGAGCGCTGGCCCTACACGCCGACGCGGGCGCCCGCCTCCACGTGGTACTGGTCACCGGTGGCGACGCGGCCGGCGAGGCCGCCGCCCGCCTCGAGGAAAGCCGCGCGGCCGCCCGGGCCCTGGGCATCCCGGAGCCGGACTGCTGGGGCATCCCCGACCGCCACGTCAGTAACGACACCGGCCTGGCCGGACGCATTCGCGACGCCATCATGGCAACCGGCGCGACACTCGTCTACGCCCCGTCTCTGTGGGAGAACCACCCGGATCACCGGGGGCTGGCCGAAGCTACGCTGCAGGTCGTGCGCGAACTCGGCCACGTCGGCTGGATGGCCTACGAGGTCAGCGCACCGCTGCGCCCCAACCTGCTCATCGACATCGGCCCCGTGCTTGAACGCAAGCACGCGGCAATGGCTTGCTTCCCGTCACAGCTGGCCGTGCAGGCGTACGACCGCCACCTCAACGCGCTCAACGTGTTCCGCACTTACACGTTGCCAGCTCCCGTCCTTGCCGCCGAGGCCTACGAATACTATCCGCGAGCCTCCCTGCTCGATGGCGGCCTGACCCTGCTCGAACAGGAACAACGACGGCTGGAGCAATTTTTCGCCCCTCCCCCGGCTGCGGCCCCTACCGAAAACCCCTTGCAGGGCGAGGTGGACAGCCTCAGGCGCCAACGCGATGAACTCCTCGCCTCCACCTCCTGGCGCCTCACCCGCCCCTTGAGGGCACTGCGCCGCCTGCTCGATCGGGGCAAGAAGCACCAATAAGTCACGGCCCAGCCCATGCATTGAGGAGGCAAAAAGTTCATATAGGAGAATCCGTGATATATTCTCCTATATGAACTTTTCCGTGCACATTCCCCTAGACGTCCAGCCCGAGCAGCGGGAGCGCCTGGCCGCCCTGCAGCAGGCGGTGGCGGAAGTGTGCAACGCGCTGGCGCCCATCGTGCGGGACACCCGCTGCTGGAACCGGGTCGGCCTGCACCACCTGGCCTACCGCAGCCTGCGCGAACGCTTCCCGCAGGTCGGCTCGCAGATGATCTGCAACGCGATCTATTCCGTGTCGCGCACCTGTCGCCTGCTCTTCCAGCACCCGCAAAGCCCCTTCAACGTCGCCCGCCACCCGGACAAGCCGCTGCCGCTATTGCAGTTCCAGCCCAGCCTGCCGGTGTATTTCGACCGCCACACGCTCAGCGTCAAGGTCGGCCAGCTGTCCATGTACACCCTGGACGGTCGCATGAAGTTCCAGCTCAACCTCACCGACGCCGACGTACAGCGCTTCAAGGAAAACAAGCTGCGCGAGATCGTGCTGACCCAGACCCAGGAAGGCTACCGCCTGTCCTTCACCTTCGCCGATCCCCAGGCCAGCGACACGGAAAGCTCCGACAGCAGCCTCGACGACAGCGGCGATCTCCCCGAATACGTGCTCGTCTCCGAAGACAGCCTTCCCTCCCATCCGACTGCGGCAGAGCCCCAGCCGGCATCCGTCTAAGCCCCTTTTCAGGTAACAGCCATGAAACCCGGCGAAAAACTCTCCGCGCTGCGCGAAGCATTGCTGCAACAGAAACCCGCCTTCCACAAGGTGATCTTCTTCAGCTTCTTCATCAACCTGCTGGTCATGGCACCCACGGTGTACATGCTGCAGGTCTATGACCGGGTGGTGAACAGCCGCAGCCTGACGACCCTGGGCATGCTGACCCTGCTGATCGTGGTGCTCTACATCGTCATGGAAGCGCTGGAATGGGTGCGCAACGGCATCCTCCACCAAATCGCGCTGAAGTTCGACGCACACATCAACGAGCGGGTCTTCAACACCGTCTTCGAAGCCAACCTGCGCCGCATCCCCGGAGCCACCGCCCAGGTGCTGCAGGATCTGCGCACGGTGCGCGACTTTATCTACAGCCACGCGCTGACCGCGATCATCGACGTGCCCCTGTCGATGCTCTACATCTTCGCGATCTTCTACATCAACCCGGAGATGGGCTGGATGTCCATCATCGGTGCATTGATCCAGGTCGGTCTGGCATGGCTCACCGAACGGGATACGCAGGCCCCCCTCGCCGCCGCCAACCGTTCCGCCATTGCGGCGCAGAACTACGCCGCCAACAGCCTGCGCAACGCCCAGGTCATCGAGGCAATGGGCATGCAGGGCGGCATCCACAAGCGCTGGCTCAAGCGCCAGAACGAAACCCTGCGCCAGCAGGCCCTGGCCTCCGACAAGGCCGGAGCCTACTCGGCCCTGTCCAAGTTCGTGCAGCAGTCCCAGTCTTCCCTGCTGCTCGGCGCCGGCTGCTGGTTCATCATCGCCGGCCTGTTTCCCCACGGCGGTGGCCTCGTCATCGTCGCCTCGACCCTCGGCGGCAAGCTGCTGTCGCCGATCGTGCAAGTCATCGGCTCGTGGAAGCAGGTGGTGGCGGCGCGGGAAGCCTATGCGCGCCTCAACACCCTCCTCAACAACGTCGCCCTGCGCGAACCCGGCATGCCGCTGCCCGCCCCCAAAGGCCAGCTGTCGGTCGAAGGCGTGGTGGCCGGCGCCCCCGGCGCCCCGGCGGCCATCCTGCGCGGTGTGACCTTCGGCGTTGCCCCCGGCACGGTGGTCGGCCTGATCGGCCCGTCCGCCTCCGGCAAGTCCACGCTGGCCCGCCTGCTGGTCGGCGTGTGGCCCGCCGCCAGCGGCAAGGTGCGCCTCGACGGGGTGGATATCTACCCGTGGAGCAAGGCCGAACTGGGCCCGCACCTCGGCTACCTGCCACAGGAGGTCGAGCTCTTCGACGGCGCGCTGGCCGAGAACATCGCCCGCTTCGGCGAGGTGGACATGGCCAAGGTGGAGGCCGCCGCCCGCGCCGTCGGCATCCACGACATGATCATGTCCCTGCCCGACGGCTACCAGACCAGCATTGGCGACAACGGCTGCCGCCTGTCCGGCGGCCAGCGCCAGCGCATCGGCCTGGCGCGGGCGATCTACGACAACCCGCGCTTCATCGTCCTCGACGAGCCCAACTCCAGCCTCGATGAAGCCGGCGAGCGCTCCCTGGTGCAGATGCTGTTGAGCCTCAAGGCCCAAGGCTCGACCATCATCGTAATCACCCACCGCACCAGCGTGCTGGTGGCCGTGGACAACCTGCTGCTGCTGACCGACGGCCAAGTGAAGGCCTACGGCCCGCGTGACGAAGTCCTCGCTGCCCTGCAGCGCGGCGCCCAGCAGGCCGTGGCGGCGCCCCAGCCGGCCGCCGCCTGACCCCCACATCCAGCCCATCGAATCCTGATGAAGACTCCTTCCTCCTTCCGGCACAGCGAGCTGCGCACCGTCCTGTGGGCCTTCCGCCGCGAGTTCGCGGTATGCCTGCTGTTCTCGGTGCTGATCAACATCCTGATGTTGACCCCGACGATGTACATGCTGCAGCTGTTCGACCGGGTCATGCTCAGCCAGAACCTGGTCACGCTGACCGTACTGACCATCGTCATGCTGTTCTGCTTCGCCGCGGTGGCCTTTGCCGAATGGTCCCGCTCGCGGGTGCTGGTCCGCCTCGGCGTCAAGCTCGACCAGCAACTCAACTCCCGCGTCTTCGCCGCCAGCTTCGAGGCAGCGCTGCGCCAGCAGGGCAAGAACCCCACCCAGGGCTTTGGCGATCTGGCCAACGTCCGCCAGTTCCTCACCGGCAACGGGCTGTTCGCGCTGATGGACGCCCCGTGGACACCAATCTACCTGGCCGTGCTGTTCCTGCTGCACCCGTGGCTGGGCATTCTGGGCATCGTCTTCTCGCTGATTCTCGCCGGCATGGCCTGGGTCTCCCACCGTCTGTCCCATGCCTCCATCGAGGCCGCCCAGGAAGCCGGTGGCCAGGTCGGCGGCTACATCCACAGCAAGCTGCGCAACGCCGAGGTCATCGAGGCGATGGGCATGCTCGACAACCTGCGCGCCCGCTGGAAGACCCGCCAACAGCACTACCTGGAACTCAACCGCCAGGCCAGCGACGTGTCCGAGCGGGTCAAGGCGATGACCAAGTTCGTGCGCTACACCCAGCAGTCCCTGGCCCTGGCCGCCGGCGCGGTGCTGGTGATCCGCGGCGAGCTGAGCCCCGGCGCGATGATCGCCGCCAACGTGCTACTCGGCCGCACCACCCAGCCGGTGGACATGATCGTGATGACCTGGAAGTCCTTCCTGTCCGCCCGCAAAGCCTTCCTGCGACTCGAAGAAACCCTGGCCCAGAATCCGCCGCGGGACACCACCCTAGTCCATCCCGAACCCAAGGGGCAGCTGAGCCTGAAGAACGTGATCGCTACCGCGCCATCCCGTCCGCAGGCCATCCTCAAGGATCTGAGCATCGATTTCCCGGCCGGCGAGGTGATCGGGGTGGTCGGCCCGTCCGGCTCCGGCAAGTCCACCCTGGCCCGCACCCTGGTCGGCATCTGGCCTTACACCGATGGCCGCGTGCTGCTCGACGGCGTACCGCTGGAGCGCTGGGAACGGGATGAGCTGGGTCCGCACCTGGGCTATCTGCCTCAAGACATCGAGTTGTTCGAGGGCACGATCGCCGAGAACATCGCCCGCTTCGGCGAGGTCGAGCCGGACAAGGTCATCCGGGCCTGCCAGCGCGCCGGCGTGCACGACATGATCCTGCGGTTCCCCCAAGGCTACGACACCGAGATGGGCCAGGCCGGCGGCCTGCTGTCCGGCGGCCAGCGCCAGCGCATCGCTCTGGCCCGGGCGATGTACGGCGACCCCAAGCTGCTGGTCCTCGACGAACCCAATTCCAACCTCGACGACGTCGGCGAGAACGCACTTCTGAAGGCCGTTCAGGACCTCAGGCAGCAGGGCAGCACCGTATTCGTGATCACCCATCGGCCCAGCGTGCTCAGCGTGGCCGACCGCCTGCTGGTGCTCAACGACGGCCGCATCGCCCTGTACGGCCCCCGTCCCGACGTCATCGCCACGCTGCAGGCCCAGGCTGCCGCCCAGCAGAACCCCGGCGCCGTGGCCCAGCCCGCCTGAACACCGTAATCGCCCAATTTTCCAGAGAAGCCCTCATGGTCAATCAAACCGCACCCAACTCCGGCGACCTGCCCGTCGCCGCCAAGCCGCAGCAGGACAGCGAAGCGCTGCTGCCCACCGACACCAGCCGCCCCGCCCGCATCGGCCTGTGGGTCCTCGGCCTCGGCTTCGGCGGCTTCCTGCTGTGGTCCTCTCTGGCCCCCCTCGATGAAGGCGTCCCGACCTCCGGCATTGTCACCATCGACACCAAGCGCAAGACCATCCAGCACCTCAGCGGCGGCATCGTCAAGGAGATCTTCGTCAAGGAAGGCGAGTTCGTGAAAGCCGGCACACCGCTGGTACGCATCGACGACGCCACCACCCAGGCCAATTTCGAATCGGTCCGCCAGCACTACCTGACCGTCCGCGCAATGGAAGGCCGGTTGGTAGCCGAGCAGACCGGGCAAGGCAAGATCACCTTCCACCCCGACCTGCAGAAGGAAAGCGGCGACCCGTTGGTCCGCCAGACCATGGACACCCAGCAGAGTTTGTTCCAGTCCCGCCGCAGCGCGCTGGCGGCCGACCTGCAGGCTTACGAAGAGAACATCCGCGGCCTGGAAGCCTCGATTCAGGGCTACCAGGGCGTACTGGCCAGCCGCAAGGCCCAGCACGACAACCTGCAGGAAGAGCTGAGCGGCATTCGCGACCTGGTCAAGGAAGGCTACGCCCCGCGCAACAAGCAACTTGAGCTGGAACGCATGCTGGCCGATGCCACCGCGGCCATGGCCGACCTACAGGGCAACATCCTGCGCGCCCGCCAGGGTATCGCCGAGGCCCGCGCCCGCGCTCGCGCCCGCCAGGAGGAATACCGCAAGGAAGTGGACGGCCAGCTCGCCGACGTGCGACGGGAAGTCCAGGCCGACGCCGACAAGCTGAAGGCCTCCGGCGACGAACTGACCCGCACCACCATCCGCTCCCCGGTCGAAGGGCAGGTCGTCGGCCTGGCCACCCAGACCGTCGGCGGCGTCATCGGACCGGGCCAGAAACTGATGGACGTAGTGCCGCGCCACGAATCCCTGCTGCTCGAAGCCCATGTGCCGCCGCACCTGATCGACCGCCTCAAGCCCGGCCAGGAGACCGACGTGCGCTTCTCGACCTTTGCCCACTCCCCGGCGCTGGTCGTCGAAGGCAAGGTCGATTCGATCTCCACCGACCTGATCACCGAGCCGGCCAGCGGCAACGCCCCCGCCAGCGCCTACTACCTGGCCCGTATCTCCCTCACCGAGAAAGGGCTAAAGGAGCTCGGCAATCGCCAGATGCAGGCCGGCATGCCCGCCGAGGTCGTCATCAAGACCGGCGAACGCACCGTCCTGAACTACCTGCTGCACCCGCTGCTCAAGCGCCTCGCCGCGTCGATGAAAGAGGAATAAGCCGTGTCCGCGATCCGCAAGCTCACCCGTTTCATGCCGGCCTCCGGCCCGTCGCGTCTGGTCGCTGCGCTCAGCCTGGCGCTAGCCGCCGCGCCGGCCGGTGCCATCGACCTGATGCAGGCCTACGAGCGCGCCCTCAGCCAGGACGCCGCCTTCCAGGCGGCCCGCGCCGACACCGAGGCACGCCGGGAAGCCGTGCCCCAGGCCCGCGCCCAGCTGATGCCCAACATCTCGAGCAACCTGTACCGCAGCAAGGCCAACACCGACCAGCGCTCGATGAGCATCCTCGGCACGCCAGTCAAGCAGAGCTACGACTACTTCAGCAGCAACTACGGCATCAGCCTGCGCCAGCCGCTGTTCCGCAAGTACAACTTCGCGCTGTACCGGCAGGCCAAGTCCGACGTGGAAAGCGCCGAAGCCAACCTCGACAAGAGCCAGCAGGATCTCGTCGTGCGCATGGCCGGCGCCTACTTCGAAGCCCTGATGGCCAAGGCCCAGTACGCGCTGATCCTGGCCCAGAAAGAGGCCTACGGCTTCCAGCTGGAAGCCGCCAAGCAGAGCTTCGCCAAGGGCCAGGGTACCGTCATCGATGTGGACGACGCCCAGGCCCGCTACGACATGACCATCGCCCAGGAGCTGGAAGCCCGTCAGAACCTCAGCTACACGCGCCGCGCGCTGCAGGTCATCGTCAATGAGCCGGTGGAATCCCTCGCCGACCTGGTGCCCGCGCGCCTGGAGCTGACCCCGCCCTTCCCGACCGACGTGGAAGAATGGATCAGCCGCGCCGAGGAGACCAACCCTGAGCTGCGGGCGATGCGCGCCAACATCGAATCCGCCAACCAGGAACTCGCCAAGGCCCGCTCCGGCCATTACCCGACCGCCGACCTGGTGGTTCAGCGCAGCATGAGCGAGAGCGAGAACAACGTGTCGATCAACAGCCGCTACCTGACCTCCCAGGCCGGCGTGCAGGTGAACATCCCGCTGTTCGCCGGTGGCTACGTGTCCTCACAGATGCGTCAGGCCCGTGCCAATATCGAGAAGTTCGAGCAGCAGTACGAGGGCCGCCGCCGGGAGATCAGCCTGCAGGTGCGCAAGGAATACCAGAACATCACCGAAGGCATCGCCAAGATCCAGGCCCTGCAGCAGGCCGAACGCTCCGCCGAGCGGGCCCTGGACTCGAACCAGAAAGGCTTTCCGGCCGGCACCCGCAGCCGCGTGGACATCCTCAATGCCCAGCAGCAGCTGATCAACACCAAGCGCGACCTGGCCCAGGCCCGCCTCACCTACATTCTCGCCCGCGTACGCCTGCAAGGGCTGGTGAGTTCCCTCAACGAAGCCGAAATCCAGACCATCAATGGCTGGCTGGAGGCACCGCGGGGCTGAACCCGGGATGGGCAGGGTGTGGGGCTCCATTGAGGCCCCCACCACCGATCACCTCACCGAAAGCCCGGACAGCCATCCGGTGGGGCGAATTCATTCGCCCTCGCGGTACATAGAAACGCCTCTGCGGGCGACTGAATTCGCCCCTGCAAGAGGCATCCCCACAAGAAGATCCCCTCTCCTACAGCAGCGACAGAATCTCCTGCAGATCGCTGCGCAGTTCGGCAGTGCCGAGCGCTGACGGTGGCTGCGTAGCGGCAAGCCCTTCGACCCACGCCAACTGTTGCGGAAGGCAGACCGTCCGGGCGTCATGATGGGTGCGCACGAACTCGCGGGCCTGCAGGCCGAGGCGCTCCCGCTCGGCGGGGTCATCGAGCAGGCGGCAAGCGGCATCGGCCAGGGCCTGGCTATCGGGGTAATCCACCAGCAGCCCGCTGTCACCGTCCCGGATCGCGGCTTCCAGCGGAGCCGTCCGGCTGCCGACGATGGCGCAGCCGACGCTCATCGCCTCCAGCAGGCCTGCCGAAGCCAGGGCGGGATCGCTCAACTGCACGTGCACGGTGGACAACTGCAGCAACCCGACCCACTGGGGCCCGGCCAACGGGCCAACGAAATGCACCCGCGCCCATTCCCCCGGCGTGAGCTGCGACTGCACCTCGACGGCCAGCGCCTCGCGCCAGCTACGCTGGCCCGGAGCCGGCGCCGCCGGCCCGTCACCACCGGCGATCAGCACATGCAGCGCCGGCCGCCGCCGCAGGATGTCCGGCAAGGCGCGCATCAGCACGTGAAAGCCAGCCTGTGGTCCCAGCTCGCGGCAGGCAAAGGTGAGCACCTCGTCCTGGCGGCTCAGGGCCAGTTGCCCGTTGAGGGTCAGGCTGATATCCGCCTTCGGTCCCAGGGCTTCGGTATCGACCCCGTCCGGCACGACGCTCAGGCGATTGCGCCAGGGCTTGGGGAAGGAGTCCGCCTGCCAGCGGGTCGGCACCATACCCTGGTCAGCCTGCTCGAACTGCAGGCGCTGGGCCAGTTGCTGCATCCGCAGGGCCGCAGCCTCGGCCCCGGCCCCGGCCCCGGCCCCGGCCCCGGCGCCTGCAGCATGCCGGAAGTGGTCGCAGCAGATCCCAAGGCGTGCCTCCGGCCACACATCCTTGATGAACAGGCTCTCACCCCAGCCCGAATGGGCCACGATTACATCAGGCATGAAGCCTTCAGCCTTGAGCCCGAGGGCCGCGTTCAGACAGGCTTCGGCGACGCAGGTCTTGCCCTCGAGGTCGGCAAGCCACGGATGTACGCCCGGCGTACCGCCGCGCTGCAGCGCGAACGGCACGAGGCGGACCCCTTCCCATTCCGTGGCGCTCACCGCCTGCATCGTCAGCGCGACGACGGCATGCCCGGCCTGGACCAGCGCGGGAGCCAGGTGGACGAACTGGCCGGGGAAATGGGGATGAATGATCAGGATGTTCATGGAGATACGATTTCAGGAAACACGGGACCAGGGCGATCCCGTGGGGGCGAATTCACGCGCCCGGAAAGACTGGAAAGGGAAGCGGTGTTGGGCGAATGAATTCGCCCCCACAGTAACTATAAGAAAACCCATCACGGGGCAGCAGGATCACGCGACGGCTCCGCCGTCGTCATTGACGATGGTACGTACCGCGGTCAGCTGGACCACGCCGTCGCCAAAGCTGCCGCCAACGGGGTGGGTAACGTCGAGGTAGAAGTTCTCGTCAGCCTCTGGCGTGGTGTCGCCGATGATCTCGACGGGGATCACGGCCTGGTTTTCACCGGGGTAGAGCTTCAGCGTGCCGTGGACCGCCACGTAATCCTGGCCGGCCGTGGCCGTGCCGTCACGCGTGGCGAAATCCACGCTGAGAATTTCGTTCGGGTCGCTGCGCACACCAGTGAACTGCAGCAGGAAGTACGCGAGCGTAGTGCCACTGCTCCCCTCCGGCACCGCCTTCTTCACCTCCTCTGGCTTGGTCGGCGCATCGGGGTAATAGGCGCGCAGGCTCTGGTCGATCCACTGCTGGTAATAGCTGACCCGCTGCCAGGCGGCGAGCTCGCCAAAGCTGCTGTTGAGCTCGGAGTCGATATCCGGATGGGTACTGCCTTCGTACAAGCTGGCCGTATAGGTGGCGATACCCGCGACCTTGCCGTTAATGAAGGCAGGCCCGCCACTGTCGCCCGGTGCAATCAGCCCCTCGTCAAGGCCCAGCCCGGCGTTGAAGCGGTTGATCAGCATCCCCAGCGCGTCATGGCCGACGGTGCCATCATCGAAATCCGCCAGCAGCTGGGACCCGGCCGGAGCCGACCAGGACAGGCTGTTCCACAGGCCGCTCTGCAGGGTGCCGAAATCCACGTCCATCCGGTTTTCGGCCTTCAGACGCAGATCGCCGGCGGCATAGCCGCTCAGCGCCCCCGTTGCACCTGAGCCCGGCAGACCGTAGCCGACCAGGGTTGCCACCTGGCCGATATCGTTGCTATCCCGGTACAGGGTGTAGCGTTCGGCCGTCAGCGGCGCGCTCTGCCCCAGCCACACCAGCGCCAGATCGCTGCTGCCATTCTGGTTGTAGAGCGGGTGGACCAGCACGCTGGAAGCACTGACCGTCTGGATGCCACTGCTCGTCTCGAAGCGTACGCTGGCCGACAGGCTGCCATGGTCGAACAGGTGGGCCGCCGTCAGCACCGCTTGCCCGTCGTAGAGCAGTACGCCCGTGCCGTAATACCCCCCCGACGAGACACGCACGACCCCGTCGTAGCCCTCGCCAGGCAGGGCGCGGTTACGGAGATCGGTAAAGGAAGTGACGGTGGTGACCATGGAGCGGGCGCTACGCAGCGCTACGGTGGTGAGTCAGGGCAACGCCCCGCATTATCCTTGATCGCGGGGCCACCCGCGCGTCAATGCAGCATCTGTACGCGCGGCGCGCCACCCGCAATGGGCCCGGTAAGCCAGGACGGCCAGGACGCCAGCGGCCATTCAGCCACCCCGCACTGCGCATGCAGGATCCCCAGCCATTGCCGCAGGGCCTGTGGCTGCAAAGTCAGTTCCACCCGAGCCGCTTCTGCCCCCCGGAAAGCCAGGCGCAAAGCCTCCTCACCAGCAGTCACATCCACCGCATGAACCAGCCAGTTGCGCCGTGCCGTCTCCGGCTGCACTGGCGGCTGCGGCGACAGCGACTGCAACGCCGCCTGCAAGGCGAAGCCCTGCAGCGCATCAGCCACGCCGGGATCTTCCGGCACCGCGCCCAGAACGCCCTGCTTCTCCAGCCAGGCACAGAGATGGGGAACGAGCCGACCGATCAGCCGCCGGGTCAGCCACACAACCTCAGCCTCCCCCGGCGCCGTCTCGCCGCTCAGGCGGATGCGGTCTTCCAGCTCTACGTACTCGGTGGTGAAACGCTGCAGTTCGCTCATCGAAGATCCACCGGACTCACACCAGCAGCAGGGTCATGGCGCCCTCCTGCGCGTCCTGCGGCACGCCCACGATGCTGATGACGGTCACGTCCGTTCCCGGTCGCTCCGCGACGTGGAGATAGGCGTCGCCACCCAGCGGCCACCAGCCGATGGATTCCGCCTCGATGGCGCGCAGCTCTTGCGCCTCGTCCACGCTCGTGCCCACCTCCGCGGATACCGGGTGACTCGCATCGGGCACGGGCGTTGCACCGCTGATAATAAGGATGTCGTTCATGGCGCCCGCAGTTTCGCGGCACAGCGGGACAAGTGCAAGCGCGGCGTGCGGGATCAGACGCATCCTGCTGCTTGGCTACGTGCTTAATCTTGTCCTGTTGCGCGTGGGTGAAGGGAGCCCGCCAAGAAGACCGTCACTTCGTGTCCCGCGCAACATCCAAAAAAAGTTTCACCGGTCCTGCATCCTTTGTAATGGTCCTTCGTCTTCCATAGTGGGAAGATACAAGACGGAGGTGCAGGCCAGAGGTATTCACGCTTGAGGCGCGTCGGCCCGACTTCTGGTGAAGGCAACTCGTACTTACGGTTCGTGAGTAAGGTCGTAGAGGACGGGCCGAGTTAGCTGGGAGTCGGACATGGACTGGGTCGTAACCGCGCTTCAAGGAGGCTTCGATAGTCTGGCCTCTTACTTGGCAGCTCACGTTCTGCTTTGCCTGGTGCCCGCGTTCTTCATCGCCGGGGCATTGTCTGCCTTAGTTCCGCAGCAATCCATCATCCGCTTTCTCGGGCCTGACGCACCCAAGTGGGTGTCCTACCCTGCTGCGGCAGGTGCTGGAAGTCTTCTTGCCGTCTGTTCTTGCACCATTCAACCGTTGTTCGCGGGTATCTACAAGAAAGGCGCGGGCCTTGGCCCTGCGATTACTTTCCTGTTCTTTGCGCCGGCGGCCAACATCCTCGCTCTCTCTTACACAGGCGTCGCGCTGGGCGCAGATTTTGCAATTGCCCGTATTGTGTTGGCACTCTCTTTCGGCATCGGTATCGGCATGATTATGGCGGTGCTCTTCAGAGAAAGTGATGTCGCACGACTCGCGGACAGCCCCGAGTTCGCATCGAGTGAATCCATTTCCGGAAAGACTCTCCTCTTCTTGGGGACACTTATCGCGCTCCTCATTGCAGGCACGCTGAAGCTAGATTTCCTGAAGACTGTGCTGGTGAGCATATCCCTTCCCTGGCACAACGCGATGGCCGTTCAGCAGTTGCTGGACAACTGGGTGCCGGTCAATGAGGCGACCGGGGCCGAAGGCCTGAGCGTGCAGGGTGCCGCACTCATCGTGGCCCTCGCCTTGATTGGTGGCGTAGCCTGGCATGGGTTGGGCAAGGTGGATGAAGGAATCAACCGGCTGACCACCATCACCTTGGTTTTGGTGGTTGCGACCCTGGTGTTTGCAGCGACCGGTATTCAAGTGGGAGAAATGGGCATCACCTTGGTTATCACCGGCCGCACCCTGGCCGTCACCGTGACCAGCCTTGCCCTGATACCCCAAGGCCGCCGGTTCGAAGAATGGGACATCCAGCAATGGCTTTGGGAAACCTGGCGATTCGTAAAGATGATTTTTCCGTTACTCATTGTCGGCGTCTTTCTGGTCGGGGTGATTCGGGTCTTCATACGACCAGAGTGGGTGCAGGCCATTGCCGGAACCAATTCCGTTCTGGCCAACCTCGCCGGGGTGGTCTTCGGCGTGTTTATGTACTTCCCGACACTGGTCGAGGTTCCCATTGCCAAGATGTTCCTGTCGCTCGGCATGCATCCTGGTCCGCTCATCGCCTATTTAATGGCAGACCCCGAACTGTCGCTGCAAAGCATCCTGATAACCGCCGCTATCATCGGCAAGCTGCGGGCTTGGACCTACGTAGGCCTGGTGGCGCTGTTCTCCACGTTGGCGGGTTTGACTTACGGCGCTTGGGTAGATGGTGGTTCAGCGCTGACCCTGGGCCTCGCCGTTGCAGGATTTGTACTCGCGCTGAGCGCGATGCTTTATCTCGTCGAAACCCGCCACGACGCACTTACTTGAAGGAGCTCATCATGCTAATCAAGGTTCTTGGCCCCGGGTGTGCCAAGTGCAAACGGGTAGAGCAACTCACGCGCGAAGCTCTCGCGGAATTAGGACTTGCAGCTGACTTCGAGCACGTCACACAGCTTGAGCAAATCATGGCCTATCCCATCATGACAACGCCGGCATTAGTGGTCGACGAGGTCGTGAAGTGCTCTGGGCGCATTCCTAGTAAAGACGAAATTCTGGGTTGGCTAAAACAGTAGTCATCTCGTCTTGGATAGGTCGAAGGCCGCAATGCTCAACGCGTGATTGAGTAAAAGTGGTTGAATTTCTATACATGGAGGTCTGCCATGAATGCCGCAGCAGCCCCGGCACCACTGCCACACGCCAAAGAATGCTGTCCGACTTCAACGCGTAAGCGCATTGAATTCAAGCATGCGTTACTGGTGGATGTCCGTGAAAAAGACGAGTTCGAGAAACTAGCTCTCGATGTGCCCGATTTGTTGAATATCCCGTTAAGTGACTTCGAACGCAGGTTCAAGGAAATCCCGCGAGACCGCCAGGTCATCATGGTCAGTGCCGACGGTCATGATAGTTTGCGAGCCACGTATTACTTGATGCGCGAAGGTTACGAGGATGTATTGAACATGACTGACGGTATTGCCAAATGGATATTTCGCGGTTTCCCTGTCAAGGGAGATAGCAGTGAATTCAAGCTCGACGTGAGCGCGGGAGGTTGTTGCTCTGCCTCCTGAGCCACCAAATGTACATTTCAGGAGCTCGTCTGGGCACATGGAAAAGACCTGATGAAGACCTTGCCAATACTCTGGCAGAGACTTGTCGCTAATGGGCTAACCTGTCCTCGATGCGCACGGACAACGGCCCGGTCTTCACCAGCCGCGTGATCGGGGACTGGATCCAGCGGTACAACCACCAGCAGCCCCATCAGGCGCTGGAGATGAATGCGCCTGCTGAGGCATTCGCTTTAGCGGCGAGATCTGCGCAGGATTTGCTGGGTCAATACGCTAGGCCGATCTGCCGAAGTTCGATTTTCATTTAGTGGGAATAGCAAAGGGGCCTTCCGGCCCCTTTTGCTTACTTAGACTCCGACCAACTTTATTCTGTGGACTCAAAAGACGGGCGCGCCCCTTATTCCACCGTCACCGACTTGGCCAGGTTGCGCGGCTTGTCCACATCCGTGCCCTTCACCAGCGCGGCGTGGTAGCTGAGCAGTTGCAGCGGCACGACGTGGAGGATGGGGGACAGCAGGCCGTAGTGTTCGGGCATGTGCAGAATGTGCACGCCTTCCGACTCGGCGATCTCGCAGCCGACGTCAGCAAACACGTAGAGCTCGCCGCCGCGGGCGCGGACTTCCTGCAGGTTGGACTTGAGCTTTTCGAGCAGGCTGTCGTTGGGAGCCACAGCGATGACCGGCATCTCCTTGTCCACCAGCGCCAGCGGGCCGTGCTTGAGTTCGCCGGCCGGGTAGGCTTCAGCGTGTATATAGGAGATTTCCTTGAGCTTGAGGGCGCCTTCCAGGGCGATCGGATAGTGCATGCCGCGGCCGAGGAAGAGCGCGTGGTTCTTGCCGGCGAAGCGCTGGGCCCAGCGCTCGATCTCGGGCTCCAGCTCGACGACCTTCGCGACGGCGACCGGCAGGTGGCGCAGCAGGGCCAGGTGGCCGGCCTCGTCGGCTTCGGAGAGGCGGTTGTTCACCTTGGCGAGGGCCAGCGTGAGCAGGGCCAGCGCCGCCAGCTGGGTGGTAAAGGCCTTGGTGGAGGCGACGCCGATCTCGGGGCCGGCGCGGGTGATGAAGCGCAGCGCGGCCTCCCGCACAATGGCGGACTCCGGCACGTTGCAGATCGCCAGGGTCTTGGTCATGCCCAGACCCTTGGCGAACTTGAGGGCGGCCAGGGTATCGGCGGTCTCGCCGGACTGGGAGATGACGACCACCAGGGTCTCTGGGTCGGGCACCGACTCCCGATAGCGGTACTCGCTGGCGATCTCGACCGAGCACGGCAGCTTGGCGATGGCCTCGAGCCAGTACCTGGCCACCAAGCCGGCGTGGTAGCTGGTACCGCAGGCAAGGATCAGCACCCGGCGGGTGGCGGCGAAGACATCCACCGCGTCACTGCCGAACAGCTGCGGGGACACGCTGCCGCCGCCGGCAATCATCTCCAGGGTGTTGGCGAGGGCCTGGGGCTGCTCGAAGATTTCCTTCTGCATGTAGTGGCGGTACTTGCCGAGCTCGACCGCGTCGGCGGACAAGCTGGAGATGTGCACCGGGCGCTCCACCGGCGTACCGTCCTGGCGCGTGACGCGGTAGCCGTCGAGGGTCAGCTCGGCCACATCGCCATCTTCGAGATAAACCACCTTGCGGGTGACCTGCAGCAGCGCAGCGGTGTCGGAGGCGGCGTAATGGCCGTCCTCGCCAATGCCCAGCAAGAGCGGCGAACCCTTGCGGGCGACGATGGCGCGGCCCTGATCGATCTCGCTGATCACGCCGATGGCGTAGGCACCGACCAGGTCGGCCAGCGTGGCGCGCACCGCGTCAAACAGGTCGGGGATGGTCTTCAGTTTGTCGTGCAGCAGGTGGGCGATGGCTTCGGTGTCGGTCTCGGAGGTGAAGGCGTAGCCCTTGGCGCGCAGGGCATCGCGCAACTCTTCGAAGTTCTCGATGATGCCGTTATGCACCACCGCCAGGCCACCGGAGATGTGCGGGTGGGCATTGCGCTCGCAGGGTACGCCGTGGGTGGCCCAGCGGGTGTGGGCGATGCCGATTTCGGCAGACAAACCCGTGGCGTCGGCCTGGGCCGCCAGCTCTGCGACGCGGCCAACGGCGCGCAGGCGCTGCAGGGTCGGCTTGCCGTTCTGCTTGAGAACGGCCAGGCCGGCCGAGTCGTAGCCACGGTATTCCAGCTTGCGCAGGCCTTCGAGCAGCACGGGAACGATGTTGCGACGGGCGATGGCGGTGACGATGCCACACATGATCGAAAACCTTTCAGAGACGCCCGGTCTGCATGACCGGGCCGGAAATGGTGAACGGCCTCAGGCCTTCTTGATCTTGACCGGGCGCTTCCACCCCGGGATCGACAGCTGCTTGGCGCGCGACACGGTGAGCTGCTCGGGCGGCGCGTCCTTCGACAAGGTGGTGCCGGCACCAAGGGTGGCACCGCGCCCGACGCGGACCGGCGCCACCAGCTGGGTATCGGAGCCGATGAAGACGTCGTCCTCGATGATGGTGCGGAACTTGTTGGCACCGTCGTAATTGCAGGTGATGGTGCCTGCACCGACGTTGACCCGCTGCCCAATGTCCGCATCGCCGATATAGGCCAGGTGGTTGGCCTTGGAGTGGTCGGCGATCACGCTGTTCTTGACCTCGACGAAGTTGCCGAGGTGCACGTCCTTGCCGAGCACGGTACCCGGACGGGTTCGCGCGTAAGGACCGATGATGCAGGCCTCGCCCATCTCGGTATCCTCGATCTGGGAGAAGGCAGCGATCTTCGTGCCGGTGCCGATCTTCGCGTTCCGGACGATGCAGTTGGCGCCGATACGCACACCATCGCCAAGCTCGACGCGCCCCTCGAAGATGCAGTTGATGTCGATTTCCACGTCGCGGCCGCAGATCAACTCGCCGCGCACGTCGAGGCGGGCCGGGTCGATGACGGTCACGCCGCCGTCGGTGAGGCGGCGGGCGATGGCGCGCTGGTGGATGCGCTCTAGCTCCGCGAGCTGGGTCTTGTTATTGACGCCGAGGGTTTCCTCGAAGGCGTCGGGCTGGGTGGTGACGACCTCGAGGCCGTCGGCGACCGCCATCGCAATGATGTCGGTGAGGTAGTACTCGCCCTGGGCGTTGTCGTTCTTGAGAGCCGCCAGCCAGTGGCGCAGGCGCGCGACGGGAGCGACCAGGATGCCGGTGTTCACTTCGCGGACCGCGCGCTCGTCGGGCGCGGCGTCCTTCTCCTCGACGATGCGGGTAACCTGGCCAGCCGCGTTGCGCAGGATGCGACCATAGCCGGTGGGGTCGTCCATCGTGACGGTAAGCAGGGCAAGCCGCTCGGCGCCGGCAGCCTGGATCAGGCGTTGCAGCGTGGGCACGCCGATCAACGGCACATCGCCATAGAGGATCAGGGCCACGTCTCCGTCTTCAACCAGTGGCATGGCCTGCTGCACCGCATGGCCAGTACCCTGCGGCGGGTCCTGACGGGCCCAGGCCAGATCGGGGGCATCCAGCGCCTCACGCACCACCTCGCCACCGTGGCCATACACCACCACGATGCGCCGCGCCGCCAGTGCCCGGGCGGTGTCCAGCACATGAGCCAGCAAGGGCTTGGCGGCCAGCGGCTGCAGCACCTTGGGCAGCACCGAACGCATGCGCTTGCCTTGTCCGGCGGCGAGAACGATCACTTCCATGGAGTTTCCTGATGCAGTTTGAATGTAAGCTGGAGCGGATTCTAGCATGCGCAAAAATGCGACTTCGCGGCGCAGTTCTCGGATGCTCTACTGCGGCCCGGTGCGCTCCCTGACGCAATGCAACACTCCTTTGATCTAATACTAAAGTTCCGCGATGCGCATTCGTTAGAATCAGGACGCTGCAACGCAAAAAAACAGGATATCGCCATGATCGACGCTCGTGATTTCATCCAGAACCGGACGTTTGACGAAATTGCCGTGGGCGATTCCGCCCAACTGGTACGTACTCTGCGCCCGCAGGACATCCACCTCTTCGCGGTGATGTCGGGGGACGTGAACCCCACGCATGTGGACCCCGAATTCGCCCGCTCCAGCCAGTTCCGCGAGGTGGTCGGGCACTCCATGTGGGGCAGCGTGCTGATCTCGTCCATCCTCGGCACCGAATTCCCCGGCCCCGGTACCGTATACGTGGCCCAGACCCTCAAGTTCTGGCGACCGATCACCATCGGCGACACGCTGACCGTCACCATCACCTGCACCCAGCGCTTCGAGCACAACCACCACCTGCTGCTCGACTGCCAGTGCGTCAACCAGGACGGCTTGAAGGTCATCGACGGCACCGCCGAGGTGATGGCCCCCACCGAGAAGATCAAGCGGCCGCGCATGGCCATGCCGGAGGTCACCATCTCCGACCGCCAGCAACGCTACCTGCACCTGCTCGAGCTGACCAAAGGCATGGAGCCGATTCCCATTGCGGTGGCCCATCCCTGTGACACCGAGTCCCTGCGTGGCCCGCTGCAGGCACGGGATGCCGGGCTGGTGATCCCGGTGCTGGTCGGCCCCGAGAGCAAGATCCGCGAAGTAGCCGAGCAGGAGGGGCTCGACCTGCGCGGCGTGCGCATCGTCGACGCGCCACACAGCCACGCATCCGCCGAGATTGCCGTGCGCATGGCGCGCTGCGGCGAGGTCGAGGCGCTGATGAAGGGCTCCCTGCACACCGACGAGCTGATGGGCGCGGTGGTCGCCAAGGACAGCGGCCTGCGTACCTCCCGGCGCATCTCCCACGTCTTCATGGCTGACGTGCCAACCTACCCGCACCCACTGCTGATCACCGACGCGGCGATCAACATCGAGCCAAGCCTCGACGACAAGGTGCACATCATCCAGAACGCCATCGAGCTGGCGATCATGATGGGCGTGCCAGAGCCCAAGGTGGCGATCCTGTCCGCCGTCGAGACCGTGAACGTCAAAATTCGCTCCACCCTCGACGCGGCCGCCCTGTGCAAGATGGCCGACCGCGGCCAGATCAAGGGTGGCCTGCTCGACGGCCCGCTGGCCTTCGACAACGCCGTCTCACTGGTGGCCGCCAAAACCAAGGGCATCCGCTCCGCGGTAGCCGGCCAGGCCGACATCCTGGTGGTGCCCGACCTGGAATCCGGCAACATGATGGCCAAGCAGCTCGAATACCTCGCCGACGCCCTGATGGCCGGCGTGGTGCTGGGCGCCCGCGTGCCCATCGTGCTGACCAGCCGTGCCGATACCGCCGAAACCCGAACCGCCTCCTGCGCCATCGCGCAGCTGATGGCCCATAAACGCCGCCAGGGAGTCCGCCTGTGAAAGCCATCCTGATCCTCAACGCCGGCTCGTCGAGCCTTAAGTTCGCCCTCTTCCCGATGATCCCAGAGCTGGCCGACCGGCCGCGCCTGGCCGGCCAGGTTGAAGGCATCGGCGCCGAACCCCTGATGCATGCGGTGGACAGCAGTACCGGCGAACGCTTCGCCGAGGGCCTGACGGTGCCGGACGGCACCGACCAGAACGGTCAACACCGCCTCGCGCTGGAGTTCCTGTTCGAGTGGATCAACCGCCACACACCCGGCGTGGACATCATTGCCGCCGGCCACCGCATCGTGCATGGCGGCGACCACTACGGTGCGCCGGTAGTGCTGACACCAGAAGTGGTCAGCGAGCTGGAGACGCTGATTCCGCTCGCCCCGTTGCACCAGCCGCACAACCTGCGGGCTATCAAGTCGCTGTTCACACTGATGCCCAATGTGCGCCAGGTCGGCTGCTTCGATACCGCCTTTCACCGCACGCGCCTGCCGGTAGCCTCGCGCTTTCCGCTGCCGCGCTCGTTCTACAACGAAGGCGTGAAACGCTACGGCTTTCACGGTCTGTCCTACGAGTTCGTATCCCGTCAGCTGCCCGACCTGCTCGGCGAGGAAAAGGCCTGCGGTCCGATCCTAATCGCCCACCTGGGCAACGGCGCCAGCATGTGCGCGCTGCGCGACGGCGTCAGCCGCGACACCAGCATGGGCTTCACCGCAGTGGACGGCCTGATGATGGGCACCCGCACGGGCTCCCTCGACCCCGGCGTGATCCTCCACCTCATCGAGCAGAAGGGCATGGATACCAAGGCCCTCAGCAACCTGTTCTACAAGCAGTCCGGCCTGCTCGGCGTTTCCGGCCTCAGCCAGGACATGCGCGCCCTGCTCGACTCCGACGAGGAAGCCGCAAAGGAAGCCGTCGAGCTGTTCTGCTACCGCGCCGCCTGCATGATCGGCCACTTGTCGATGGCCGCCGGCGGGCTGGACGCGTTGGTGTTCACTGGCGGCATCGGCGAACACGCCGCACCGGTGCGTGCCCGCATCGCCGAATGGCTGGAATGGACCGGCCTGCGCCTCTATCCCGCAGCAAACCAGCGCCACGCCACGCGCATCCACGCCAAGGACAGCAAGGTGGAAGTGCTGGTGGTACCGACCAACGAGGAATGGATGATCGGCCACCATACGGTGAACCTGCTGGGGCTGAACTGAAGCAACAAGGATATTGGGACGGGGAGCCCATCAACAGGGCTCTCTCCCTTCCCCTGTGGGCGCTCTCTGGCAGGAAAGCGCTCCCCAGAAACGCAAAAAGCCCGGGTCACCCCGGGCTTTTTGCTTGATGCCTTACAGATCGATCAGCGCGGCAGGACGCTGCTGCCCATCAGGAAGGTGTCGACCTCGCGAGCGGCCTGACGGCCTTCGCGGATCGCCCACACAACCAGGGACTGGCCACGGCGCACGTCACCGGCGGCAAAGACCTTCGGCACATTGGTGGCATAGCAGCCGTCACCGTCGGTGGTGGCCTTGGCGTTGCCACGGCCGTCCTTGTCGACGCCGAAAGCTTCGAGCAGGGATGCCACCGGGTTGGTGAAGCCCATCGCGAACAGCACCAGATCGGCCGGCAGCTCACGCTCGGAACCCGGCACTTCGGTCGGCTTGCCGTCCTTCCATTCGAGTTCTACGGTCTTGAGACCCTTGACCTTGCCGTTCTCGCCGATGAACTCCTTGGTGGACACCGCGAACTCGCGGGTGCAGCCTTCCTCGTGGGAGGAGGAGGTGCGCAGCTTGATCGGCCAGTACGGCCAGGTCAGCGGACGGTTCTCTTCCTTCGGCGGCTCGGGCATCACTTCGAACTGGGTCACGGACTTAGCACCGTGACGATTGGAGGTGCCCACACAGTCGGAACCAGTGTCGCCACCGCCGATCACGATGACGTTCTTGCCAGTCGCGGAGATCGGGTTCTTGTCGTCGCCAGCCACTTCCTTGTTTTGCGGAATCAGAAATTCCAGCGCGAAGTGGACGCCAGCCAGCTCGCGGCCCGGCACCGGCAGGTCACGGGGCACTTCGGAACCGGCGGCAAGGATCACCGCGTCGAACTCGGACTTGAGCTGTTCAGCGGATACCACTTCGACGGCGTCATCGTTGATACCGGTAACACCCGGCTTCACACCAACGCACACCTTGGTGCGGAAGGTGACGCCCTCGGCTTCCAGCTGGGCCACACGACGGTCGATGGTGGACTTGTCCAGTTTGAAGTCGGGGATGCCGTAGCGCAGCAGGCCGCCGATGCGGGAGCTCTTCTCGAAGACGGTCACGTCATGGCCGACGCGGGCCAGCTGCTGGGCAGCAGCCAGGCCGGCAGGGCCGGAACCGACCACCGCAACCTTCTTGCCAGTCTTGGCGGCGGCGGGCTGGGCCGTAACCCAGCCGTTTTCCCAGGCCTTGTCGATGATCGCGTGCTCGATCGACTTGATGCCAACCGCTTCCGTGTTGATGTTCAGCGTACAGGCTGCCTCGCAGGGTGCGGGGCAGATCCGGCCGGTGAAATCCGGGAAGTTGTTGGTGGAGTGCAGGACTTCGATCGCTTCCTTCCAGTTGCCGCGATAAACCAGATCATTCCAGTCGGGAATGATGTTGTTCACCGGGCAGCCGTTGTTGCAGAACGGAATACCGCAGTCCATGCAGCGGGCGCCCTGCTTGGCCGCATCCTCGTCGCTCAGGTGGTCGACGAATTCCTTGTAGTGCTTGAGACGCTGCTCAACCGGGGCATAAGCCTCGGAAAGACGCTGGTACTCGAGAAATCCAGTTGGCTTGCCCATTGTTACGCGGCCTCCAGTTCTTTCTGTTGTTGCGCGGCCATCTCGGCCAGCGCGCGACGGTATTCGTGCGGCATCACCTTGACGAACTTGCAGCGGTAGGCTGCCCAGTCGGCCAGGATGGCCTTGGCGCGCTCGCTGCCAGTGTAGGTGGCGTGACGTTCGATCAGCATCTTGAGCAGGGCTTCGTCGGCCATGCCCAGGTGACGCACGTCGACACGACCATGGCCTTCGAGGTCGTCACCGGCCTCGGAACCCTGACGGGCGGCGAATTCTTCCTCGACCGGCTCCAGGGCCACCTGGGCCATGTTGCAGCGGCCTTCGAAAGTGCCATCCTCGTCGAACACGTAGGCCACGCCGCCGGACATGCCCGCAGCGAAGTTGCGGCCGGTCATGCCGAGCACCACGACGGTACCGCCGGTCATGTATTCGCAGCCGTGGTCGCCCACGCCTTCGACGACCGTGGTCGCACCGGAGTTACGCACCGCGAAACGCTCGCCGCCGACGCCGGCGAAGTAGGCCTCACCTTCGGTCGCGCCGTACAGCACGGTGTTGCCGATGATGATGTTGCTCGGGGTTTCACCCTTGAAGCCATCAGCCGGGCGCACAACGATGCGGCCACCGGACAGGCCCTTGCCGACGTAGTCGTTGCCTTCACCCACCAGTTCGAGGGTCAGGCCGCGAGACAGGAAGGCCCCGAAGCTCTGGCCGGCCGTGCCGTTGAGACGGATATGCACGGTGTCGTCCGGCAGGCCGGCGTGACCGTACTTGGCCGCGAAACGGCCGGACAGCATGGCGCCGACGGTACGGTTGATGTTGCGCACCGGGACTTCGAAGGAGACCTTCTCGCCGGTTTCGAGAGCCGGCTTGGCCAGCTCGATGAGCTGGTTGTCGAGGGCCTTGACCAGATTGTGGTCTTGGACTTCGGTGTGCAGGCGCGGCACGTCAGCAGGCACGTTCGGCAGGTGGAAGATGCGGCTGTAATCCAGGCCGCGAGCCTTCCAGTGCTCGATGCCGGCGCGCATGTCGAGCAGGTCGGCACGGCCGATCAGATCGTCGAACTTGCGGATGCCCATCTGGGCCATCAGCTCGCGCACTTCCTCGGCAACGAAGAAGAAGTAGTTGACCACGTGCTCCGGCTGGCCGGAGAAGCGCTTGCGCAGGGTCGGATCCTGCGTGGCCACACCCACCGGGCAGGTGTTGAGGTGGCACTTGCGCATCATGATGCAACCTTCAACGACCAGCGGTGCGGTGGCGAAGCCAAACTCATCGGCGCCCAGCAGCGCACCGATAACGACATCGCGACCCGTCTTGATCTGACCGTCCACCTGCACGCGGATACGGCTGCGCAGACGGTTGAGGACCAGGGTCTGCTGCGTTTCAGCCAAGCCCAGTTCCCACGGGGAACCGGCGTACTTGATGGAGGACAGCGGCGACGCACCAGTACCGCCGTCGTGACCGGCGATGACGACGTGGTCGGCCTTGGCCTTGGCCACGCCAGCCGCCACGGTACCTACGCCCACTTCGGACACCAGCTTGACGGAGATGTCGGCCGTCGGGTTGGTGTTCTTCAGATCGTGGATCAGCTGGGCCAGATCCTCGATGGAGTAGATGTCGTGGTGCGGCGGGGGCGAGATCAGACCGACGCCCGGCACGGAGTGACGCAGGAAACCGATGTACTCGGACACCTTGTGACCGGGCAACTGGCCACCTTCGCCAGGCTTGGCGCCCTGGGCCATCTTGATCTGGATCTGGTCGGCATTGACCAGGTACTC
>NZ_JAYSDK010000030.1:0-25173 GCF_041914405.1 Zoogloea sp.
CCCACTCCTTCGTGCGCCTGGCCCGCAAGGCCGAACCGCTGCTCGAGAAGGCCGGTGGCGGCTCGCTGATCACCATGACCTACCTGGGCAGCGAGAAGGTCATCGCCAACTACGGCATGATGGGCCTGTGCAAGGCCGCGCTGGAAGCCGCGACACGCTACATGGCCTTCGAACTGGGCTCCAAGAACATCCGCGTCAACGCGATCTCCCCGGGCCCGCTGATGACCCGCGCCGCCTCCGGTATCGCCGGCTTCGACGGCCTGATGGCCGCCGCGGTGGATCGCTCCCCGCTGCACCGCCTGGTCACGCCGGAAGACATCGGCGCTCTCACCGCCTTCCTGGTTTCCGACGCGGGCCGCAACCTGTCTGGTGGCGTACACTTCGTGGATGCCGGCTACAACATCATCGGGTAATTCCACCCGCTCCGTGATGACGGAACCGGACGCCGGGGACGCCGCGGGCGACATGATTGCCGCCCGCATCGCCGACCCGGTGCCGGCCCATCCGCTCCTCGACGGCCGCCCCGAGCTTGGGCGCGGCGAGTCGTCCATCGTCCTCGATGCCGGCGACGGGGAGCGGGTCTACAAAGTCGTCAGCTCCCCCGCCGACTACTACTACCTAGCTGCCGACGACCGTCCCACCGGCATCCACTTCCCGCGCCTATACCGCGACCACGGCGTGGTCGGCAAGGCCAGCAACGGCTACTCCTTCCGCCTGCTGGAAATCGAACGCCTGGAGCCGATCAGCGGCCCAGCCGAAGCCGTCGCGCGCACCCTGTCCGACGCCTACTGGCAAGGCTGCGAAAAATGGGCCAACCTGGGCGTCAACCGCGGCCGCCTGGCGCTCTACCACATCGCCCAGGAGCCGCCGCCGGGCTTACCCGCCAGCATCGTGCAGGCCATCGCCGCGCTATCCGACTTCATCGAGGAATACCCGGTCCAGCCGGACATCCTCAACCCCCACAACCTGATGATGCGCGCCGACGGCACTCTGGTCTTCTCCGACCCGGTCTTCCTGCCCTGACAGGACATAGGCATTTCAGCTCATATCCCGAGCGCAAATACGAAAAGCATTTTTACAGAAACAGGGCCGCCCGCGCCTTTGTTACTGTCACAAAACATTCATTTGATTCAGCAAGACGCCTGTCGATAAATGTGCGGGTTTTCTGGTGCGACGCACAAGAAAACGCTCAAACCCGCATCGCCCTGCCGGGCCGACATGAAGTCATCTCCATGAGCATTCGACGTTACCTGATCATCCTCATCACCATCACCACCACCCTGCTGCTGGCCGCCGGCACGGCCGGCCTGCTGATGTTCCATCACAACACGCGGCTGGTACGCAGCCTCACAGACGATGCGATCCCCGGCGCCCTGGCGGCCTCGGATCTGGGCGCCCAGCTCAAGCAGGTGCAGATCGTCCTCACCGAGATCGTTTACGCGCCCAGTGCCGACGTGGCCGCTGGTGCCAAGGAGAAGCTGCTGAGCCAACGCCTGGGCCTCCGCGACGCCCTCAAGGAACAGGCGCCGCTGGCCCACTCCGACACTGAACAAGCGATGCTCCGCCAGGCGGAAGAAAGCCTCGCCCAGTACGAGGCAGCGATGGACGAGACCATCGAACAGGCCGTGGCCGGCCAGCGCGCCCTCGCCGAAGCCAGCCTGTACGCCAACGTAGCCCAGTACCAGCAGGAACTGCAGCAGATCCTCGAGACCCTGCGCGTCGAAAAGCGCCGCACCAAGGACCGCTCGGTGGCCGCCGTGGAAGAAGGCTTCGTGCAGACCGAATGGATCCTGTCCGTCGCCACCGGGCTGACGCTGGTCGTGCTGGTCGGCCTGGTGTTCCGCCTGCACGGCAACATCATCAAGCCCCTGCGGGCGATGGAAGCCACGATGGCCGCCATCGCCACCTCGCTGGACTTCACGCAGCGTGTGCCGGTCGTTCGCAACGATGAGATCGGCCAATCCGTACGCGCCTTCAACAGCCTGATCGACACACTGCAGGCCAGCCTCGGCGAGATGGTCGAGGTGATCCGCCGCAACGAGGTGGCCTCCATCGAGATGCACCAGTCGGCCGCCGCCATCGCCCGCCTGGCGTCCAACGGTACCCAGTCGTCCCAGGCCATCCATTCGGCCGTGCAAGCCATCCAGGCCCATATCGTCGATATCGACCGGGAAACCCGCCAGGCTGGCGAGATCAGCAGCGACTCCAGCGCCCGCGCTACCGAGAACAGCGCGGTGATCCGCAACGCCGCCGGTCGCATCGAGCAGCTCGCCGCCAGCATCGACAACGCCTCGGGGCGGGTCTTCGACCTGGCGGCATCGGTCGCGAAGGTCGAGACCGTCGTTTCCGAAATCCGCCAGATTGCCGATCAGACCAACCTGCTGGCCCTCAACGCCGCCATCGAGGCGGCCCGTGCCGGCGAATCGGGCCGCGGTTTCGCGGTGGTCGCCGATGAGGTGCGCAAGCTGGCCGAACGCGCTGCCGGCTCCACCGAGCTGATCAACCAGCACATCTCGGAAATCCGCGAGACCTCCCACGACTCCACCGAGCTGATGCAGAAAGTCATCGGCGAGATGCAGGAGAGCACCGTGCTGGCTCAGACGGCCGGCAACGCGGTGGAACGCATCGAGGACTCCACCGGCAAGGTCATCGACGTGGTGAACGAGATCACCCGCCTGGTAGCCATCGGCCAATCGTCCAGCAACGAGATCGTCGGCCAGGTCGGCATGATCGACAACCTGCTCGGCGACGCCAACCACGCCGCGCTGCATACCAAGCAGGCCGCCGACTCGATCCGCGACATCTCCCAGCACATGGCACGCATCGTCGAGCGTTTCCGCATCGGTGGGCCGGCCCTTGCATCGGCACGCTAAACGGCGCCACTTGGCCTAAAATCCGCAGCGTTTTCACGGGGCCCTGCCCCGTCCCTCAACACGGAGAACTTGCATGTCCGGCCACCATTTCCACGTCCACGGCCCCCACGACCACGCCGTCGAGCACGCCAGCCACGGCGGCGACAGCTTCGCCTCGCGCATTGCAGCGATGACGGCGGTCCTGGCCACCCTCGGCGCGCTGTTCAGCTACGCTGGCGGCGCCACCCAGAACGACGCGCTGATGCACAAGAACGAGGCCGCCATCCGCAAGACGGAAGCCTCCAACCAATGGGGCTACTACCAGGCCAAGAGCTCCAAGCAGAACATCGCCGAGCTGGCTGCTGCACTGACCAGCGGGGAAACCCAGGCCCGCTACCAGGCCGAGATCGAGCGCTACAAGCGCGAGAAGGAAGACATCAAGAGCAAGGCCGAGAAGCTCGAAGCCTCCGCCACCGAGGCCGAGGAAGCCAGCGAACACTCGCTGCACGAGCACCACCGCTGGGCCCAGGCGATGACCGCCATGCAGGTCGCCATCTCGCTGGCGGCGATCACCCTGCTGACCCGCAAGAAGTGGATGGAATGGACGTCCCTCGGCGTGGCCGGCGCCGGCTGCGCGATCGCGGTAGTCGCTCTGCTCCACCTTTGAAACCCAAAATGGTCAGAATGCCTTGACAGGCTGATTGCCGCTACGGAGCATGGTACGACGACAACACCAGGGGTACTCACCATGCAAGACCGTACGCGTTCCATCGAACAAGGCAGTGCATGGCGGCCCTGGCGCCGCCTCGCCGAGGCCTTCGCAGTCGTTGCCGGCCTCGCTGTACTGAGCCCGGCCCACGCCGACAAACCCTACCAGTACTACGTGGTCGGCAACCCCGCCGACGCCAGCTCCAGCCAACCGCCCCGCGAGCCTTCCGCCCTCTTGATGGGCGGAGGCCCGGACGTGGACGCGGCCTTCCCGTGGATGATCGCCCGCGCCGGCGGCGGCGACTTCGTGGTGATCCGTGCCACCGGTACCGATGCCTACAACCCCTACATCTATGCGATGGGCGGTGTCGATTCGGTGGAGACGCTGATCATCCCGTCGCGAGGTGCCGCCAACGATCCCTTCGTGATCGACCGCATCAGCAAGGCCGAGGCCTTGTTCATCGCCGGTGGCGACCAGGCCGACTACATCAACTTCTGGAAGGGCACCGGTGTGGAACAGGCCATCAACGGCCTGATCGCCCGCAACGTGCCGATCGGCGGCACCAGCGCCGGCCTGGCGGTGCTCGGCCAGTTCGACTTCGCGGCCCTCAACGGCACCGTCTATTCCGACGACGCGCTCTCCAACCCCTACAACAAGCGGATGACCATCGACCGGGGCTTCATCACCGCGCCGGGCCTGGACTTCGTGATCACCGATGCCCACCTGGACACCCGCGACCGCATGGGCCGGCTGGTCGGCTTCCTGGCGCGCATCGTGCAGGACGGCTGGTCGGGCATGGCCCGCGGCGTCGGCGTGGACGTGGAGACCGCCCTCGCAGTAGCCGGCACTTCCGCGACACGCTTCGGCACCGGCTCGGTGTATTTCCTGCAGACCAACGGCCTGCCACAGGTCTGCCAGCCGCGCCTGCCCCTCACCTATCGCAACATTGGTGTGCAGCGCCTGTCCGGCAGCGGCCGCTTCGACCTGCAGAACTGGCGCGGCTACGACGGCGCGACCACCAACTACAACCTGTCCGCCGAGAGCGGCACCTTGTACTCCACGCAAACCGGCGGCGCGATTTATTGAATCACCCATGCCGAGGCCGGATGAGCGCCTCTGATCGGAGGGGAAGGCACCGGCCTCCCCTCCCAGCCTCAGATCACCGCATCCTTCACTTCACCGCCGAGGGCTTCCAGCACGGCCGGGATCAGGCGTGACAGCTCACCGCTCATCAGCGCGAAGTCGGCTTCGATCTGCATGTCGGTAGCGTCGGCCTGGCGCTCGGCCTCTTCCTTGATGATGTCGAGGAAGGCCAGGCGCTTGATCTCCATCTTCTCGGTGAGCATGAAGGAGATACGATCGTCGAAGGTCAGCGCCAGGCGCGTCGGCAGCTTGCCGGCGGCCAGGTGGTCCTGCACGTCCTTGCCGTCCAGCGCATGGCGCACGTAGCGCACCGCGGCCTTCTCGTCGGTGACGGCGCGCAGCTCGCAATCCAGGTCGATGCTGAAGGCGCCTGACGCCTCGTTGGCGGCCAGCCAGTCGGTCATCACCGACACCGGCGACAGCTGGGTCTTGACCATCTTCACCGGCAGCTCGTCCAGCGTGTCGCGCAGGGCTTCGAGGACTTCCTCGGCACGGGCCTGACTGGCGGCATCGATGACCAGCCAGCCGCCCACCGGATCAATCCAGCTGAACACCCGGCGACGGCGCGTGAAGGCGCGTGGCAGCAGTTCCTGCAGCACCGCCTCCTTGATTTCCTTCATCTGCTTGCGGCCGGGCTTGTAGCCCTGCTGGGCCTCGATCATTTCGGCCTTGTCGGCCGCCACCTCATTGACCACCGACGAGGGCAGCAGCTTCTGCTCGACGGCCAGGGAGATCAGGAAATGGCCGCCGACCGCCAGCACGAAGCGGTCGTCCTTGGTCGGCGAACTCCAGCCGCGGCTCGCCATGTCCTGGCTGCCGCAGGGCTGGAAAGGCCGCGCGGCGAGCTTCTCGGCGAGGGCTTCGGCAGTCAGGCCCCAGTTTTCAGGAAGACGGTAGATCTGGAGATTGCGGAACCACATGGGGGATTACATCCGGGCTGATGGAGAAGAGGCGGCATTGTAGCCCCTCGGGCCCGACGCACCAGACCGTTCGATGAAGCGGAAACAGTTGACACTCTGAATTTCAGAGCAATAAACTCTGAACTACAGAGTTAATTCGTCCGGAATCATCCAGCCATGTCCGATCCGATCGTCCGCCAGCTCGACAGCATCCAATCCATGCTCACCCGCGGCCAGCGCAACCTGCGCATGGAACGGCATAGCCTGATCCTGTGGGGCTTGGCCGGCGCCGGGCTGTTCCTGGCGAGCGACTCCGTTCTCACGGCCGAACAGATCTCCGACACCACGCAACGGGCCATCGCCTGGCTGCTCCTGATCGCCGCCGTGCTGGGCGGTACCGGCTTTGCCGACTGGCACCTGACCCGGCGCGTCAAGGAAGCCCGGGACGAAACCTGGTCCTTCATCCACCGCCAGGTCGTCAAACTGCTGTGGTTGCTGATGGGCGTCGGAGCACTGTTCACCTTCGCCACCTTCTTCTTCGGCGGCGCCTACATGCTGTGCACCGTATGGCTGGTACTGATCGGCCTCGCCCTCTACGTGCATGGCCTGTTTTCCGAAGAAGTGCTGGAATGGGCCGGCGGCATCATCATCGCCATCGGCGTCGCGGGTGTCACGGCACGGCTGCCTTTCGAGACCATGAAATGGATCGCCGCCTCGGTATTCGGCCTGGGTCTGCCGCTGCTGTCCCTGCTCCTCGATCACGGCCGGGAACGCACTTTCGTGCTACGCCTGGCCCAGGCCGCCGGCTGGACAGTCATCGTGCTGGCCGCACCACTGATCGCCCACCGCTACGCGTCGGCAAATCTGCCACCGGAACTGCCGGTCATCGCCCTGGCGGATTACCGGGCCGGCGCCAACGTCGCGGGCCTGAGCATCGTCAGCGTGCCAGCCGGCACCCGGGTGCCGGTCAAGATGGAGCTGTCCGGCGACCTGTTTCGCCCTACACCGGATGCAATCCTGCCCCTGACCCTCGATCAGACGGTGGAGGTCATGTTGCGGGACGGCCAGCCCACCGGCGACATCCGCGCCCCGGGCGGCACCTGGCTGCTGGCCCGGGAGACCCACTGGATCTCCATTCCATGGATGAAAGCCAGCCTCGATCCGGCCCATGGCCCAGTCGTCGAATCCGCCCTGGTCGTCGATTTCCACGGCACGCCGCACCGTTAAGACCTTTCCCCACTGAAGGAGCTTCACCATGATCCTGCGATCTATGGGCGCCCTGGCGGCGCTCGCCCTGGCCGGCTGCGCCAGCTTCGGCCAACCCGGTGCCGAGGAACTGGCCAGGCTGCCGGTCGTCCGCTTCGGCGAGCAGGCCCCCACCGGCCAGCCCCACATCCTCCACTACCCGGCGGGCGCACCTCTCCCCGTAGAAGCGCGCATCCACGGCAGCCTGCTGGAAGCCGAAGCACGCAGCACCCTCCACGTGCGCCTCAAGCAAGACGTCTATACCTACAAACAATGGGCCAGCCTGGATGGCAAAACCTGGCGTCGGCACGACGAAATCGTCACCGGCCAGTTCGAAATCCGCATGCCTGGCGACCAGGATGGACACAATCCCGGCTCGATGCGCGCAGAATTCAACTTGAAATAAGACGACAAAAGGCCCGCCCCGGCGGGCTCAAGCCATGGAAGCCCTCGATCCCCTCCTCCATCAACCCCTGCGCACCCAGCTGGCCGCCTTTCTGGCCGGCGCCGGTGAAGCCAGCTTTACCGAGCTCAAACGCAACCTCCAGGTTTCCGACGGCAACCTGGAATCCCATCTGAAGAAGCTGATCGCCGCCGACTACGTCTCCTTGCGCCGCATCGAGGGCCCTGGTCGCGCACAGACCAGCTACAGCCTCACCCCCACCGGCCTGGATGCCTTGCACCGCTACATCCGAACGCTGCAGAAGCTGCTGCCCCTGGGCGACCGGGCCGCGGCCGAAGGCACCTGGAACGGCCAGGCTGCGGCGGGCTAACGGCGTACAGCGTCCATCTCCACAACTACAGGCCGGACTGCTGCCCTGCCTGATGTTCGCCGGCTTCATCGCCTACGATGGAATGCTCGCGCTGGTCACCCTGCTAATGCCTATTCCGCAGGGCAATCCGCTGGAAATCGCGATCCTGATCAGCCGGGGCTTCCTCGCTGCCACCCTGCTGGCCGCGCTGGCGGCCCGTCCCCTGGGCTGGCTATACGGTCCACGGGCCGTGCCGGTGGCCGGGCTGATTACTCTACCGGTGCTGGTTCAACACATGCCAGCACTGCTGGATACCGGACGACCCGCCCAGGCGATCTTCCTGTCAGCCTGGGAGATGCTGAGCTTCGTCGTGCTACTGGTGGGCGGCACCTGGCTTGCCCAGCATTTGCGGAAGGATCCGTCAGTCGCCTGACACGGCGGCCTCACCCCGCCAGCCGTTCTCGAAGACCACCGTCTCCAGCGGCATGCGCTCGGCCCATTGGTGGATCTCCAGCATCGGCTTGGGGTAGAACTCGTCCACGTGGCCAATGCACAGAATCGCGACCGGGCGCGCGCCGGCCGGCATGTCGAGCAGCGTGGTCAGATCCACCGGGTCGAAGATCGACACCCAGCCTAGGCCGATGCCTTCGGCGCGGGCCGCCAGCCACATGTTCTGGATCGCGCAGGCCACCGACGCGAGGTCCATCTCGGGCAGCGTGCGGCGGCCGAAGACGTGCTTCTCGCGGCCGTCGGCCAGCGCCACGACGATCACCTCGCCGGCATCGAGCAGGCCCTCCACCTTGAGGCGCATGAAGTCCTCTTCCCGCTCGCCGAGGGCACGGGCGGTGTTGCGACGCTCCTTTTCGACCAGCACGTGCATGCGCTCGCGCAGGCCGCGGTCGGTGATGCGGATGAAGCGCCACGGCTGCATGTAGCCAACACTGGGGGCGTGGTGGGCCGCCCACAGCAGGCGCGCCAGGATCTCGGGATCGACCGGGTCGGGGCGGAAGTGGCGCATGTCGCGCCGCTCAGCGATCACGCGGTAGATCGCGTCAACATCGGCATCCGGGAAACGATGGGAATCGGCCATGATGGGTGTAGGGGCGAATTCATTCGCCCGTAGCAGGTTGATCGAAGTCCGTGGGCGAATGAATTCGCCCCCACAGTTTAGGGCAGCTCCATGCAAAGCCGCCCCACGGCATGGCCCCGAGTTTACTCGTCGAGCAAGCGGACGCGGACCTTCTTGCCCTTGAGCTTGCCATCGGCGAGGCGCTTCAGAGCCTGGCGGACGATGTCGCGCCGCACAGCCACGTAGGTGGATTGCTCGGTCACGTTGATCTTGCCGATCTGCTCGGCGGCAAAGCCGGCCTCGCCGGTCAACGCACCGAGCACATCGCCAGGGCGGATCTTGTCTTTACGCCCGCCGAGAATCTGCAGCGTCGCCATCGGCGGCAGCAGCGGCGCGGCGTTCTCGGCCTGCAGTTCGGCGATGGATTCCCACTGCGGCTCAAAACCCTGACTGCGGGCGATGTTGCCAACGCGGTTCTTCTCCGTCGGGCCGACCAGACTCAGCGCCCAGCCGTCCCGCTCGGCACGGCCGGTGCGGCCGACGCGGTGCACATGCACCTCCGGGTCGGGGGTCACGTCCACGTTGATGACGGCTTCCAGGCCGGCAATGTCGAGGCCACGGGCCGCCACGTCGGTCGCCACCAGCACCGAACAGCTGCGGTTGGCAAAGCGCACCAGCACCTGATCGCGCTCACGCTGGTCGAGATCGCCGTGCAGGGCCAACGCATGAATACCCTCGGCGTGCAGGGTGTCCACCAAATCGCGGCATTGCTGCTTGGTGTTGCAAAAGGCCAGCGCGCTTTCCGGGCGGTAATGACGCAGCAGCAGGCCAACGGCTGGCAGCCGCTGCTCCCGCGTCACCTCATAGAAGCGCTGGCGTATCTTGTCGGCCTCGTGCTGCTCGGCCAGGGCGATCTCCCGCGGCTGGCGCATGAACTGGCGGGCCAGGCGCACCACGCCCTCCGGGTAGGTGGCTGAGAACAGCAGGGTCTGGCGGTCCTTCGGGCAGGCCTTGGCGACGTAGGCGATGTCGTCGAAGAAACCCATGTCAAGCATGCGGTCGGCCTCGTCGAGGACCAGCGCCTGCAACGCATCGAGCTTGAGGCTGCCGCGCGACAGGTGATCCATCAGGCGGCCCGGCGTACCGACGACAATGTGCGCGCCGTGAGCCAGGCTGTCGGCCTGCGGCCGGATCGGGCTACCGCCGCACAGGCTGAGGACCTTGATGTTCTCTTCGGCGCGGGCCAAGCGGCGGATCTCCTGGGCGACCTGCTCGGCCAGTTCGCGGGTCGGGCATAGCACCAGGGCCTGCACGGCGAAGCGGCGCGCGTCGAGGCGGTTCAGCAGCGGCAGGGCGAAAGCCGCTGTCTTGCCGCTGCCGGTCTTGGCCTGGGCGATCAGGTCGTCGCCGGCCAGGGCCACCGGCAGCGCGGCGGCCTGGATCGGCGTCATCGTGTGGTAGCCGAGGCGCGCCAGATTGGCGATCACCGCGGCCGGCAGGGGCAGCTGGTCGAAGGGCACCGGCGCGGCGGCGGCAGGAGGCGGAACGAAAGTGGCCTCGGGGGCGGCGGAATCGGCGTCCGGCAGCGGGGGAAGAATCGAGCTCATGCCGGATTATCCCGGAAAGCCCCGCCTGCTGCTCGCCAAGCAGGCCAATGCCCCTTGCTCAGTTGTTCAGGTGCAGGCGGGCCCGTTCCCGTGCCAGCCGCTCCTGCACGCGGCGCTGCTCCTCTTCTTCGGCCCGACGCTGCTGCTCTTCCTGCTGGCGCTGCTCGTACTCGGCCTTGCGGCGGGCCGCCTCCTCGGCCTGCTGCAGCTCGGACGACACCCGGTCGGCGTAGTAGCCGCGCTCCTGCAGGGCCCGCTCGCGCTGGCGTTCTTCCTCCTTGCGGGCGTATTCGGCACGCAGTTCCTCCTGGCGGCGGATGGACTCTGCACGCTGGCGGCGCTCGGTGGCCTCCTGCTCGGCGATCTCTTGCTCGGACAAGTCGCCATAGGTCTGGCGCCGCTCCGCCGCAATGACCTTCTGCTGCGCCTCCGCAGCCCCGTCACCGCTGGTCACCCGGCGAAAAGCGAAGACCGAGAAGAAAATCTGGATCAGCATGCCGATGATCATCAGCGTACCGATCACCCCCAGCATGATGCGCAGCGGCGAACGCTTGGCGGCCTTGATCTCAACCTGCAGCGGCAGCGGATCCTTGAGCAGCTGCTCGACGACCGGATCCAGCCCCGGCGCCGGCTGCTGGGCACGCGCCAGTCCCACGTCATAGGCGGCCCGCCGCCCCGGATCGGCGAGGATCCACACCGCCTCGCGGATCGCCTTCAGCTTGTTGTCCACATCGACCGGCGACAGGCCGTGATTGCCCGACTGGTAGTGACGGCTCAGGCGCAGATGGGCGGCCTGGATGTCGACTTCGCTGGCGGTGGGCGTCAGCCCGAGCAGGTCATAGAGCGTGGTCCTGGCTTTCATGGCATTCCGTCGGATAAAAGCCCGGCTAAGGGCCGAAAGACAGCGGAATTATACGGTTCTCCAGCGGCATATCGGCGTAACGCGGATCGTCACTGACACGGCAAAAAATCCCACCCCGGCCGATAATCGGCCATCCGCCCACCGATCAGCGCCACCGATGGAACTCGCCCAGCTCAGCCACACCCTCCGCCAGGACGCCCTCAGCGTGGTGTTCGTCAATGTGCTGCTGCAGCAGATGGGGGTCCCGGTGCCGGCGGTGCCGACCCTGCTGCTGGCCGGCAGCCTCGCCGCCGGGCCCGACGGGCTCGGCAAGCTGCTGGCGGTGGCGGTGCTGGCCTCGGTCGTGGCTGACTGGGCCTGGTACGGCGCCGGCAAGCTGTTCGGCTACCGGGTGCTGGCCGGGCTATGCAAGTTGTCGATCAACCCCGCCTCCTGCGTCAGCCAGACCGAAGCCCGCTTCATCCGCTGGGGCCTGTCGTCGCTGGTCGTGGCCAAGTTCATCCCCGGCTTTTCGACGGTGGCGCCACCGATCGCAGGCGCGCTACGCATGAATCTCGGCGGCTTCCTGCTGGCCGCGGCGGCCGGCGCCGCGCTGTGGGCGGGTGCGGCACTGGGGGCAGGCTGGGTGCTGAAGGAGGCGGTGCAGGCCGCCATCGTCGCGCTGGACGAACACATGGGCCGCGCGCTGGTGGTGCTCGGCCTGCTGGCTGGCGCCTGGCTAGGCTGGAAGCTGTGGCAGAAATACCGTTTCCGCCAGCAATGCGCGATCGCCCACATCACGCCGACCGAACTGCTGGCGGCGTTGGAATCAGCCGAACGGCCGCTCGTGCTGGACCTGCGCGGCGCGACGATGGTCGCCGCCACCGGTCCGATCCCCGGCACACGGCTCGCGGAACACGACCGCCTGCACGAGGCTGTGGGCGACTGGCCGAAGAATCGCCCCATCGTCACACTCTGCGCCTGCCCCGAGGATGCCGGCGCGATCCAGGCGGCACGCCACCTGCTGGAGGCCGGCTACCTGTCGGTGCGGCCGCTGCAGGGCGGCTACGAAGCCTGGCTGGCGGCCACCAGCCAGACCGCGCCGGCTGACGCTCAGTAACCCGGCCAGGGCAGCGGCGGCGCAACCAGGCGCCGCTCGCCGGGCGCTGCCACCGGACCGAAGCGGCCATCGCCGCCGTTTTCCCATTCGCGCTGGGCAGCGGCGATCTCGTCCTTGCTGAAACCGACGAAGTTCCACCACATCAGCACCGGTTCGCCGAAGGGTTCGCCGCCGAGCAGCAGGACGCGCCCGCCCGCCGACAGCTGTGCATCGAAACGCGCCTGCCCTTCGCCCAGGTAGGCCAGTTCGCCGATCCCGAAGCGCTCGCCATCGATGTCGATATGGCCTTCCAGCGGCAGCACCGCGTATTCGAAAGCCGGCTCCAGCGCCAGGCCGATGTGCCCCCCCGCCGCACTGTTCACATCCAGCCCGACCAGCGGCGAATACAGCCGCGCCGGTGCCACGTAGTCACCATTGCGTCCCGCCAGCAGCGTGAACGCGCAGCCGTCGGCGTCCCAGCGCGGCAGGTCGGGATAGTGCTCGAAAGACGGCTCGCGCTCCCGTTCTTCAAACGGCAGTGCAATCCACAGCTGCGCGGCGTGCAAACGCGTCTCGCCAGGCAGGGAATCCTCGGTATGGACGATGCCACGCCCGGCGGTCATCAGATTGACCTGGCCGGGGCGGATCACCTGCTCGTGGCCAAGGCTGTCCCGGTGCAGCACCTCGCCCTCGATCATCCACGTGAAGGTCTGCAGACCGATGTGCGGATGGGCGCCAACGTGCATGCCGTGGCCGGTCTCGAAGTCCCGCGGCCCAATGTGATCGAGGAAACACCAGGCGCCCACCATGCGCCGCTCACGGGTCGGCACGGCGCGCCGGATCGTCAGCCCTTCGCCCAAGTCAGCCGTACGGGCCTCGATGCGCTGGATTGTCATGGTCCTGTCCTCCCGTTCAGGCACTCAGTTCGGTGTGGATGCGCACCTCGCCGGTGAGCAGCTTGTGCATCGGGCAGGCGTTGGCGATCTTCAGCAACTGGGCGCGCTGCTCGTCGCTGAGTTCGCCGTCCAGGTGGATCAGGCGCTCAATGTCGTTGCCGGCCTCCGGCTTGCCCGCCGGGTTGAGCCGCAGTTCCACGCGTACGCCCGTCAGCGGCCACTGGCGGCGTGTCGCCACCATCTTGAGGGTGATCGCCGTGCAGGTGCCGAGGCTGCCGATAATCAGGCGCTCCGGCGATGGGCCGGCGTTGCCGCCGCCCACTTCGACGGGCTCGTCGGCGGACCACACATGGCCCAGATCATCGGACAACTGCACGAGGTAGGGCGTGTCCTGCAGGACGGCTTCGACGCGGGGTGTTCCGGACATGATTCCTCCGAGGGATGACGGCAAGCTGCCGGATCCTGCTGCGACTCCGCCGCCCGGCGAACGTTCCTCAGCGCGGATGCTGACCCTTGCGCACCGCGTCGATCATCTGGAAGGCGATGGTGGATGGATGGGGAAGCATCGGCAGCGCATCGAGGGGATACCAGCCGATATCCTCGATCTCGCTTTCCTGGGCCACGACGTCGCCACCGGCGTAGTCGGCAAAGAAGCCGAGCATCAGCGAATGAGGGAAAGGCCAGGGCTGGCTGCCGAACCAGCGGATGTTGGCGATCTCGATGCCGGCTTCCTCGCGGATCTCCCGGCGCAGGCAGTCCTCGACAGTTTCGCCGGCCTCGACGAAACCAGCCAGCGCGCTGTAGATACCCGGCGGGAAATGCGGCGAGCGGGCCAGCAGCAGCTCGTCGCCCTTCAGGATCAGGCCGATGCACACCGGCGAGATGCGCGGATAGGCCTTCGCACCGCAGGCCCGGCATTCCCGCGCCGGCTCACTGGCGCTGGTGTGCAGCGGACCGCCGCATTCGCCGCAGAAACGGTGCTGCTGCAGCCACGACACGAGCTGGCGGGCACGGGCCAGCGCTTCGTGCAGCCCGTCGGGCCAGCGGCCCCACAGCTGGCGGTAATCGCGGGTGGTGAATTCCGGCGGCACGCCCAGGTGGGCCGGCCACAGACGCAGCTCGCAGGGGATGCCGTCGAGGCTGCCGATGGTGATCGCCTCCAGGCACGGGCCGAGGGCCGCCAGCCGCGTCGGGTCCGGCAATTGAAGATCGGGATCCAGCAGCAGGGACGTTCCAACGAACGGAAACACCAGTGACGCGATGGCGCCTTCGGCCACCCCAAAGCTCGGCACGAAACCCGACATAAGCAAACTCACCCTAGGCACAGGCCGCCGGCAAGCGGCGGCAAAAGACAGGATCTACCCGAGGGGGTAGGACAATGGCCTCACGATACGTAATTTCGGACGGAGCGGCCAGCCAGGCGTCGCGACACCGCAGCGTCCGCGGCAGGATTTCCCAACACGCGGGCAGCAGGGTGTGCGCGGCCTTCAGCCCTCCCGCACGAAGCGCGTCAGGCTGACGTCCACCGTCAGGTCGAGGGATTCCAGCGCCGCCGCGCGGGCCCGTCCTTCCGCCGTGGCGCGGTACAGGTGGGGCGTCATCGTCAGCAGGTCGGCGATCTGCGCGGCACTATCGAGGCGGATGGCGGCGCGGACGGTATCGACGCCGATCCGCCGGAAGCCCTCCGGCACGCGCTCGTCGGACTGGCGTGGCGCTTTCAGCGTCGGGTAGATGATCTCGCGCAGTTCGCGCAGGTGATCCGGCCCCGCGTCCACCTGCAGCAGCTCGCCGCCGGCCCGCAGCACACGGGCAAACTCGCCATACACCGGGAAGCCGAACAGGGACAGCAAGCGGTCCACGGTGCCCGCCAGCACCGGCAGGTTGGCATTGCTGCCGACCACCCAGGCGGCCTGCTTGTCGCGCTTGGCGGCGGCCTGCACCGCCCATTTGGAGATGTCGAGGCCCAGCACGGCCAGGTCTACGCCGCCAGCATCGGCCGCCGCGGCCAGCTCACGCAGGTAATAGCCTTCGCCGCACCCCGCGTCGAGACAGGCTGCCTGCCGGCCGGCCGGCAGGTCCGCCAGCACGGCACGACTTACCGCATCGGCGATCGGGCGATACACGCCGCTCTCCAGGTAACGCCGGCGCGCCGCCACCATCTCCTTGCTGTCGCCGGGGTCGCGGGAGCGCTTCTGCTGGACCGGCAGCAGGTGGATGTAACCCTGGCTGGCAAGGTCGAAGCTGTGGCCGGCGCCGCAGCGCCAGCTGGCACCATCACGCCGCAGCGGGCCACCGTCGAGGGGGCAAGCCAGGGCCTGGAAAGAAGTGATCATGGTGATTCGGTGGGAAGACGCAAAAACAGCGGAGCTGCACGATACCCGAGATGGCGGCCCGCCAGAACGGCGCGGGCCTCGACGGCATCGCCCCGCGGCGTCCGCGGCCACGCGGGCGGGGTGGTCAGCCGGAGGTGCAATCAGCCTGCCGGCTACGGCGCGCCCGCTTGACCGAGTACATGCGCCGGTCGGCCACGTCCAGCAGTTGTTCGATGTCGTCGCTGTCTTCCGGCAGGCAGGCGGCGCCGATGCTTACGCTCAGATCAAAGGCCCGGTTTTCGTAGCTGAACGGACCGGTGACTTGGGAATACAGGCGCTGCACCGCCGCGTCGATGCCGGCAGCCTGCTCGACCGGAGTCAGCAGCACCGCAAACTCATCGCCGCCGAGCCGGGCCACGGTGTCCGACTCGCGTGCGGCGGTCTTCAAACGCTTGGCCACTTCGCGGATCGCCGCATCACCGACCCGGTGACCGAAGGTGTCGTTGAGTTCCTTCAGGCCATCCATGTCGATCATCAGTACGCCGGCCGGCCGCCGGTCGCGGCCATTGCGGGCCACCACGTGGCGCAGTCGGTCCATGAACAGCGAGCGGTTGGCCAGGTTGGTGAGGCCGTCGTGGGTGGCTTTCTGGAAGAGCTTGTTGCTGTCGAGCTGGGTGGCGAAATGCATCGCCGCCGCCACCACCCCGGACAGCAGGCCGAGCAGGGCTTCGTCCGCCACGCGGAAAGCATGCGGCTGCACCCCCATGGCTTTCAGCACACCCACCACCTTGTTATCGAACTTGAGCGGCATGACGATCATCGAGCGCAGGCCGATCTTCCGGCAGGCGGCCTGGTCCACCCGCTCGTCGCACTCGGTGTCGTCGCTGCGCAGGATGGACCCGCTCTCCACGCACATCCCCGACAGGCTGTCGGCCTGGCCCAGGCGCAGGCCCAGATGGGGATCGGCAATGCCGGAGGTCGCCGCGTAGACCATCTCGCCTTCCTGAGCCAGCTCGATCACCGCCCCGTCGGCGCCGATCAGTGACAGGGTACGCTCGACCACCAGCGCCATCACTTCGCCCAGGTCCAGCCCGGCCTTGACGATCTCGCTCTGGATCTCGATGACTTGCAGCAATTGCGCCTGGGACGGCATGCCGGAGGGTCCTTGTGTCTGTTTCAAAACTATCAAATTCGCGGTAAAACCATACTGAAGGCCTGGACAATTGGCAACTCGGCAGATCACGCCGCAGCACAATCTCTCACTGCGTCTTGCAACATCAAGGAACGCGGGCGGATGGGTGCTCAGGAGTCCGCAGCGATGCAGCCGTCCACCAGTCGAATGGTCCGGTCGCAACGGGCCGCCAGGCGCGGGTCGTGAGTCACGATGAGGCAGGCGCACGCGGTCTGGCGGTTGAATTCCCGCAGCAGCGCAAAGATGTCGTCGGCGGTGTGGGTGTCCAGGTTGCCGGTCGGCTCGTCGGCAAGGATCAGGCGCGGCCGCAGCGCCAGCGCACGGGCGATGGCGACGCGCTGCTGCTGGCCGCCGGACAGCTCGGCCGGCTTCTTGTGGGCATGGGCCTTCAGGCCAACCGCATCGAGCAGTTGCATGGCGGTCGCCTCGGCTTCGTCGTCGGGCGCGCCACGGGCGATGATGGTCGGCATCATCACGTTTTCCAGCGCGCTGAAGGCCGGCAGCAGGTGGTGGAACTGGAACACGAAACCGATGCTGCGCCCACGCAGCGCGGTGATCTCGGCTTCCGACAGGGCCGCCGTGTCGCGCCCGCCGATGGACAGGCGCCCACCACTGGGGCGTTCGAGCAGGCCGATGATGTTCAGCAACGTGCTCTTGCCGGAGCCGGACGGGCCGATCAGCGCGGCAAACTCGCCCTGCCCCAGGCGCAGGTCGATGCCGTGCAACACCTCGGCTTCCACCGGCGTACCGATGTTGTAGGCCTTGGTCAGGCCGGCGAGCTCGATGACCGCGTCGCTCATGAACGGATCGCCTGCACCGGGTCCATCTTCGCCGCGCGGCGCGCCGGGATCAGCGCCGAGGCGAGGCCGACGCCGGTGGCCACCAGCGCCGCCAGCACGATGAAGCGCGGCTCCAGCTCGGCGGCGAACAGCGGGCTGCCGTCGGCGTTGCGGTAGATCGCCGAGAACATGTTGAGCAGCCCAAAGGCCAGCAGGCTGCCGAGGATCGAGCCGACCGCCCCGACCAGCGCCCCCTGGATCAGGAAGACCTGCAGGATCATCGCGCGGCTGGCGCCCATGGCGCGCAGGATGCCGATCTCCTTCTGCTTCTGGACCACGCTGACCACCAGCACGCTGGCGATGCCAAGGGCCACGATGAGGATCACGAAGCTGCGGATCAGGTTATTGGAAACCGTCTGGTTGCGCAGCGCGGCGAGCAATTGGGCGTTGGTCTGCATCCAGCTGTCCACGGTGAGGCCGGTAGCGCCCTGCAGGCGGGTGGCGATGGTCTGGGCGTCGAAGATGTCGGCCACGGTCAGATCCAGGTTGGAAACCCCGCCGGGCAGGTCGAGCAGGCTCTGGCCCAGCGGCAGGGTCACGAAGACCCAGCGGCGGTTGAGGTCCTTGTTGCCGATGTCGAAGATGCCGCCGACCTGCAGCAGCTCGTCGCGCCCGTTGGGCAATGCCACGCGCAGCTTGTCCTCCAGACGGATGCCCAGATCCTTGGCCAGCTCGGAGCCGATCACCGCGCGGGTGCCGTCTACCGCGAAGCGGCCGGCGATCATGTATTCCTCCATGCGCACGATGCGCCGGTAACGCTCGGCGTCGATCCCCATCAGCGCGACGGACTTGTTGGCCTGGCCGCGCACGGCGAAGGCCGGTCCGGTGACGGTCGGCGACACCGCGGTGACGCCAGGCATCCCGGCCGCCAGGCGGGCGACGTTCTCCCACTGGTCCACCGAGCGCAGGCGCTGGGCGCGGGGTTCGATGACCACCGCCGACGCCGGATCGTCGAAGGCACGACGGTTGGCCTCCTCCAGCGGGCGGATCACCACGTGGGGCTGGGTGCCGAGCACCCGGTCCACGATCTGCGCCTGCAACTGGGTAATCAGCTGGGTCAGGAAGACGATCACCGCCACCCCACCGGTGGTGCCGGCGAGGATCAACAAGGTCTGCATGCGCCCCTCACGGAGGAAGCGCAGCGCGACCAGCGGCGCGAAAGGCAGGCGCAGCTTCAACGCATCATGCCCTGGGGAACCTGCACGCCGCCAACCTTGGGCTTCTTCGGCTCACGGATGCGCAGTTTGTCGCCTTCCAGCGCGCCGGAGGCCGGCAGCACGGCCAGGTCACCGTCGGCGAGGCCCTTGAGGACTTCCACCTGGCCGATGCCGCTGAGGCCGAGCTGCACGTCGGCACGCACGGCAACGCCATCCTTGGCCACCAGCACCCACGGCTTGCCGCTGTCCAAGTCGCGCACGGCTTCGGACGGCAGCACCAGCGTGGCGTCCCGGCGGCCGGTGACGGCCTCCACCGACACGGTCATGTCGGGGCGCAGGAAATCCGGCGGCGTCGGCACGCGGAAACGGATCTCGACGGTGCCGCGCTGGGGGTCCACCGCCGGTGCCAAGTAATACAAGGTCGCATCGAAGGGCTTGGCCGGATAGGCATCAGCGACGCCGCGGGCCTGCTGGCCGGGTTGCAGCAGGCGCAGGTTCTTCTCGTCCACCGTCGCGTAGATGCGGGTCTCGCCGCTGTCGGCCAGTTCCAGCAGCACCTTGCCGGCCGCCGCCACGTCGCCGGGTTCGGCCTTGCGGCTGAGCACCACACCGGCCGACGGTGCGGTGAGGGTCAGCAGCGCGGCCCGCGCGCGGGCGTTGGCGAGCTGGGCGCGGGCCTGGGCGACGCGGGCCTCGGCGGCTACCTTCTCGGTGCCGCCGGGCTGCTGGGCAGCCAGCTGGGCACGGGCCGCAGCCACCGCGGATTCCGCATTGGCGGCGTTGCGCAACGCGTCGTCGGCCTTGGACTGGGCGTAAAAACCGCGACCGACCAGCTGGCGGGCACGCTCTGCCTCGGCACGGGCCACCGTCAGGTTGGCTTCGGCCTGGGCCAGTTGCTGGGCCGCCACCGGGCGGCCGAGGGCTTCGATCTGGGTCAGGCGCGCCTCGGCCTCCGCCAGCGCTGCGACGGCCTGGCCGATCAGCGCCTCGGCGTCATCGGCGCGCAGGCGGGCCAACACCTGGCCGGCCTTCACCTTGTCGCCCTCGCGCACGGTCACGTCGAGCACCGTGGCAGCCAGCGGACTGCCAATGGAAATCCGCGCCGGCGTGACGATACGGCCGGTCGCCACCACCGACTGGGTCAGCGGCGCCTTGCGCACGGCCGCAACATCCACCTCGCGCCCCTTCGGCCACAGCAGCACAGCCGCAACCGCGCCGGCCGCGGCCAGCGCCAGGATCAGCCCGCGGCGCGTCACGCCGGTTCGGCCAGGAGTTTGTCGAGGAGGGCGTGGAGCTTGGCGAAGTCCGGCTCGCCGAGGTACTTCTGGACGACCCGGCCCTGCTTGTCGAGCAGGAAAGTGGTCGGCGTCAGGCGGACTTCCTCAAAGCCCTTGGCGGCCTTGCCGCCGCTGTCGAGGGCCACGGTGAAGGGCAAACCGTTCTTCTGCGCGTAGTTGCGCACGTATTCGGGCGGGTCATAGTCCATCGCAATGGCGACGGTCTCGAAGCCCTTCGGCGCGAACTTGTTGTAGGTCTCGACCAACTTGGGCATTTCGGCCACGCAGGTGGTGCAGGTGGTCGCCCAGAAATTAACCAGCACCACCTTGCCCTTCAGGGACGACAGCTGGCGGGTCTGGCCGTCGAGGGTCGTGAAGCTCACGTCGGGCGCTACCGCCGGCTGACTGCAGCCGTGCAGGAAGGCCAGGATCAGGACGGGCGCGACAAGACGCGTGATAGCCTTTAATAACATCGTGTTCAACCGGAAAAGAAGGAGGTATGCCGTGCGTGCGATTTTGAGAGCTTTGCTGTTGCTTGTCATCTGTAGCCAGGCCTGGGCCCTGGGTCTGTCCGACCTGACCGACAAGGATGCGTCGGGCGGCCTGAAGGATGCCCTCGTCCAGGGAGCCGGCAAAGCAGTTGGACAACTGGGCGCGGACGGTGGTTTCCTCAACAACCCGAAAGTGAAGATCGGCCTGCCCGACAGCATCGCACCGCTGGAAGGGGTGCTGCGCACGATGGGTCGCGGCAAGGACGTGGACGCGCTGATCGCCACGATGAACAAGGCCGCCGAGCAAGCCGTGCCGAAGGCCAAGGTCCTGCTGGTGGATGCAGTCAAGAAGATGAGCGTCGAGGACGCCAAGCGGATCCTCACCGGTGGCGACGATTCGGCCACCCAGTACTTCAAGGAGAAGACTTCCGCCCAGTTGGCGGAGTCCTTCCTGCCGACGGTGAAGGAAACCACCGACAAGCTGGCCCTGTCCGCCCAGTACAACAAGCTGGCCAGCAAGGCCGGCCAGTTCGGGCTGGTCAAGGGCGACGACATGAAGATCGAGAACTACGTGACCCGCAAGGCCCTCGACGGCCTCTACCTGATGATCGCCGAGGAAGAGAAGGCGATCCGCAAGGACCCGGTCGGCGCCGCCACTGGCCTCGCGAAGAAAGTCTTCGGCGCGCTCGGCCAGTAAGCCGGCGCCGGCCTCAGAAGCGGAAGCCCACCGTCAAGCGGGTGGCGTTCACGTCGCTGAAGTTCTGCCATGGCTCGTAGGCCAGGCGCAGGAACCAGGCCGGGAAATCGTAGCCAAGGCTGAGACCCCAGCCTTCCACCGGGCCGCTGTCGGCGATGCCGGTCTTGCGCAGCACGTCGACGGTGACCCGCTGCCCGTTGCCCACCGGCCAGCGCGCCACTGCGTGGACGTGCTGCTGGTGGGTGCCCAGGCGGTCGTCGCGGATCGCCATCAGGTAGTAGGTGCGGCCGCTATCGTCCCGGTAACCAGCGGCCAGTGACAGCGCATCATTGGGGTCGAAGTTGAGATTGAAGTAGGGCCTGGTGTTGGTGCGCCCGATGCCGGCCTGTACGAACCACGGCTCGCCCAGCTCGACGCTGAAGCTGCCACCCCAGAAACCGCCCGAAGCCCATTGCAGCGACGGCTGCAACGCCAGCGTCGCCCCTTCGAAAGGCTGCCAGCTGGTATCCACGCCCGCTCGCCCCTGGGTGCCGAAATCCCGGTCGCGGTAGGCACCCAGCCACACCGACGAATCGCCGCGGCGGTAACGCAGATTGACGTCCTGACCGCTGAAATTGCCACCGTAACGATACTCACCAAGGCTCAGCTTGAACGGCCGGTCAGCCGCCGCAGCTTGCACCGCGGCGGCGTCACCGGGCAGGCGGGCCTCGTCGGAGGCTTGAACTGCCAGGCTCGCCGCGCCACCGATGGCAAGAAGAATCAGCTTCTGAACACGCATCACGGACGACCGTCGCGAAAAACACATAGCGCGATCATAACGGACGGAGTTCACAGCCAGAATCAACTGAGCGGAACCGAAAGCCCGCTGCGCACTCTGCGTCATTAAGGAGGCCGGCAGAGCGTCCTGCCCCGGCCCTTCGGAGGAGGAAGACAAAGTGAACAACGTTTCGCACATCCCGTCCTACCTGTCGGCCGAACACCTCGGCCCGTGGGAGACCTTCCTGGTGCAGGTGGACCGGGTCGAACCGCATCTGAACCCCGAGCTGCGCGCGCTGACCCCCATCCTCACCCGCCCGATGCGGGCACTGATCGTCAATGTGCCGATCCGCCTCGACAACGGCGAGATGGGGCATTTCGAGGGTTATCGGGTCCAGCACAACCTGGCTCGCGGGCCGGGCAAGGGCGGCATCCGCTTCCACCCGGACGTGACGCTGGCCGAGGTGATGGCCCTGTCGGCGTGGATGACCGTCAAGAACGCGGTGGTGAACGTGCCCTTCGGCGGTGCCAAGGGCGGCGTGCGGGTCGATCCGCGGCAACTGTCCATCGCCGAACTGGAGCGCCTGACCCGCCGCTACACCAGCGAGATCCACATCCTGCTCGGCCAGGACAAGGACGTGCCGGCCCCGGACATCAATACCAACGAGCAGACCATGGCGTGGATCATGGACACCTACTCGATGAACGAGGGTCGCACCGCGATGAGCGTGGTCACCGGCAAGCCGATCAGCCTGGGCGGCAGCCTGGGCCGGAAGGATGCCACCGGCCGCGGGGTCTTCGTCGCCACCGTCGAGGCAGCGCGGCACATCGGCCTGGAGCTGAGCGGCGCGCGGGTCGCGGTGCAGGGCTTCGGCAATGTCGGCGAAGCGGCAGCACGCCTATTCTCCAACGCCGGCGCAAAGATCGTCGCGATTCAGGACAGCACCGGCGCCATCGTCAATCCGGCCGGCCTCGATGTGCGGGCGGTGAAAGCCTGGCGCCACGAGCACGGCACGCTGCAGGGCACGCCGGGCGCCGAGGCGGTGTCCGCGGACGACTTCTGGCAGATGGAAACCGATGTGCTGATCGCAGCGGCGATGGAGAACCAGATCACCGCCGCCAACGCGGGCCACATCCGCACCCGCATCATCACCGAGGGGGCCAATGGTCCGACCACCCCGGAGGCCGACCTGATCCTGCAGGAGCGCGGCATCACGGTGATCCCCGACGTGCTCGCCAACGCCGGCGGCGTGACGGTGAGCTACTTCGAGTGGGTGCAGGACATCAGCGCCTTCTTCTGGACCGAGGACGAGATCAACGCCCGCCTCGACCGCATCATGCGCGAAGCCTTCGCGGCGGTGTGGGACTCGGCCCAGGTCAAGGGCATCCCGCTGCGCACCGCCGCCTTCGTGCTCGGCTGCGAACGGGTGCTGCTGGCCCACAAGGTACGCGGGCTGTATCCGTAAGCCGGCTCAGTAGGGCGAGCCGTCCTTGTGCACGAAGACCCAGCGGCCGTCCTCGCGGAGGGCCTGGAGGTCGTCGTCCGGGTAGCTGACCGCGTCGCCCTCGCTGCGGTCGCCAACTTCCAGATACACGACCTCCTCCTCGCTGAGGTTCACCAGGCAGTGCGCATCACCGGAGCCGGCCCGGAAGCCTGCGCACATGCCCGGCTCAAGGCGGGTTTCGCCCTGGTCGGTGCGCAGGGTCGGCGTGCCGCTCAGCACATAGATGAACTCATCCTGCCGGCTATGGGCGTGGCGCAGCGCGGACACCGCACCGGGGGCCATGCGCACCAGATTGACGCCGAAATTGCCGAGGCCGAACAGATCACCGAGGGGCCGCTTCTCACGGCCGTTCATCCGCGACGCGAATGGCTCCGGATAGGCAGACGGGCGACGACGGGGTTCGGCGTCGGCGGCACGGATGGCAACCGGGGGCTTGGTTTCGCTCATGGGCAGGCTCTCCTGAACACACGGGTGATAAGAAAACAGAGATTGGCAGCGACTCAAGCCGTGGCGGGAAGCAGCCGGCGGGCCATATTCCAGGCCCGCTCCGCAGCCCCTGCGTCGCCGCTCACCAGCGCCACGCCGATTGCCCCATCGAGCAGCAGGTTGAAATCTGCCGCCGGCGCCGGGGCCGCATCAACGCCGACCAGCGGCTCCAGCAACCCCGCCAGGTAGCGCTCGACGGCCTGCTTGTGCTCGCGGGCCAGTTGCTGCAGCTCGGCCACTTCCCCATGGAACTCCGCCGCCACGTTGAGGAACATGCAGCCGGCGAAGCCCGGTTCTGCAAACCACTGGCGGTGCCAGACGAACACCGCCGCCAGACGATCGAGCGGCACCGACTGGCGGTCGACGAAGGCCGCCAGGCTGGCGCGGAAGCGCCGGTCACGCTCGCGCAGCACCTCGGCAATCAGCGCGTTCTTCGACGGGAAATGGGCGTACAGGGTCTTCTTGGCGACCCCGGCCTCGGCCAGCACCCGATCAATCCCGACCGCATGATAGCCACCGGCCGCGAACAGGCGCAGGGCGGTGTCAACCAGATGGGCGCGCTTGTCGGCACGGGACACGGGCTGCGATGGCATTGGACTGGACATGGCTTCACGTTACCTGCTGCCGCAGGGCTTGCAAAGCCGACGGCGAAGGCTGACAGTAGACAGATCTGTCTACTTTACAGGAAAGTACCGATGCCTGCCTTCCTTCACCGTCTGCGCGGCGCCGGTAGCGCCCTGCCTCCCGTGCCGCCAGCCCGCTCCGTCGCCCTGGCGGGGCTGGGCGGCTTCCTCGCCATCGCGGCGGTCGCCGGCCTTGCCGAACAGGCTTCGCTGGCCCTGCTGCTGGGGTCATTCGGCGCGTCCTGCGTGCTGGTCTTCGGCTTTCCTGAAGTGCCTTTCTCCCAGCCGCGCAACGTCGTCCTCGGCCATACGCTGAGCAGCCTCGTCGGCCTGGCCTGCCTAGCCGCCTTCGGCCCGCACTGGTGGGCCGCCGCGCTGGCGGTGGCACTGGCGATCATGGGCATGATGGCGCTGCGCTGCGTGCATCCGCCTGCCGGCTCCAACCCGGTGATCGTCTTCCTCACCGCGCCAGGCTGGTCCTTCCTCTTCACTCCTACCCTCGCCGGCGCCCTGCTGCTGGTGGCCGTAGCTCTGGTCTACAACAATCTGCGTGGGGCGAAGCACTATCCCCAGTACTGGTGACGCCTGGCACCTGTGGGGCTGCACCTGTAGGGATGAAGCTGTGGGGGCGAATTAAATAGCCCCCCCCGGGGGAAACACCCCCGGGGGGGGGAGGTTATACCCCCCCCCCGCCAAAGGTTGGGGAAAAAGGGTTGTAAAGGGGGG
>NZ_JAYSDK010000030.1:25183-48962 GCF_041914405.1 Zoogloea sp.
GGGGGGCGCCCGGGTTTGGGAGCTCGTGGGGGGGGCTAATACTTCCCCCGGGGGCGCAAACCCCCCGCGGGGGGGGAGATTAATTCCCCCCCCACGGAGATAGGTTCGGCAAAGACGGATTCTCATGGGCTGTTACACTTTCGCGCCATTTTCCGCTGGTGCCCATGCCGGGCAACAGCGTTGACGAGAAGGACAGCAGCGGCATGCAGACGCCCAACCCCAGCCAGCACCCACCGGAAGAAGACGCCCAGGTCACCGCCGTCGTCGATTGCAGCACGATGCGCCTCGGCGACCGCATGGCCTGCGCGTGGATGGCCCAGCAGCGCCACCGCGCCACCGGCGAGCGCTTCGCGCTGATCGACCGCCACCCGGTGCTGGCCAGGGACTTTCCGCTGTCACGCTATTTCAGCGAGACCTTCGTGGACTGGAGCGAGGCCCGGATCGCCGCTGCCGGGCTGCCCGCGTGGGACATGGGCAACCTGTGGCTGACGGTGAGCAATGCTTTCGCCGCCAACCCGCAAGCCGGCAATTTCGAGACGCTGCCGGCAACCATCACGGCCCAGGCGCGCGAGCTGGCGGCGTCAACGCCCGCCGGCAAGCCACGCATCCTGATCCACGTACTCGACGATGCCCCCTACAACATGGCCCGGCGCTGGCGCCGCAAGGACGCCGACGCCCTGTGCGACGAACTGCGCCGCCTCGGCGGCCACGTCGTGCTGCTCAACCCCTCGTCGGCACAGTTCATCGGCGGCTTCGAGCGCATGCTGGCCGAGATGCTGGCAGCCGACCTGTTCATTGGCGGCGATACCGGCCCGAGCCATGCGTTCGCGCTGCTGTGCGCCGACAAGCCGCAGGTCGCGGTCTACCCGTCGATGCTGAAAGACCAGCGCAAGTTCGCCACGGAACAGGCCCGCCTGGGGCTGGCGCTGCCGTGGGACAGCCTGCCCAAGCGCCCCGCGCTGCGGGTCATCACCATGAAGCGCCGGCTGGCGCTGATCTGGCACGAGCGCCAGCTGCTGCTGCGGCGGGCCGGCCTGTTCAACGGCCGCGATGTCGCCCGCCAGGCAATGGCCGAACTGGCTGCCCATACGAAAGGCTGACGACAGCCTGTTGTCACAGCGGCGTGACATTCAGCCGCTAGGCTCGCCGGCTGGTCTTTTTGCGTACCCGCCGTGCTGCCCACCGACGCCTCCTATGGCTCCGATCGCTCGGGGCTGATCTCCGGTTTCCTGTTCCGTCCCGGCGCCGCCGGCGAAGCCCTCGACACGACGCGGGCCGCGCGCTGGCTGAGCGGTTCCGAGGCCGCCCATGACGGGGCCTTCGCGTGGCTGCATTTCAACCTCGCCAACGCCGCCACCGAGCGCTGGCTGCGCGAGCATCTGGGCGAGGTGGATGCCTTCTTCGACGCACTTCATGAAGGTTCCCGCTCGACGCGCATCGAGTACGCCCATGACGCGCTGATCGCGGTGGTGAACGACGTGCTCTACGAGTTCGACTTCGAGCCATCCCAGCTCGCCACTCTGTGGCTGTACCTGGACGAGCGCACGGTGATCAGCGCCCGCCTGCAGCCGCTGCGCACCATCGACCGCCTGCGCGAAGCTGTACGCCAGGGCGAAACCTTCGATTCCACGGTGGCCATGCTGACCCACCTGCTGCGCGACCAGGCCGACGTGCTGGTGCAGATCGTGCGCACCGCCACCGACCAGGTGGACGACGTGGAGGACACCATGCTTGCCGAGCGCGGGCAACGCAGTCGCGCCAGGCTGGGTTCCCTGCGCCGGGTGCTGGTGCGCCTGCGCCGCCTGCTGGCGCCGGAGCCGGGCGCCCTGTTCCGCCTGCTCAACCAGCCACCACGCTGGATCGCCCCGGGCGACCTGCAGGACCTGCGCCATTCGACCGAGGAGTTCTCGGCCGTGCTGGCCGACATGAGTGCGCTGCAGGAACGCATCAAGCTATTGCAGGAAGAAGTTGCGGCACGGGTCACCGAGGAAACCAACCGCAGCGTGTTCGTGCTGACGATGGTCACCGTGCTGGCGCTGCCGATCAACATGATCGCCGGCCTGCTCGGCATGAACGTCGGCGGCATTCCGTTGGCCGACCATCCGGAAGGCTTCTGGATCGTCGTCGCGATCATCGCCAGCTTCACCGTCGGCGCTGCCTGGTGGGCCTTCCGGCGGCGCGAGGAGTAGGAATCAGGAGCAAGAGCCCTGTGGGGGCGAATTCATTCGCCCTCAGCGCATGACTTGACCACCGCGGGCGAATGAATTCGCCCCCACAGGCATAGCCTTCAAAACCGTGCTAGCGGCGGATCGGCGGGTGCTTGGGGGTGTTCTTGGCGAGCAGCTTCCAGGCCACGCCGAAGACGTCGTCGCCGCGCGACACGGCCTTGCGCGGCAGGCTCAACAGATCATCCTCCGGCGTCGCGGCGGCGCGCTCGCAGGTGGTGCCGCTCAGGTAGCCGGCGGCAGCGGCGGCCTCGACGCAGCGCAGGTCGTGGCTGCCATAGGGGTAACAGAAATGATCCACGCGCCGGCCGAGGAGGTCTTCCAGGGCGGCCTTGCTGGAGTTCATTTCATCGGCAATCCGTTCCGTGCCCTGTTCAGCAAGGCGCAGGTGGCTGTGGGAATGGGAGCCGATGGTGAAGCCGAGATCCTGCACCTCGCGCAACTGGGCGGCGTTCATCAACGGCGCCGGTTCCGGCCCCTTGCCGGCATCCCAGCTGGAAGTCTGTCCGATCAGCCCGCTCACCGCATACACCGTCGCCGGGTAGCCATGTTCCTTGAGCACCGGCGCAGCGTGGGTCAGGAAATCCACGTAAGCGTCATCGAAGGTCAGCACCAGCGGCCGCGACGGCAGCGGCCCTTCTCCGCGCAGGCCGGCCACCGCGTCGTCGAGGCCGATCACCGAATAACCCAGCAGCTTGAACAGCGTCATCTGCGCCCGGAAGCGCGGCAGATGGCAGTACAGCGCGCCATGGGCCTTGACCCGACCAGGGAAGTCGCCGACCCGGTGGTACATCAGGATCTGCACCCGCTTCATCGTTTGCAGGCCTCACGATAGACGGCAATCGTGCGCTCGAACATCGCGTCCTCCGTAAAGCCGCCCTCGAAGATCTGCCGCGCACGGGTGCCGAAAGCGGCGCGCCGGGCCGGATCGCCGAGCAGGTCGTCGATGGCGGCGGCCAGCGTGACGGGATCGTCGGGCGGCACCAGATGGCCGCTTCCCCCCTCCTCCACCACCTCGCCGATGCCGCCCACGTAGCTGGCGACGATCGGCAGGCTGCAGGCGGAAGCTTCCAGCAGCGTCAGCGACAGGGCTTCCCGGCGCGACGGCGCCAGCAGCAGGTCGGACGCGGCCAGCAGGGCCGGCACGTCTTCGCGCAGGCCGAGGAAACGGACCCGCCCCTCCAGGCCGAGCTCCCGCGCCTGGGCCTGCACCTGCGGGCCCAGGTCGCCGTGGTGGTCGCCGGCCAGCAGCAGCGTCCAGCGCCGCTCGCGGAGGCGCGCCAGGGCCGCCAGCGCGGTGTCGTGCCCCTTGGCGGAAACAATGCGGGCCGCCATCAGCAGGCAGGGTTCGTCATCGGCCACGCCCAGTTCGCGCCGCGTCGCCGCGCGCACATCGGCCGGCAATGCAGCCGCCAGGTCGGCGATGCCATGGTGGACCATGCGGATGCGCGCCGGATCGTAGCCGGTACGCGCCAGAAAATCCGCCACCGCCTGGGACACCGCGATGATGCGGTCGGCACGGCCGAAGTGCTTGCCGGCGTTGTCCGAATGGGCGGTCGCCACGTTGGGCAGTCTGGCCAGCTTGGCGGCCAGGCCGGCGTACCAGGCGCCGCGGGTCAGGTGGCCGTGGATCAGGTCGGCGCCGATACGGCGGGCGTACAGCGCCAGACGCACGGTGGACGGCAAGTCGTAGATGCCGACCAGCGGCAGGTCGATGCCGTCAAAGCCCTCGGCACGCAGTTGCTGGCCGAGCCAGCCGGCCATCGGCCCGGCGTAGAAGGCCTCGTGGCCGCGCTCGCGCAGGCCGCGCATGAGTTGCAGCGCGTGGCGCTCGGCGCCGCCGCTCTTGAGACTGCGCAGGACGGTGACGATCTTCACTGGCCGAGCACCTTGCGATAAATGGCCAGGTTGCCCTCGACCATGCCGTCGATGGAGAACTCGGCCAGGATCCGCGCCCGCCCGGCTTCACCGTACTGGGTGCGCAGAACCGGATCGGCAACCAGGCGTTCGATGGCGGCGGCCAGCGCCGGCACGTCGCCCGGCGGGCACAGGATGCCGGTCACCCCGTCCTGCACCGCTTCCGGCAGACCGCCGGCGCGACTGGTGATGACCGGCACGCCCGCAGCAGCGGCCTGCAGCAGGGACACGCCAAGGCCTTCCATCTCGGCCGGGTGGACCAGCAGGTCGAGGCCGCCGATCCAGTGCGCCAGGTCGTGGCGGAAGCCGGCAAAATGCACTGCGCCGCCGAGGCCGCGGGCCGCCACGTCGGCGCGCAGCTCAGCCTCCAACGGCCCCTGGCCGAAAACCAGCACCTGCAGCTCGGGGTAATGCTCGACCAGCTCGGGCAAGGCCGCAAACAGGTAGCGATGGCCCTTGCGCGGGATCATCTGGGCCACCACGCCGATCACCAGCGCGTCCTGCGGCAGGCGGAACTCGGCGCGAAAAGCTTCCGGATCGACCGGCACCAGGAAGGGCGCCGGGTCCACCGCGCTGCGCACGCAGCTGACCTTCTCCGGCGCCAGGCCTTCGGACAGCAGCACGTCACGGATGCCTTCGGAGATGGTGATCACGTGGTCGTAGAGGCGGTACTTGAGCGCCACTGCCAGGCGGGATTCCGGATTGTCCACACGACGCGACAGCACGCAGGGCACGCCGGCCAGCTTCGCCGCCAACGCGCCCCAGGTGTCGGCGCCACGGCGGCTGTGCAGGTGCACCAGGTCGGGCTTTTCGGCGCGGATCACCTTGGCCAGGCGGAAGGCCAGGCCGATGTCGCCGTCGCCGCCCATCTTCATCTCCAGCAGGCGCGTGCCGGCCGGATGGCGGTGGGCGATGTCGCTGCCCGCCGGACAGGCCAGCAAGGTGTCGATACCGCGGGCGGCGAGGCCCTCGGCGATGTACTGGACCTGGCGGGCGCCACCGTAGAGGTGCTTGCCCGCTTCCACATGCAGAATCTTCATGGTCTTGCTTCTTGGGTCTGGGCGGCCAGCATGGCCTGGGCCCGGTCGAGGACCATGGCCGGCGTGATGTCACGCAGACAGGTGAATTTGCCGCCGCAGGTCGGCCGGCGCCGGCATGGCGAGCATTCGAGGCCGAGCCAGATCACGCTGCCGGTGGGGCGGCCGGTGTCCTGGTAGGGGCAGGTGGAGCCGAAGATGGCCACCGTCGGGCGGGCCAGCGCGGTGCCCATGTGGGTGAGGCCAGTATCCACGCCGACCAGCAGCGCCGCGTGGGCGATGGCGGCCACCGCCTCCGGCAGGCGGGTGCGGCCAGCCAGGTTGACGATGCGCGGGTCCGCCGCCGCGATGCGCGCCGCCGCGTCGGCATCCGCCGGACCGCCGAGGATCACCGGGGTCAGCCCGGTGGCGGCGATCAGCTGCGGCGCCAGCGCCTGCCAGGCGTCCTCGAACCAGTGCTTCTGCGGCCGTGTGGTAAACGGCGCGAACACCGCGTAGCCGCCGGGCGCCAGCCCATGCTCGGCGAGCTTGCCGAGCACGCCGGCTTCGGCAGCCGGATCGACGGTAAGCGTCGGCAAAAAGGCGCCGGCGTCGAGGCCCAGTTGCTGGGCCAGGTACTGGTATTCGGAACCGATGCGCGCCTTTTCACCGCCGCGCGGGATCACCTCGCTCATCAGCAGCTGGCTGCCCTCCTTGGAGCCGAGGCCGACGCGCCGCGGCGCCCCCGACAGCCAGGTGATGAAGCCGCTCTTCAGCAGGCCCTGCAGGTCCAGCGCGGTGTCGAAGCGGCGCGCGTGCAGTTCGCGCCGCAGCTGACGCACGCATCGCCACAGTTCGAGCCGGCGCCCTTCCTTCCACAGCTTGACCCACTCGCCCTTCGACCAGGTGATCACCTCGTCGATGTTCGGATCACTGAGCAGCAGTTCGTGGATGCCCGGCTCTACCAGCCAGGCGATGTGGGCATCCGGGTGGGTGCGGCGGATCGCGGCCGGCAAGGCCGAGGCGAACACCACGTCGCCGATGGCCGAGCTACGGACGATGAGGATGCGCTTCATGCATGCACGGGCCGGCGAAGTGCGGCCTGCTTCGAGGTGTTCTTGGTGAGCAGCTTCCACAGCACACCAAAGGCGGTGTTGCCCTGGGAGACGGCCTTGCGCGGCAGCGTCAGCAGGTCGTCGGCTGGCGTGGCGACGGCGCGCTGGCAGGTCGTGCCGGTGACATAGCCGGCTGCGGCAGCGGCTTCCACAGCGCGCATGTCGTGGCTACCGTAGGGATAGCAGAAATGATCCACCGGCGCGCCGAGCACGTCTTCGAGCATGCGCTTGCTGGCCGTCAGCTCCTCAGCGATGCGCGGCGTATCCATCTGGACCAGGCGCGGATGGCTGACCGTGTGGGAACCCACCGTGAAGCCCATCGCGTGGATCTCGCGCAGCTGGGCGGCGCTCATCAACGGGGCGGGAACGAGGCCTTCCGGCGTGACCCACTCGGAAGTCTTGCCAAGCAGGCCAGCCACCGCGTAGACCGTCGCCGGGTAGCCATGGGCCTGCAGCACGGGGGCGGCCTGTTCGAGGAAGTCCACGTAGGCGTCGTCGAAGGTCAGCACCACCGGCTTGGGCGGCAGGGTTTTCTTGCCGCGCAGGGCCGCCGCCGCGTCGTCCAGGCTCACCACCGAGTAGCCGCAGTAGCGCAGCATGGCCATCTGCGCCTTGAAGCGCGGCAGGTGGCAGATCTGCGCGCGATGACTGGGCATGCGCTGCGGAAAATGCCCCACCCGGTGATACATCAGGATGTGGATACGGCTCATCGGCTCGGCAAATGACGCGTGCGGGATCGCATGATGCCAGAGGATCGCCCCTTGGCGTAGCCGCCTGTTGCAGCGCAACTAGAACCAGCGGCTGGCCAGCCAGCCGAGAGCGGCCAGCACGGCGGCGCCGAGGGCCGCGTTGCGGGTTTTCTTGAGGGCCCGCTGCAGCTTGACGTGGCGCCGGCTGGCCTGGAAATGCTCGACCACCGGCGTTTCCGTACCGCGGTCGAAGATCTTCACATAGCTTTCCGGCAGCGGCCCGATGCGCAGTTCCGGATGGCGCTCGATGGCGGTGGTGAAGCTGTCCTGGTCCACGCCGAGCAGCATGCCGTCCTGGGCCGCGATCCAGTCGTCCACGAAGGCCAGCGTCGACAGCCCGTTGCGCAGGTAGAGCGTGCCGGTCAGGTAGCGGTGGGAGAAGCTGCCATCGCCGGGCGCCACGAAGACGCCCAGGTCGGCGTCGAAATCGAAGAACAGGCGCAGCGGCGAGCGCACCACCGAATCGGCGTCCAGATAGACGACAGCCCGCCCCTCGAAACGCTGCAGGCAGTCACGCAGGAACTCCGGCTTGATGCGCGTGTTGGCCTCCCAGTAGCCGCGGCTGGGGTAGCGCTTGAGGAAATACGGGGTGCCGGTCTGCTCCAGGGATGCGCGCAGCTGGGCGGCCTCGGCCGCGTAGGTATCGGTGTAGAAGGCGCACACCAGGAAGGGCACATCCGGGCGGTCCTGCAGGATTTCGTCGGTAGTGTTCATCGTCGTCAGTAGGCGCCCTGGCGGAGCCGGCGGGCCAGCAGGAAAACGGCGAGCTTGCGGCGCTTCGCCTCGATCACCCGCGCCAGGTGGCGGCCCACGGTCTTACGCTGGTGGCCATCCATGCGGGCGCCGATGGTGCTGGCGAGGCCGCCATCTTCCTCGACCACGCAGGGAAACACCACCGGCACGCAGAGGCCGTGCTTCCAGTAGAGATCGAACTCGTCATCCACCGGCCGCTGCGGCACCGCCAGCCGCTCCAGCAGGCGGCGGGCGCCGGCCTGGCTGACGAGATAGCCCTGGGCGCCGCTGGGGTTCTTGTTCGGCAGGATCAGCCGCCGCCCATCGGCCAGGCTGGCTACCGGGATGCCGCGCACCGGGCCGAGGGAAGACAGGCGGACCAGGTCGTAGGACAGATCGAGGCCGGCGACCCCGGCGATCACCCGCGGTAGCTCCGGGCTCAGTACCACGTCGTCCTCGAGCACCACCGCATGGGCCAGCCCGCACTCGACGACGAGCTCCCAGCTGCGCCGGTGGGACAGGTAGCAGCCCAGCTCTCCATTGCTCAGGCGCGGCTCGGCGCCGGCCGGCAGGCTGGCCCGGTCGACGCGGGCGCCATCGACGGCCGGCAGGAACTCCGCGTCCAGCCCCAGCGCAGCCAGGCGCTGCTGCATCAACACGCGGCGGTCAACGGCACGCTCGAGGTTGAGTACGAAGATCTTCATCGCAGCGCCGGCGCTTGCCCATCCCGGCTACGCACACCGAGCAGGAGCACCGCGAAGAGCACGAACAGCAGCGAGGTATTGGAGCGCCACAGGTAGTCCTCGAACAGGCAACTGGTGCAGATGAAGGCCACCAGCGCGGTACGCAGGGGCGCCACGCTGTCGCGCCGGCCGCGCCACAACAGCGGCGGGAAATACACCGCAAACAGGACAGCACCGCCGAACAGGCCGGTGGTGCTGAGCACGAAGAGGTACTGGTTGTGGGGATTGTCGGTGGTCAGCCAGCCCGGCGAATAACGCGCATGAAGCTCGGCATAGTCCCGCGTGTAGTCGCCCGTACCGACACCCAGCAGCGGATGCTCGGCAAACAGGCGCGCCGAGTTCATCAGGAAGGTCAGGCGCAAGCCGGCCGAAGTGTTCACCGACTCCTCGTAATGGGTGATCTCATTGACCGCCATATCCACCCGGGTGCGGAAATAGTCGTTGCCGGCATAGGCACCGGTCAGCAGCGCCGACACCAGCACGACGGACAACGCGCCCGCCAGCAGCGGCCGCCGCGCAAAGCGCTGGAAGACCAGCACCGCCAGCAACACCAGGAACACCAGCTGCCCCGCCCGACCACCGGAGAACAACAGATTGCCGGCAGTCAGCACCGTCAGCAACGCACACCCCAGGCGTCGCAGCGGCGGGCCCGCCAGGCTGGCCCGCGCGGCGAGATAGGCGGCCCAGGCAAGGATTGGCGCATAGAGGATGTGATCGACGAAGGGCGCGGTGTCCTCCGGGTCCTTGGCCACCCGCAGCCCGGCCGGCCAGTCGGTGAAGACGTGCATCTGCAGCCAGTTGTAGTAAGCCAGGCCCTCGGCCAGCAGGCAGCCGGCCAGGAAGGCGGCGATGCAGCGCGGCAGCAGCGCCCGGCGGGCGATCGTCAGGTACAGCGGTGACAGCAGGAAGAAGGTGTAGCGCCCGACCATCCGGCGCCCTTCCGCCATGTCCTCGGTCCACAGCAGGGCCAGCGGAAACAGCCAGAAGAAGGCCTGGAAGATCCAGAAGAGGCTGTCGCCGCGCAGCAGCGCCCACTTTTCGCGGAAACGCCCCTCCAGCAGGGACAGCACCAGCATCACCGCGCTCAGGGTATAGACCGGTGCCACGTGGCCGGGCAGGAAGAAGAAAGCCGCCGTAAACAGCGCCTCGTTGATGCGCGGGATACGGGAACGCAAGGCTGCCAGCGGCCCGACCGTCATCGCAGCTCGACCCCGCAGACGGCGAAGGCCGCCTGCATGTCGTGCCGCTCGGCATCGGACTTGAAGCGCACCCGGCCCCAGCCGAAGGCGATCACCCGGGTCTCGGCCGGGCTGGTCTGGCGGGCGAACAGCAAGGCTGAGGAGCGCACGCCCAGCACCGCGTCGTAGGCGTTGCTGGCCAGATGCACCTCCAGCGGCTCGTCCAGGGTTACCACCGCGTAGTCCGGGCAGTTCAGCTCCAGCGCGGGATCCTTCGGGTGCCCCTTGTAGAAGACCTGCCGGATGCCTTCGGCGGCCAGCCAGGCGTGGATCTCCGCGCTCACCGCGTCCCGGTCGGCGGGCTTCATCAGGCCGGCCCCGACCAGCGGCTGGCCGATCACCAATGCCCGCCGCTGCCCCTCCCGGGCCTGTGGGACATCACCAGCGGGCGCGACAAGAGGCGGCAACACCACAGCCTTGGCCGACGGGTATTCGTGGGGCAGGCCCGGAATCACGTAGACACGGTCGCAGAAGCCGGCATCGGAGCCGATGCGGTCGCCGGCAAAACACCAGTAGTCCAACTCGGGCGCCACCAGGCGGCGCAGCTTGCGGACCTTCTGGGACAGGCAGCGCAGCCAACTGAGCGGGTAGCGGCGGATGCTGATGATGCCGTCCGGCAGGATCCGCGCCTTCATGTCGGCACCGCCGCATAGCCTGGGCAGCGCACGCAGGAAGTAGTTGATCGCCTCGGTATCGAACACCGCGCTGTGGATGTGCAGGCTATCGCAGCGGCCGACCAGCCCGGCCACCAGCCGGATGTTGGCGCGCAGGCGGCGCAGGCGACCGAAGGGGCCGGGCAGCGGCTCGCGGCGCGGCCACGGCATATAGCTGGCGGCATCCCAGTCCTCCGCCCGCACCACCGGCGTCATGCCCGGCTTGTACCAGACCAGCACCTGGCGCGCGCCGGCCTCGTGGGTCTCGGCGATGCGCCGGGCCGCCAGGTATTGCAGCGGCGAGGCGACGAAGTAGAGGGCGACCCGGTTCGTCATGGCATCAGGCGGCGTCCGCCGTCACCTGTTCGCCGCTGGCCAGCAGGCGGGCGTAGGCCGCGCCGCGGGCCACCAGTTCGTCGTGGGTACCGGCCTCGACGATCTGCCCGCGCTCCATCACGACAATGCGGTCGGCATCGCGGATGGTGGACAGGCGGTGGGCGATGACGATCACCGTGCGGTTACGGCGCAGCTCGACCAGCGCATCCTTCACCGCCCGCTCCGATTCGTTGTCGAGGGCCGATGTGGCTTCGTCGAGCAACAGGATCGGTGCATCGCGCAGGAAGGCGCGGGCGATCGCGATGCGCTGGCGCTGACCGCCGGAGAGCTGGCTGCCATTGGCGCCGACCCGCGTCGCGAGTCCATCCGGCAGCTTGTCGATGAACTCCATCGCATGGGCGGCGCGGGCCGCCGCGACGATGTCGGCTTCCGGCACGTCCGGGCGGCCATAGGCGATGTTGGCGGCGATGCTGTCGTCGAACAGCACGACCTGCTGGCCGACCCAGCCAAGCTGGGCACGCAGGTGAGCCAGCGGCAGGCTGTCGAGGGACGCACCGTCGAGCATTACTCGGCCTGCAGTAGGCTCGTAGAAACGGGCGATCAGGTTGATCAGCGTGGTCTTGCCGCTGCCGGAGGCGCCGACCAGGGCCACCGTCTGGCCCGGATGCACGTCCAGGCTGAAGTGCCGCAGCGCCGCCTCGGTCTGGCCGGGGTAGGCGAAGCTGACATCGTCGAAACGCAGTTCGCCGGTCGCCCGCGGCAGCGTGCCGCTGGCGCTGTCCACTTCTGGCGGCGTGTCGAGCAGCTCGAAGATGCTCTGCGCGCCAGCCAGGCCGCGCTGGATCGTCGCGTTGATGTTGGTCAGCCGGCGGATCGGCTCGAAGAGCATCGACATCGCGGTGACGAAGGACACGAACTCGCCGGGGCTGAGTTTGTCCTGGGCCGACAGGGACGAGGCGGTCCAGATCACCGTGGCCACCGCCGCCGCGGCCAGCACCTGCACCAGCGGCACGTTGGCGGACGACACCCGCACCGTGCGCATGGTCTGCTTGCGCAGTTTTTCGGACACCTCAGCGAAGCGCCGGTCCTCGTGATCGTGGGTGCCGAACAGCTTGATCTCGCGCACGCCGCCGAGGGTTTCCTCGACCATCCCGGTCATGCGCCCGGTGGTCTCCTGCATCTCCTGGTTGGAACCGCGGAGCTTGCGGCTGGCGACGCGGATCAGCCAGGCCACGATCGGCGCGATGGCGACGATCACCAGGGTCAGCTCCCAGGCGGTGTAAATCAGGTAGCCGGTCAGGCCGATGATGATCAGGGTGTCGCGCACAACGATGATCCACGCGTTGGACAGCGCGGCACCGACCTGGGGGATGTCGTAGAGAATGCGCGACAGCATGCGCCCGCCGGTTTCGGCCTGGTGCACCGGGATCGGCAGGTGCATCTGGTGGCGGAAAACCTGCTGGCGGAGGTCGGTGATGGCCTGGTTGGCGATCCACTGGCTGGACACGCTGGCCACGTACTCGGCCACGCCCTTGCCCAGGAAGGCGAGCATCAGGAACAGCGGCACCTGCCACTGGGCGACCTGGCTCTTCTTGATCAGGCTCTCGTCCACCAGCGGCTTGAGCAGGCCTGGCAGCACGGGCTCGAGGGAGGCGGCAGCGATCATCGCCAGGATGGACAGGGCGACCACCCTTGAATACGGGCGGATGGAACCAAGCAGGCGACGGTAGAGCTGGATGGAGTCTTTCATTCGTTCAGTGGCTCGAAACCCAGTGCAGACCCATCGCTCCGGGCGCGCCGAAACTGCGCATGGGCCGAAGCTTGCGCATTGCGGGGCGCGGGGTCAAACGCGTTTTTGTCATCAAATGTGCGGCAGCCCCGGCCGCCTCGCATGTCATCACATTCAGCGGCCCGGCGATATGCCGGAGGTCACTGCCGCCAGCGCGTCCGTCACCGCGAGCTGGTTCAGCGCCACCCCGTTGAGACAGTGGATCGCCGGGTCGTGCAACAGCAACGGGCGTTTGCCGAGCAGGCAAATGGCCGGCTTGCCGGTGGCGGCCGCCATGTTGATCACGCCGGTGTCATTGCCGACGCAACCGTCCGCCGCGAGCAGGATGCCGGCGGTCTGCATGATGGTGCCGCGGGTGAACGGCTGGATGGCCGCCCGCTGCGCCTCCGGAACCCCGGCGACGATGCGGCGCGCGCTGTCCTCCTCGCCAGGCCCGCCGAGCAGGACGACGCCGTAGCCCCGGGCGACGAGTTCCGCCGCCAGCGCGCCATAGCGTTCGTCGCCCCAGTGCTTGTGCTTCTCGGACGTGCCGATGGCGAAGCAGACGGTCGGGCGCGGCAGCTTGGCGATGAAATCCTGCCCGAAGGCGAGTTCCGCCGCCGGCACCTTCATGCGCGGCACGATGGCCGCCGGCACGATGCCGTGGGCGATCATCAGTGCGGTGGCCTCTTCGTAGATGCCGACGCCGGCGCCCTCGTACTTGGAAATGAAGGGCGGCTGGTTGAGAAACAGGCGCTGGCGCAGATTGGTACCGAATCCGATACGGGTCGGGATCTTGGCCAGCCAGGCGAGAATCCCATGGTGGTAGCGGCGGGAGAACAGGAAGATCCGCTCGAACTGGTACTGTTGCAGTTCCCGCGCAAAGCGCCGCAAACCAGCAAAACCCCGGTGATGTCCCTTGCGCCCCTCGCTGCGGCGGGGATTGCGGTCGTAGAGGATCACATCGTCGATGCAGTCCTCGGCGGCGAGGATGTCCTTCGCCCGGGTGGACGGCGCGGCGATCACCGACACCTTGCCATTGCGACTCGCCGCCGCAACCGCGCGGATATAGGGCAGATGCCAGACGAGGTCGCCAATGCCAACGTGGCGGATCAGCACCGCGGTTTTCGGGTCCGCCCCACGCACCTGTGATTCCATGTCTCTAGGAGATTCCTGCAGCTGCACCGGCGTGGCGGCCTCGGTGGCCGGCCAGCGCGATGCCGGTTGATGTGATGCCGGCCCGGCCTATGAACGGCCGCGCGGCGACGCCGGCAGCAGTTTCACCCACCAGCCCTTTCGGAAACCTGACCAGCATCCCACGGGCCGATGCAAAGCGCCGTAGGGCAATCGTCTGGGTTGGCCAGCAATCTGTAATCAAATGTTCTGCGCCCCTGCTGCCGCCCCTGACGAGGCGGCGAGTCTATTCCCGGTGCAAGACCTTGTCCACGATCAGGCTGGACCAGCCTTCCTCACGGAAACTGGCCTCCAGCGCATCGCGGTCGTACTCGGTATCCACCCATTCCAGGAAGCCGATCGGGCTGCGCGCGTTGCGCGCCACGTAGCTGGCCAGGAAGAAATCCAGGATGCCGGTCTTGGCGCCCTTGAAATGCCCATAACGCCAGTTGAGCTCGGCCAGCGCGTCCTCGACCGGGTGGCCCAGGTGCAGGATGCGGTACAGCGCCGAACCAAGGCCAGCCCGGTCGGCCCCCGACTTGCAGTGCATCAGCGCCGGGAATTCCATGCCCCTAAACAGCTCGTCCATCGCATGGATCTCTTCCACCTCGGGCGCGGTGCGGGAATACAGCTTGACGTCATGGAGCACCAGGCCGAGCTTGTCGCAGGCCTCCTTCTCCAGTGCATAGGAACCGTAGCCGTGGGGGCCGCGCAGATTCACCACGCTGCGGATACCGTACTTCTGCTGGTACTTGGCCAGTTGGGCTGGGCTGGGCTGGCTGCAGCGGTACATGCCACCGCCCAGGTGGTAGAAGTTGTTGTAGACGGCACGGATCATGCCGTGGTCCACCAGGTGCATGTCGAACCAGGCACGCACGCGCCCGGAGCGCGAGGAAATGTCCATCACCATCGCCGAGCCTCAGTCCGGCAGCGCCAGCGAACGCACATCGGCCGCCGCCGCACGCGTCTGGTCAGCCAGGGTGGAGAGGGTCGCCGGACGGCCGAACAGCATGTCCGGCCGCAGGGCGACCAGCAGCGCATCGCGGGTCGCCTCGTCAGCACGCACGACCCAGTCCACCGGCCGCAGCGCCGCCAGCACGGCCGCCGCCCCGGCCGCAGCAGCAGCCGGCTCAATGACCAGCAGGCGGTCTACACCCTTGCCGGCAATTTCCAGCTGGGCCAGCATGTCTGCCCCCGGTACCCCCACCGGCCCCAGCACCACGGCGATCCGTTCGCCAGCGGCCTGGGCGCGCTGGCAGGTACCCAGCACCCTGTCTGCCGCCAGCACGCCGCGGGCCAGCGGCGCATGGGCGTTCATCGCCTCGTAGAGCTCGTCGATGCTGACGGTAGCCGTGCCCAGCTTGCCGACCACCACCCCGGCGGCCAGGTTGGCCAGCGCGGTGGCATCGCGCAGCTCCAGGCCAGCAGCAATGCCGCAGCCAAGCACCGCCGACACGGTATCGCCAGCACCGGTCACGTCGAACACTTCCTGTGCCCGGGTGGGCTGGTGATGGGCCGGCTGACCCTTCTGCAGCAGGGTCACGCCATGTTCGCCGCGGGTCACCAGCAACGCCTCCAGGCCCAGCTCGTCGCGCAGGGCTTCGCCGCGGGCGATCAGCGTCGCCTCGTCCGGACAGGGACCGACCACCGCTTCGAATTCCGCCAGGTTGGGCTTGACGATGGTGGCACCGCGGTAGCGCGAGAAATCAGTGCCCTTCGGGTCCACCACCACCGGAATGCCGCGCGCCCGCGCCGCGGCGATCAGCGCCGCCACGTCGGCCAGGGTGCCCTTGGCATAGTCGGACAACACCAGCACGTCGGCACGATCGAGCTGGGCAGCCAGCGCGACGCCGACCAGCGCGGCCTGGCGGTCGTCGAAGCGTTCTTCGAAATCCAGGCGGATCAGCTGCTGATGGCGGGAGATCACGCGCAGCTTGGTGATCGTCGGGGCATCGCTCAGGCGCTCGAAAGCACATGCGACGCCGCGCTCCACCAGACCGGACTCCAGCAGCCGACCGGCTTCGTCGTCGCCGATCAGGCCGACGACCCGCGCCTGCGCGCCCAGCGACGCCGCGTTGAGGGCCACGTTGCCGGCTCCGCCGGCCCGCGCCTCGTCATTGCGCACCTGCACCACCGGCACCGGCGCTTCCGGCGAAATACGGGCGGTGGCGCCATGCCAGTAGCGGTCGAGCATCACGTCGCCACAAACGAGCACGCGGCAGGCAGAAAAATCCGGCAGGGAAAAATGCATACACGGGCAGGCATCCGCGACACGGACGCCGGAAAGACATAAAGGCGGAATTATCGCATCAAGGACCGGATGCCGGACGGCCGCCGGGCATTTTGGGCAATGGCAGCACCGCCGTCCCGCCAGGCAGTTGTCGCCCGCGGGCCAGAATCGCATACTGCTGGCGTGACCTTCAGCCACGGAGGACTGCACCATGCTTCATGCCACACCGGGTCGCAACCACGCAGCACCGCCACCGGAGGAGGAATTCGAACCCTTCGGCGGGCTGGTGCGCTACGAGCGGCACATGCCGATCCACCAGGTGTCCTACTACCTGTGCGGCGAGATCCAGGAGCCCCAGTTCTACACCGAACTGTTCTATACCCTGCGCACCGCCGCCGAGACCGACCTGATCTATCTGCACATCAATTCGCCGGGCGGCGACTTCAACACCGGCCTGCAGATCATCAACAACATGCTGGCCTCGGAAGCCCATGTGATCACGGTGCTGGAGGCGCGGGCCTATTCAATGGCGGCCTTCATCTTTCTGTCCGGCGACGAGCTGATCGTGCACGACAACTGCCAGCTGATGTTCCACACCTATTCGAGCAGTTTCGCCGGCAAGGGCAGCGAGCAGCTGGCCGAGGTGCACGCCCTCGGCAACTGGTTCGAGAAGGTCACCACACGGCTGTGCACGCCTTTCCTGAGCGCCGCCGACATCAACCATATCCTGCAGGGCAGCGACCTGTGGATGGACTCCGATGAGATCCGTCACCGCCTCGGGCGCATCAAGCGCGCGCCGGCCCGGCCGCGCAAAACCACCCGCAAGACGACCGAGACCTGAAAGATACGACGGGCGGCCGTCCGCTCAGGGCAGCGCCGCGGCGATGTCGCGGGCCAGCGCATCAATCAGCCGGCCGTGGGCGGCGGCAAGCGCCGCGTAAGTCGGTGCCGCCACCGCCTCGCTACCAATGAAGCGCCGGCTGACCAGGTCCTTGCCACCCTTCCGCAAGGTCCACACCGCTTCCAGCGTGACCCGCTCGAAGCCTTCGGCGTCGAAACGCTGCACGTCGATCGGCAGGCTCAGGTCCGGCTCGGCCTGCGTCGCCTGCGGCCACGCGACGACCCGCCCGTAACCACGCAGGCGGGCGATGTCGGAGGCGATGCGGCGGGCCATCTCGGTCTTCAGAGGAGCAGCCCAGCGGTGCCCGTCCGCCACCTCGACACGCACGCCGTCCACCAGGCGGACCATGTGCAGACGGTCGATGGCCGCCGGCACACCGACTGGCCCGACCACCAGGCTCGGTCCTGCCGTCGCAACCGGGGCGACCTCCCCCGCCGCCTGCGGACCGAGACTGAAAAACTGGATCGGCGGCGTGGTGCCGCAGGCCGCCAGCAGAAGGGCCAGGCTGGCCAGCACGGGTTTCATGGCTTGTCCTCGGGTTTACCGCGCAGCAGCGCTTCAGGGTGACGGTCGAGGCTGTCGGCCAGGTGGCGCAGGGCCTGGGCTGCGCGCGACAACTCCTGCAGGCTGGCGCGCAGGTCTTGCTGCAGCGGCGCATCGCTGCTCAAGAGCTTGCGGGTGTCGGCGATGGCGCCGCGGGCCTCGATGATCGTATCGCGCACATCGCCATTGGCCAGACCGTCGAGGCGCTTGACCAGCGCCTCCACCTCGTCGAGGGTCCGGCCGAGGCTGGCGATGGCCTTCTGGGTGTCCTTGCCAATAGCGTCCAGCGGCAGCTTGTCGATGCGCTCGACGACGCGCAGCAAGGTGGTCTGCAACTCCTCCAGGCTGCCGCGCTGGGTCGGCAGCTGGGGCGGGTTCTGCGCCCAGTCGGCGCGGCCCAGCCCGGCGGCAGGGAAGAAGTCCAGTGCCACGTAGAGCTGGCCGGTCACCAGGTTGCCGTTGCGCAACTGGGCGCGCATGCCGCTGGCGATCAGGCGGTCGATGAAGGCACGGAAATCCTTGTCCCGGAAGTCCTTGCCGGCATACGGCGCCTTGCCCTGCTCATTGCGCGCCTGCAGGCGGTTGGGAAAGATCGCCACCTCGACGAGCAGCTCCAGATCGGCGCCGCGGGCATGGAAAGCCGGGTGGATGGCGGTCACCTCGCCGACCTGGATGCCGCGGAAATCCACCGCCGCGCCCACCGACAGGCCACGTACCGACTCATGGAAGCGCAGCAGGTAAGTATGCGCATTGACGTTGGGCTGCTTGAACGCCTCGTCCCGGTTGCGGAACAGGCGGAACACGTGGTCCTTCGGCGCCGGCTCGTCGGTGTCGCCATCCGGCGTCTGGAAGGCCAGCCCGCCGGTGAGGATCGACGTGGCCGATTCGGTATTGACCTGCACGCCTTCGGCGCTCAGCTTCACGTCCACCCCGCTGGCATTCCAGAAGCGGGAGTTGGCGGTGACAAAACGGTCGTAGGGCGCCTGCACGAAGACCTGGATGTCCAGGTGCTTGCCCTGCTCGTCGAGCTTGTAGCCGGTGACCTGGCCGGCCTGGATGCGCCGGTAGAACACCGGCGTGCCGACACCGATCGAGCCGAGGTTGTCCGCTTCCAGGCTGAAACTGCGACCGGGCACGTCGAAACTGACCACCGGCGCCTCCCGCAGCCCGACGAACTGGTGCCGCGGCTCGGCCGACTTGCCCACGTCCATACCCACGTGGGCGCCGGACAGCAGGGTATCGAGGCCCGAGATGGAGCCACCGGAAACCCGCGCGCTAACCACCCAGAAGCGCGTGTCGTCCACCAGCAGGCGGGCCGCCTCGCGGACCAGCTGGGCGGTGGCCAGCACATGGCTGCCGTCCTCGGCGAGGGCCACCGCGGTGATCTGGCCGACGTCCACATCGCGGTACTTGATGCGCGTCTTGCCCGGCTCCAGGCCGGTGCCGGTGTCGAACTGGATGGTGATCACCGGCCCCTGCTCGTAATAGCCGCGCACCGCCAGGAACAGGCCGATCAGCGCCGCCACCAGCGGGATGATCCACACCAGCGGAATCCGCAGGCGGCGCGGACGATCCACGACGGCGGCAGGCAGGGAAGGCGGCAGCGGATCAGTCATCGGCAGTTTCGGAATCGGTGAGCGGGTCCCAGATCAGGCGCGGGTCGAAGGTCAGCGCGGCGAACATCGTCAGTACCACCACGGCACCAAAGGCCAGCGCAGCCGGCCCCGTGTCGACGGTGGCAAAACCTCGGAACTGTACCAGTGCCACCAGCAGCGTGATCACGTAGATGTCCAGCATCGACCAGCGTCCGACGAATTCCACCAGCCGGTACAGGCGGGCGCGCTGCATCACCCGGTGCCGGGAGCGCAGCTGCACAGACGCAGTGAGATAGGCCAGCGCCAGGATCTTCAAAAGCGGCACGACCACGCTGGCAAAGAACACCACGACGGCCAGCGGCCACTGCCCATCCACCCACAGGAAGATCACTCCGCTCATGATGGTGTCCACCTGGTGGCTGACCAGCGAGGTGGTGATCATGATTGGCATCAGGTTGGCCGGCAGGTAGAGCAGCGCCGCCGCCGCAAGCAGGGCCCAGGTGGTGCTGATGCTGGCCGGCTTGCGCAGGTGTAGCGGGGCCGCGCAGCGTGGGCAGCGCAGCAGGCCGGCAGCCTCCGGCGCCTGCGCGAGCTGACCACAGACGTGGCAGCTCAGCAGGCCGGCCTGACGGGCGGTGAGACGGGACTTCACACGGGCTCCGCGGCAACTCGCCACAACAGGCGGCGATCGAAAGCCCGGCCGGCCAGCGTGAGGACCAGGATCAACGCCGCAGTGGCCCAGAAGGCCGTGCCCAGGATCACCGACCCGGAGTGGGCCAGCTTGACCAGCGACACCAGCATGCCGAGCAGGAAGACCTCCATCATGCCCCACGGCTGCACGGACAACACCAGGCGAAAGAAGGCCGCCACGCGCGGCGAACGACAGCCCAGACGCAGCGGCAGCAGCACCAGCAGGATCATCAGCATCTCGAGCAGCGGGAACAGTTGCGCGGTAACGAAGACCAGCGCCGCCACCGGCTGCATACCGATCTGCCACAGGTTGCGCACCGCGGCGAACAGCGTCACCTCGGCATGATGCCCCTGCATCTCCAGGCCCATCAGCGGGAAGGCATTGGCCAGCACATACAGGATGGCCGCAGTCAGGGTGTAAGCCAGCGTCCGGTCGAGGCTGTCCGGCGGATTGCGCGCCAGTTCGGCCCCACAACGGGCACAGCGAGCCGTCTCGCCAGCCTGGAGGGGCGCATCGTGCTGCAGCAGGTCGCACTCATGGCAGGCGACCAGTGGGGCGGGTGGGGCGGGTGGGGCGGGCGGATCGACGCGCATGGGCAGGCCACGGACAATGATTTTCCATTGTGCGGTGCACGGCCCGTGCCCTGCAAGATCAGGCCGGGCCGCCAGCCACGCCGTTCAGCGCGGCGCGGCGGTCTTGCTGCCTGCCTGCTCCGGCGGTGCGACCTGACTGGCGGCGCCATCCGCCGGCGCCGACGCACCAGATGCACCAGATGCACCGGGAGCGGCCTGCTGGACCACCGCCAGCACGATGGGCGCGTTGCTGTCCCGCTGCCGCAGGATCACCCGGTCGGCAAGCACCCGTTCGATGCGCAGGTCGTCATGATAGGCCTGGCCTTCGGAGACCATCTCCGGCGGCCGGCCGTTGTCGGACAGGATCACCATCCCGGGCGTCGCCGCGTTCCCGAGAATGACCCCCTTGGCTACCAGGCCCATGGCCTCGGCGGCCGGCGCAGGCAAATCCTCGTCCTGGTAGTTGTCGGCACCCACCATGTTGATCCAGCCGGCATCCTCCGCAATCCACAGGGCCGCCACCACCAGCACGACGATGCTGAAGAGTACGCGCCGCACATCGATTCCACCCATCTCCATTCTCCCCTCTTGTGCGGGATCCACCGCCCCCGCTTCCCTTCGGCGGCCCCGATTGCGTGAAAAGCGCAGGATTCGATACTCAGTTTAGCGCTGGTCCTGCGTGAACTCGCCTGCTGTTTTCCCTGCAACGAAATCGAGCACATCGCGCACGAAACGCTCCCGCTCCCACAGATGCGGCGCGTGATCGACGCCCTCGTAGATGTGCAACAGCGCATCCGGAATGCGCTGCTGAACGAAATGGGCAGTACCCGTCGAGTAGAAGTTGCTGGCCCCGCCATAGACCAGCAGCGCCGGCACCGGAATGGCATGCAGCACGTCGCGGTAGTCGGCCGCGCTCAGGCTGCGCCAGCACTCGATCAGCGGCCCGGGTTCAAGGGCCTGCAGGCGCTGGCGGGCGGTCTGGATGCCGTTACCGTTCTCGGCATACTTGCTCCGCGCCCGTTCGTTGTGGCCGTCGGCCGCCAGGCGCAGCACCGCCTCGGCGAAATCCTGCTGCAGCGCACCGATGAAGTCGGCGTTGCGGCGGGCGTCGAAATCGCCATAGATACCGCTCTTCCAGTCGTCGTCGGTGAGCAGGCGCGGCGACTGGTCGATGAAGACCAGCCGCGACAAGCGGGCGGCACCGAAATCGCGCAGGTATTGCCACAGGGTCAGCGCGCCCATCGAGTGGCCGACCGCCACCACCTGGTCGAGGCCATAGCGGTCGAGCAGATTCTGCAGGTCGCGGGCCATGCGCGCGACCGTCGGCACCGTATCGGTCCTCAGCCGATGACCGCCGTGGCCGCGGGCATCCCAGCGATACACGCGGAAACGGGCCTCGAAGGCTTCGATAAAGGGATTCCAGTCCCGGTGGGAAGAGGTCCAGCCGTGCAGCAGCACCAGCGGCGGGCCCTCGCCGGAGATCTTCAGGTGGAGCTTTTCGCCGTCGTCGGCTAGGAAGTGGTCCATGGGCCTGGCTGGAGTCGGTGGAGACCCGAGTGTAACGGACAAATATGGCGGCCGATCAACCATCCACCGGCTGCTGCGGGCTATCCAGCCGGCGCTGGTAGAAGCCCACGTCGAGCCAGCGTCCGAACTTGAAACCGACCTCCTTCAAGGTACCCCCGTGGGCGAAGCCGAGCTGCTCGTGCAGCGCAATGCTAGCGGTATTGGCCATGTCGATGACGCCGACCAGCAGGTGGTAGTCCTGGGCCGTGGCCGCTTCGATCAGGTGTTCCAGCAAGGACCGGCCGAGGCCCTTGCCGCGGTGGTCGCGGTGCACGTAGACGGAATGCTCGACGGTGTATTTGTAGGCCGGAAAGGCGCGGAACGGGCCGTAGCTGGCGAAGCCCAACAGCGTGCCAGCCTCGTCCACCGCGCCGATCACCGGGTAGTTGCCGGCCGCCTTGGCGGCGAACCAGGCCGTCATGCTGTCGCGGGTACGCGGCTGGTAATCGTAGAGGGCGGTAGAGGTGGCGATGGCCTCGTTGAAGATGGCCAGGATCGCGTCGCCGTGCTCGGCGAGGGTGCAAGCAATGAATTTCATCGGCGGAACAGAAAGCAGGACACAAGGGCAATTGTGCCGCAATCCGTCACATGCTCAGCGATTGAACCAGCGCAGCAGCGTGCCCCAGTCGTGGATGTCGAGGCGGGTCACTTCGCCACAGGCGAAGTCGAGGCCGAGCCAGTACTCCGCCGGCAGCTTGAGCAGGTGGCCGGCCAGCGCGCGCAGCGGGCCGCCATGGGCAACCACCACCGCGGCGGCGGGCGGCGCAGCCTGCAGCTCGGCGAGGAAATCGTGGACGCGAGCCGCCATCTGACGCGGTGACTCGCCGCCCGGCGGCGCGAAATCCAGCGGCGCGTCGGCCCATGCATCGAGGGCGGCGCGGCCGATGTCGTCGTAACTGCGCCCTTCCCATTCGCCGAAGTGGATCTCCTTCAGGCGCGGTTCGAGCCGCGGCGTGCCGAGGGCTTCGGCCAGCAGGCGGGCGCGGGCCAGCGGGCTGGCGTACAGCGCGAAGTCGGCCGGCAGCAGCGGGCGCAGGCGAGCCGCCACTTCGACAGCGGACTCGGCCAGCCCCAGGTCGGTCTGGCCGTAGCAGATCCCCGGCGCCACGGCGGGCCGGGGATGGCGAATCAGGTAAAGCTCCACGCGGCGAGCATCCCCAGGTAGATGGCGATTTCGGCCAGTTGCTGGGTGGCCCCCAGGCAATCGCCGGTATAACCGCCGAGTCGGTGGGCAAACTTGCGTGCCGCCGCGACCGCCACCACGCAGGTCGCAAGCAGCGCTGCCAGCGCCTCCAGCGGCGTCAGGAGCAACAAGGGCACGACGCCGGCCAAGGTCGCGATGCCCAGCTCGGTGGCGCTCGGGCGGCGTGCGACCGGCGCCGACTTGGCGCTGTCGTCGCTGCGTGCGTAGTCGAGCACCGCCATCACGCTCACCGCGGCGAGGCGCGACAGGGGATGGGCCACCAGCAGCGCGGCGAGCACCGGGTAATCGTCATCGGCGCCCAGGTCGGCGAGGGCCAGGTACTTGGCGAGCAGCAGCAGCACCAGGCCGATGGCACCGTAACTGCCGATCCGCGAGTCCTTCATGATCGCCAGCGCCTGCTCCTTGGTCCAGCCTCCTCCGAGGCCGTCGCAGGTATCCGCCCAGCCGTCCTCGTGGAAAGCACCGGTGGCGCGGATGGTCGCCGCCATCGCCAGCACCACCGCCAGATCCACCGGCAGCAGCTGCGCTGCCAGCCAATAAACCGCCGCGCCGATCAGGCCGATCAACCAGCCAACCAGCGGCAGGTAGCGCGCCGCGCGCCCCAGCTTGTCCGGCGCAAAATCCACCCAGCCCGGCACCGGCAGGCGACTGAAGAAGGCGATGGCGATGAAGATCAGCTCAAGCTGGGCGCGGATCATGGCAATACCGTGGGGGGGGGGGGCAGTGGGCCCCGCGGGCCGGGGCCCCCCCCCCCCGGGGGGGGACTGGGCACCCCCCCCGGAAGGGCGAGGCAGGGTGGGGGGGGGGGGCCG
>NZ_JAYSDK010000030.1:48972-71396 GCF_041914405.1 Zoogloea sp.
TCAATCTCCCCCACTGGGGGGGGGGGTATCTGGCCAAGGGGGGGGGGGCTTTTTCCGCCCCCGGGGCCCCCCGCCCCCCCGGCGGGGGGCTTTTAAACCCCCCCCCACGGCATGCATCATCACGGAATTGTGTGGGTCTCACGCGTCCTTGCCACTGACACCGGCGGATTCAAAGCTGGCCATCTGGTTGAGGAAATTGACCGCCGCTTGCACCAGCGGGAAGGCCAGCGCGGCGCCGGTGCCTTCGCCGAGGCGCAGGTCGAGCTGGACCAGCGGCGCGGCGCCCAGGTGGGCCAGCTGCACGGCGTGACCGGGCTCTTCAGAGCGGTGGGCGAAGACGCAGTAGTCGATGATCGCCGGGGCGATCTCGTAAGCCACCAGCAGCGCGCTGGTAACGATGAAGCCGTCGATCAGCAGCAGCATGCCGGCTTCGGCGGCGCCCAGCATCGCACCGGCCATCATCGCGATTTCGAGGCCGCCGTATTCGGTCAGCGCCTCCAGCGGGTCGCCGCGGCGCCCACCACGGGCCACGGCCTTGGCCAGCAGCGCACGCTTGCGGGCCATGCCCGCGTCGTCGAGGCCAGTGCCACGGCCGATCACCACGTCCAGCTCGGCGCCGGTCAGGCAGTGGGTCAGCAGGGACGCGGCAGCGGTGTTGCCGATACCCATCTCGCCAAAGCCGACCACGTTGCAGCCGTCAGCGGCCAGGCCGCGGGCCAGCTCGCGACCACGGGCCAGCGCCGCATCGCGCTGGGCGACGGTCAGCGCCGGCTCTTCCAGGTAGTTGGCGGTGCCCGGCGCCACCTTGGCGTCGATCAGGCCGGGACGGTTGCCGAAGTCGTGGGCCACGCCGGCATCCACCACCGTCAGGCCCATGCCCATCTGGCGTGCGAAGACGTTGATCGCGGCGCCGCCGGCGAGGAAATTCTCGACCATCTGCCAAGTCACGTCCTGGGGATAGGCGGACACGCCGGCCTTGGCCGCGCCATGGTCACCGGCAAACACCAGCATATGCGGCCGGCGCAGCTCGGGGCTGAGGGTCTGCTGGATCAGGCCGATCTGGCGGGCCAGCGGCTCGAGGCGGCCGAGGGCACCGAGGGGCTTGGTCTTGGTGTCGATGCGCTGCTGCAGCGCGGGGGCGAGAGCTTGGTCAGGGCGGGCGATGGCGTAGGTCATGGGACGCATCTGCGGACGGTGTCGAGGCCGCGGATGCTAGGACGCGAAAACCAATTGTTCAAGCACCGGCGCACCGGAACAACCGCCCCGCGACATCTGCCGGACCGCCGGAAAGCCTTAGTTGGCGCGGGTTTGACCACCGATGGAACGAACCTGCAGGACGACCCGGCGGCTGTTGCGCACCTCGCGCTCCCACGCGCGCTTTAGCACGAAACGCAGCTCATAGTCGCCCGCCGCCTCGCCGATCACCGAGAAGATCTGGCTGCCGTCCCGACGGGCTTCAGCAGCGGGCGTTTCCTCAAGACGGACACGCACCGCACCGTTGCCACCATCCACGTACCAAGTGGCGCCGCTGCCGGGATAGGACGGCAGCGCGATGCGGCAGATCTGCCCGACGTTGCTGGCAAGGCGTTGAGTGCTCATGGTGTGGATTCCCTGCGGTTTTTTATCGGGATCAATGGTGCCCTGCAGCACGCAAGGGCCGCTATGCCCCGGGACATGGCCTCGCTGTGACCTATTACCGCCCTCCCCTTCAGGCCCCCTTGAGAACCAGCGGCAAGCCCGCGGCGACGAAAGTCACCCGCTCGCAGAGGGCTGCCACGGCCTGGTTGAGACGCCCGGCCTCGTCGCGGAACAGGCGGCCTAACGGGCTTTCCGGCACCAGGCCGAGGCCCACCTCATTGGCAACGAAAATCACTTTTCCCGGCAACTGCGGAATCAACTCGAGCAGCGCCGCCCGCTCGCGGGCAAAGGCCGGCAGCAGTTCGGCGCCAGCAGCCGGCGGGAGGTTCTCGGCGCCGTCGAGCAGGTTGGCCAGCCACAGGGTCAGGCAATCGACCACCACGCAGCGATCCGCTGAGGCGGTCGCCTGCAGCGCTGCCGCCAGCGCCCGCGGCTCCTCGACGACGACCCAGCCGGCGGGCCGGTCGGCCTGGTGGCGGGCGATACGCACGCGCATCTCCTCGTCCAACGCCTCGGCGGTGGCGATCACATGCACCGCCAGGCCACTCGCTGCAGCGGCCTGCTCGGCGTGGCGGCTCTTGCCGGAACGGGCGCCGCCGAGGATGAATTCACATGACATAAACAGCTCCAGCATATTGACGCTAACGTCAACCGAATTCGGGAAGTGACTGATTTTGGTGCTATTATCGCAGCCGTTGTCGCCACAGGGCCGAGTCGGCCCGGCGATACGCGTGCTCCAGGTGCTCCAGCGGCCGTCCAGGCCAGGAGTTAAACGGGAAACAGGTGCGCGTGCTTCCTCGGAAGCCGCAAGGCCTGTGCTGCCCCCGCAACGGTAAGCAAGCGCAAGACGCATCACATAGCCACTGGGCCTTTCGGGCCTGGGAAGGCGATGCGTCCTGTCCGGTCGGCATTGTGCCGCACCGGCTCGGCTTGCAAGCCCGGATACCGGCCTTGATCACACAACAGCGGAAGTGCCACGGGGTGGTGGCAACGCGCGCGGCCGTGATCCTGTCCGGCCTTCTGCGGTACCTCCCCTGCGCTTCCACACGCAATCCACCCGAGTTGGCGGGGACGCCACCGGGTCCGGGAGAACCTGACAGATGATCATCCGCCTTTCCACCGCCGCCCTAGCGGTCGCCTCCGCCTTCCCTGCCATCGCGCTTGCCGCCCCGGCCGAACAATCCACCGTCCTCGTCACCGCCACCCGTCAGGCCCAGCGTGCCGACGAGTCCCTGGCCGACGTGACGGTCATCGAGCGCGCGCAGATCGAACGGGCCGGCTCGACCTTCTCGCTGCCCGAGCTGCTGGCCCGCCAGCCCGGCATCCAGATGTCCTCCAGCGGCGGTCCCGGCAAGGCCACCGACATCTTCATCCGCGGCGCCAGCCCGCGCCAGACCCTACTGATCGTGGACGGCATGCGCCTCGGCTCCGCCACCCTCGGCACCGCGACCTGGCAGGACATCCCGCTGTCCCAGATCGAGCGCATCGAGATCGTCCGCGGCCCGGCCTCCGCACTGTACGGCGCCGACGCGATCGGCGGCGTGATCCAGATCTTCACCCGCAAGGGCGAGGGCGCGCCGAAGGTGGACGCCTTCGTCGGCGCCGGCAGCTACGGCACCCGCGAAACCTCGGCAGGCGTCTCCGGCGGCACCGACAAGCTGTCCTACTCGGTACGCGGCGGCTACGCCGAAAACGACGGCTACAGCGCCATCTACAGCAAGGCCAAGCAGCCGTTCTACTACAACCCGGACAAGGATCCGTACCGCAACAGCAACCTGTCAGCCAAGGCAAGCTACCGCCTGGCAGACGGCCATGAAGTCGGCGCCTCCATCCTCTACGCGACAAGCCGCAACCACTACGATTCTGGCCTCGGCTTCGACAACTTCAGCGACGACGTGCAGAACGTCTGGAACCTGTACAGCCGCAACCGCCTCAGCGACGCCTGGACCAGCACCGTGCGCTTCGGTCAGTCGATCGACGACGCCAAGAACTTCGCGTCCTACGCCCCCAACGGCGCGTCGATCAAGACCACCCAGCAGCAGTTCATGTGGCAGAACGACGTCCGCCTGCCGGTCGGTACCCTGCTCGCCGCCTACGAGAACCTGCATCAGAAGGCCGTCAACCAGGACACCTTCGACGTCAGCCGCTCGGTCAACTCGGCCCTGCTCGGGTGGACCGCCGGCTTCGGCCCGCACAAGGTTCAGCTCAACGCCCGCCATGACGACAACAGCCAGTTCGGCGGCAAGACCACCGGCTACGCAGGCTACGGCTACCAGATCCTGCCGACGCTGCGCGTACAGGGCAGCATCGGCAACGCCTTCCGCGCGCCGACCTTCAACGAGCTGTACTACCCCGGCTACGGCAACGTGAACCTGAAGCCGGAGAGCGCCTACAACAAGGAAGTCGGCCTGCTGTGGGAACAGCACGGGCATAACGTCAGCGCCACCTACTTCCGCAACCGCGTCACCAACATGATCGTCAACGATCAGAACTTCATCCCGCAGAACGTCGGCAGCGCCCGCCTGGAAGGCATCAGCCTGGGCTACGGCGGCCAGCTCGCCGGCTTCGACATCGTCGCCAATATCGACTTCCTCGACCCAAAGGACCTGGACACCGACAAGCGCCTGCAGCGCCGCGCCAACAAGACCGGCAACCTGGCGGTCAGCCGCAGTTTCGCCGCCCTCACCGTGGGCGCCGAATGGCAGGGTGCCGGTGGCCGCTACGACCGCACCGGCGAGACCAAGCCGATGGGCGGCTACGGGCTGGTGAACGCCTTCGCCAAGTACGCGCTGAGCAAGGAGCTGGGTGTCGAGGCACGCGCCAACAACATCCTCGACAAGCAGTACGAAACCGCCCTGGGCTTCAAGACGGCCGGCGCCAACGTCTTCTTCGGCGTACGCTACACCCCGCAATAAGCCCATGCACGGAGGGACCATGGCCCACGGGCACATTACCGCCCAACACCGTCCGGTCAGCATGCGCGGCACGCGCCTGCGCGCCCGGCTGGTCATCGCCGGCCTGATTGCGGCGGCGCTGGCGGCCTTCGCCTGGTCCCTGTCGGCCGGCGCCATGCCGGTGTCGGTTCAGGACATGCTGGCCGCGCTGGGCAGTGGTGAAGGCGGCATGGAGGCGGACATCATCCGCCAGCTGCGCCTGCCCCGCGCCATCGCAGCCTTTGCCTGCGGCGGCCTGCTGGCCCTGGCCGGCGCACTGATGCAGGTGCTGCTTCGCAACCCGCTGGCCGATCCCTACGTGCTGGGCATTTCCGGCGGCGCGGCGGTCGGCGCGCTGGGGGCGATCCTGGCCGGTGCCACCGCCGGCTGGATCGACGCCGGCGCCTTCATCGGTGCCCTCGGCGCCACCCTGCTGGTCTTCGGCCTCGCTCATGGCGACGGCTCGTGGACCCAGACCCGCCTGCTGCTCACCGGCGTCATCGTCGCCTCCGGCTGTGGCGCGGCAGTAGCGCTGATGCTGAGCCTGGCCCCCGAAGGCCGGGTCAAGGGCATGCTGTTCTGGCTGATGGGCGACGCCAGCAGCGCCAGCCGGCCTTGGCCGGCGCTGGCCCTGCTGGCCGTCGGCCTGCTGGCCGCCCTGCCCTTCGCCCGCGAACTCAATCTGCTGGCCCGCGGCGAGATCACCGCCCGCGCCCTCGGCGTCCGGGTCGGCCGCCTGCGCATGCTGGTCTATGGCCTCGGTGCGCTGCTCACCGCGGTCGCGGTGACCACCGTCGGCTCGGTCGGCTTCGTCGGCCTGATCGTGCCGCACCTGGTGCGCCTGTCCATCGGCAACGACCAGCGCCTGCTGCTGCCTGCCGCCACGCTGGCCGGTGGCGTGCTGCTGTGCGCCGCCGACACCGCCGCCCGCACGGTGGTCGCGCCGATCCAGCTGCCGGTCGGCGTGCTCACCGCGTTGATCGGCGTGCCGGTCTTCCTGTTCCTGCTGGCGAGGCATCCGCGATGAAGATGGACGTGCGCCCGCCGGTCCTCGCCACCGAGCACCTCACCGTGCAGGTGGGCCGCCGCGACGTGGTCCGGGCGCTGAATTTCACGCTGCAGCCAGGCGACACGCTGGTGATCCTCGGCCGCAACGGCGCCGGTAAAACCACCCTTCTGCACACCCTGGCCGGCTTGCGCGATGCCGCTGCCGGCACTGTGCTGCTGTCCGGCCAGCCCTATGCGGCCTGGCCGCGCGGCCACGAAGCCTGCCTGCGCGGCCTGCTGGCCCAGAGCCAGCCCGATTTCTTCAGCGCAACGGTGCTCGAAACGGCACTCGTCGGCCGCCATCCCTACCTGGGCCGCTGGGACTGGGAGGGGCCGGAAGACGAAGCCATCGCGCTGGCCGCGCTGGCCAGCATGGGCCTGGGCGACTTCGCCGAGCGCCAGGTGCCGACGCTGTCCGGCGGCGAGCGCCAGCGCCTCGCCATCGCCACCCTGCTGGTGCAACGGCCGCGCCTGTACCTGCTCGACGAACCGCTGGCGCACCTTGACCTGCACCATGAGGTCGCGGTACTTGACCATTTCCGCGCCCTCGCCGCCACCGGTGCGGGCGTGGCGATGGTCCTCCACGACATCAACCTGACGGCCCGCTACGCCAGCCACGTACTGCTGCTCGACGGCGAAGGCGGCCACATCTTCGGCCCGGCCGCCGAGGTGCTCACCACCGAACGCCTGTCGGCCGCCTTCGGACATCCGCTACGGGCCGTCGCCGACGGCACCGCGACACTGTTCGTGCCGGCCTGACAGCTCCCGGACCTGCACCGTGCCCGTTGTGGCTGTGAGGCAAACTCATTTGCCCCACAAGTAATCCACAGGAAATTCACAAGAAAACCACAAGAACCCAACCCCCAACGAATCCACACACACCACCATGACCGACCACAACACCTCCTCCGACACCGAACGCGACGCCCGCCACAAGACCCGCATGGAACGCAAGAAGGCCGTCGTCGACGCGGCCATCGCCGCCGCCACCGACCAGCGTGGCGTGCTGCTGGTGAACACCGGCAACGGCAAGGGCAAGTCCAGCGCTGCCTTCGGCGTGCTGGCCCGGGCGCTCGGCCACGGCCTGAAGGCCGGCGTGGTGCAGTTCGTGAAGGGCCGTTCGGACACCGGCGAGGAAGCCTTCTTCCGCCGCCAGCCAGAAGTCAGCTGGCACGTGATGGGCGACGGCTTCACCTGGGACACCCAGGACCGCAGCGCCGACATCGCCAGCGCCAAGGCCGGCTGGGAACAGGCGCGGGCCTTCCTGCGCGATCCGGAGATTGGCCTGGTGGTGCTCGATGAGCTCAACATCGTCCTCAAGTACGCCTACCTGGACGTGAACGAGGTGATCGCCGACCTGCAGGCCCGCCCGGCCATGCAGCACGTCATCGTCACCGGCCGTGGCGCGCCGGAAGCACTGATCGCGGCGGCCGACACGGTCACCGACATGGGCGTCGTCAAGCACGCCTTCAAGGCCGGCATCGCCGCCCAGGCTGGCCTGGAGTTCTGAGCAAGCGGCTGCGGTAAACCCCGGTTCTGCCAGCCGGGCCGGGCGCGGTAAGCTTGATTCCTTATTTCCGTTTGCCGCCCCGACTGCCATGCACCGCATCGTCTACCTGGAATCCGGCGCGCTGATCGCCGACATCCGCCGCCCCGCCTTCGCCCACGAGTGGACCGAGTACGAGGCCACCGCCCAGCATGAGGTGGCGGAACGCCTGGCCGGCACGACCATCGCAATCATCAACAAGCGCCAGCTCAGCGCCAACATCATCGCCGGCCTGCCCGACCTGCAGATGGTGGCGATCGCCGCCACCGGCTACAACAACGTGGACCTGGAAGCCTGCCGGGCCCGCGGCATCGTCGTCTCCAACGTGCGCGGCTACGCCCGCGAGACGGTGCCCGAGCACGTACTGGCGCTGATGCTGGCCCTGTCCCGCCAGCTGGCGCCCTACCACCAGTCGGTGGCCGCCGGCCGCTGGCAGAAGAGCGAGCAGTTCTGCTATTTCGATTACCCGATCCGCGACCTGGCCGGGCAGACCCTCGGCCTCCTCGGCAGCGGCACCCTCGGCCAGGGCGTCGCGCGCCTCGCCGAAGCCTTCGGCATGCGGGTAATCCGCGGCGAGCACAAGGGCGCCGCAGCCGTGCGCGAGGGCTACGTGGCCTTCGAGCAGCTGATCCGCGAAGCCGACGTGATCAGCCTGCACTGCCCGCTCAACGATTCCACGCGCCACCTGATCGGCGCCGCCGAACTGGCCGCGATGAAGCCCACTGCGCTGCTGATCAACACCGCCCGCGGCGGCCTGGTGGACGAAGCCGCGCTGGCCGACGCGCTGCGCACCCGCCGCATCGGCGGCGCCGGCTTCGACGTGCTGACCGAAGAGCCACCCACCGACAACCCGCTGCTGGCCCCCGACCTGCTGGCCGCCGGCAACTTCATCCTCACGCCCCACGTCGCGTGGTCCAGCCGCGAAGCCATGCAGACCCTGGCCGACCAGCTGACCGGCAACATCGAGGCCTTCGCCGCCGGCGAGGCGCGCAACCGCCTGACCTGACAAGTCGCCGATCCCTCCACCACTGGCCAGGATCGGCAGCACCCAGGCTTACTTCTTCAGCCCATTCACCGCCGCCCGGCCCACCGCCGGGTCGTCGGTGAAGAAGCCATCCACGCCAGCCTTCAGGAAGGTCTGGATCTCGGTGATGCTGTCGCCGCGCACGCTGGGGTCGGAAGTCGGCGCGCCCTTCAGGCTGGCCGGCAGGAAGTTGTTTTCCGGCCGCAGCGTCCAGATGTGCAGGGCCAGGTTCTGGGCGTGGGCATTGGCCACCAGTGCGGTCGGCGTGCCGAGGGCGCCGTCCTTGACCGGAATGACCAGATCTTTGTGGGCGCCGACCACGTTGGCGTAGGTGGCGATCTCGCGGAGGCCGTCAGGGGTCGTCATGTCCGCGTAGGTCTTGGTGTTGGCGGCGCCCTGCAGCACGAAATCGTAGGGACGGCCGCTATTGGACAGAAGCTGAACCAAGCGCACGCTGCTCTTCTGGCGGATCTCCTTCAGGTTGGCCACTTCGAAGGACTGCACGAATACCGGCGCATCCTTGCTGTTCCAGCCGTTCTTCTCCAGCACCGCGAGCAGGGGCGCCTCGAGGGGCATACCGATGGACTTGAAGTAGCTCGGGTGCTTGGTTTCCGGCTCGATGCCGATGGTGCGTCCCGTCGCCTTGCTCTGGGCCTTGGCCAGATCGATGACCTCCTGCAGCGTCGGCACCTCGAACTGGTCGTTGTAGGCTGTATTGGCCGGGCGGACGGTCGGGATGCGTTCACGCGCCCGCAGGGTCTTCAGCTCGGCGAGGGTGAAATCCTCCGCGAACCAGCCGGTGATGGCGGTGCCATCGATAGTCTTGGTGGTCTTGCGGCTGGCGAACTCCGGACGATCGGCGACGTTGGTAGTCGCCTCCTTCACCGAACCATCGGCGTTCAGGATGCACAGCGCGTTCTCGTGGCGATCCACCAGCACGCCGTCCTTGGTGATGACCAGATCAGGCTCGATGATGTCGGCGCCGTCGTCGATGGCTTTCTGGTAGGCCGCCAGGGTGTGTTCCGGGCGCAGCGCGGAAGCGCCCCGGTGGGCGATGACGGTCGGTGTCGGCGGCCAGGCCGGGCTATCGTCGCTGCCACCACAGGCGGTCAGCGCAAGGCTTGCGGTCAGCAGGGAAAGGATGGAAGCAATGCGGGTCTTGCGGAACATGTCGTGAATCCGGGCGGAATAAAAAGCGCCACTTTGTGGGCCCGCCGTGACATCGCCATGACCAGCGCTTTAAGAATTCCCTGTGGATATGCTCAGTCTAGCCGTCCCTTCACTCAGGATTTCTTCGACCGCGCGCGTTTCTTCGGTTCGGCGTCGCCCTTCGCCTCGGGCAGCGGCGCCAGCAATGCGCGAATGTCGTCCTCACCAAACTTGACGCTGCCCTCGTGGTCCTCGGCGAGGATGCCGGCGGCCAGTTCGGCCTTTTTCTCCTGCAGGCCGAGGATCTTCTCCTCGATGGAGCCGGCCACCACCAGCTTGTAGACGAACACCGACTTGGTCTGGCCGAGACGGTGGGCGCGGTCGGTGGCCTGGTTTTCCACCGCCGGGTTCCACCACGGATCGTAGTGGATCACCGTGTCAGCGGCGGTCAGGTTGAGGCCGACACCGCCGGCCTTCAGGCTGATCAGGAAAACCGGCACGTCGCCGTCCTGGAACTGGCGAACCGGGGTTTCCCGGTCCACGGTGTCGCCGGTCAGCGCCACGTGGCGGATGCGCCGCGCATCCAGCTCGGCGGCGATCAGCGCCAGCATGCCGGTGAACTGGGAGAACAGCAGCACCTTGCGGCCCTCGTCCACCAACTCCGGCAGCATGTCCATCAGCAAGTCCAGCTTGGCCCGCTCCTTCACCTTGGCGGCGGCGTCGGTCTTCAGCAGACGCGGGTCGCAGCACACCTGGCGCAGCTTGAGCAGCGCGTCGAGGATGACGATCTGGCTACGCGCGAAGCCGCGGGCGGCGATCTCGTCGCGCACGCGCTGGTCCATCGTCGCCCGCACGGTTTCGTAGAGGTCGCGCTGGCGGCCATCGAGCTCGACGCTGCGCACCACGATGGTCTTCGGCGGCAGCTCCTTGGCCACATCCTCCTTGCGGCGGCGCAGGATGAAGGGCGCGATGCGCTTGGCCAGCAGGTCGCGGCGCACCGTGTCGCCGTATTTCTCGACCGGCGTGCGCCAGCGGGCGGTGAAGTCCTTCACGTCGCCGAGGAAGCCCGGCAGCAGGAAGTCGAACTGGCTCCACAGCTCGCCGAGATGGTTTTCCAGCGGCGTGCCGGTGAGGCACAGGCGGTGCTCGGCACGCAGCGTGCGCACCACCTGGGCGGCCTGGCTGGCGGCGTTCTTCACCGTCTGGGCTTCGTCGAGGATCAGCGAGTGGTATTCATGGGCGGCGAGCTGCTCCCGGTCGCGCCACAGCAGCGGATAGGTGGTCAGGCACACGTCCGCGTCGGGGATCTTCGCAAAGGCCTCGGCGCGGCCGCTGCCGCGCAGGCTCAGCACCTTGAGGTCGGGCGCGTAGCGCTCCGCCTCTCGCTGCCAATTGAAAACCAGGGAGGTCGGCAGCACCACCAGCGCCGGCTTGCCAAGGCGCCGGCCGCGCTTTTCGACGAGCAGGTGGGCCAGGGTCTGGGCAGTCTTGCCGAGGCCCATATCGTCGGCCAGGATGCCGCCGAGGCCGTGGCGGCGCAGATGCTGCAGCCAGGACAGGCCTTCCAGCTGGTAGGGGCGCAGCTCGAGGACGAAGCCCTTCGGCGCGGCCACCGGCTTGATGCTGCCGGCGCCTCGGATGCGTTCGATCCAGCGCTCCAGGCTTTCCAGCCCCTGGGCCCGCCAGCCGTCGCCGAGCACGTCGGCCAGGCGCGGCGCATCGAAGCGCGACACACGGATGCTGCCGGAGGGATTGTCGAAGAGGTCCACCAGCGTGCGGGCGATCGGCTTGACCCGCTCGGCGGCCAGCGCCACCCGGTCGCCGTCGTCGAGCTGGACGATGACCTGGCTGTCGTCGGGAATACGCTCGATCAGCTTGGGGTCGAGCCAGCGCGCATCCTGCTTGAAGACGGCGTGCAGCATCGGCGCCAGGTCCACGCGGCGGCCTTCCACCTCGACACCGAGGGACACGTCGAACCAGCCCTCGTCGCTCTCCTCGATCTCCACGTGCCAGTCTCTGGCGACCAGCAGGCGGTGGCGGAAATCCCGCGGGCACTCGATGTGCCAGCCGGCCTCGCGCAGCGCCGGCGCAACGAGGGAGAAGAAGTGGCTCCAGTGGGCTTCGCTTTCCAGCCCGTACAGACCTTCGGTGGGGATGCCCTGGCTGATCAGCCAGCCGCGCTTGAGGGGCAGGAAACCGGCCGTCTGGAAGGCCTGCCAGGCGGCCTGCTCGGCTGCCGGATCACGCTTCACGCGCACAGCACGACCGTCCTGCAGGGTCGCCACGTCGTGGGTGGAGCCGGGCTCCAGGCGGGCTTCACCATAGGCGAAGGCGGGGCTCGCCACGTCGTACTCGCTGCCGCTGAAATCGGCCTCGTAGCCGCGATGCCGGCGCCAGCTCCAGCAGTAGATGCTGCTCAAGCTCAGCACTGGCCGGCATGCCGCATCCACCAGCGGCAGTTCGCCACGCTGGCTACCCTGCGGCGACGGCAGCGCCGGCGCCAGCTCGGCCAGCGCGCTGGCCACCACCGGCAGCTCCACCGCCGACAGGGCCGGCAGGGTCAGCAGTTCGGCGATCACCGGCGCGTCATCCACCTGGATGCGGCCCGCCTCGCCGCGGCTGCTGTCGAGGTAGGCCAGCGGCTCGGTGCGCAACACCAGCGTCGCCGCCGGGTCGGCCGCCACCCTGGCCTTGACGCCGTTTTCGCCGGGCACCCATTCCAGTGTGGCCGGCCGCAAGGCGCCGCCGCGCAGCGGCTGGGCATGGCCACGACCGTCCATCTCAAGGTAGGCCCGCCCGGTGGCCACCGCTGCTTCCAGCACGGCCAGGCCCGGCGCCCCTTCGAGCAGCGGCCAGCCATAGCCACCGCCGAGACGGTTGGCCTCGCGGAGCAGGCGGAAGATGTGCAGGTCCTCGTCCCGTACGAAGGCCGGTGGACGCAGCAAGGCCTGCTCGTAATTGGTCCATTCACTGGCCGAACCGGTCAGCTCGCCATCGGCCCCGGTGCGGGCCTTGACCAGGCTGAACTCCAGGCTGTCGTTGCCCAGTTGGCGGATGATGCGGCACAGGTAGAAGATGCTGTCCCGCGGCGTGGCCGCCTTGCGCACCTTGGCCACCTTGTCCACTCGCTCGCGCAGGGTACGCACCCAGGCCAGCACCTCGGCGCGCGGCTTGTCCACCAGCTTGCCGGGCCGGCGGGCGGCGAGGATCAGCGCCGCGGCGTGCTTGCAGCGGCTGCCCACCGGGCAGGTGCAGCGGGTGTTCAATTCGATGGAGCTCTCGCCGAAGAACTCGCGCCGCTCGATGCGCACGCTGACCCGATAGGGCACCGGCTCGGAGCCCTGCACCAGGGCCTGCAGCTGGTTGCCGGCCGCCTCAATGTTGCGCACGCGCCCAATGTAGCCACGGGCACGGGTCAGCGCATTGGCGGTGAATAATTCACTGAGGAGGGTGTCGTCGAGCTGGGCGAGAAGACGTGCGAGATCCATGCCGGCAGTTTCTGGCGGGCGAAAGGCGGAATTTTAGGCGCTCTCGCCGCCTCCGCGAAGCCTCAGCCGCGGGCATCGCGCCCGGAGTCGAGGGAAAAGCCCGCGGCATCGAGCAGCGCCGGCAAGGCGTCGGCAGCGCGCAGGCGCAGGCGGAAATCCACTCGTTCGCTCAGCGGGGTACGGCCCGGGTTGATCTCGATGGTTGGAATACCGTTCTCGATAGCCCACACCATGGGCCCGGCGATGTAGGGAAAGGCGCTGCCGGTACCGACCGAGACGATCAGCTCCGGCCCGGCGGCGAGCACGGTCTCGAAACGGTGCACCGCTTGGTCGGGCAGATTCTCGCCGAACAGCACCACGTCGGGACGCAGGATGCCACCGCAATAGGGACATTCGGGTGGAATCGTCAGGCCGGCATAGTTGTCCACGTGGCGGCTGCGGCCGCAATCCACGCAGCGCAGGCGCCGCAGCGTGCCGTGCATCTCGATGACGTCGCGGGAACCCGCCTCCAGGTGAAAACCGTCCACATTCTGGGTCAGCACCGTCACACCACTGCGCAGCGCCTCGAGCCGGGCAATGGCGTAATGACCGGCATTCGGGTGGGCCCCACGGCAGCTCGCCTCGATCTGCGACAGGAAACGCCAGGTGATATCCGGCCGCCGCGCGAACATCTCGCCGGACAGGGCCTGTTCGATCGGCAGGCCGATGTCGGTGTGGGCATCTTCGTAGAGGCCGCCGACGCCGCGATAAGTCGGCAGGCCGGAATCGGCCGACAAACCGGCTCCGGTGATGAACAGAATGCGCCGTGCGGTAGAGAAAAGGCGACCTGCGGCCTCGATTTGGGCGGCGTAGTCAGCTAGGGTATGGTCTGTCATGCTGATTCCCTGACACTGGACGGCGGGAACAGCCCGCCGGACGCCATGTTGCGGTGCAGACCGCCGAAAGGCAAATGCCATACTGCATGAGGACCCGAACGATCGGCGAATCGGGGTGCATCGAGGAGGACCAAAACGACCATGTGCCAGCTGCTTGGAATGAATTGCAACACGCCCACCGACATCTGCTTCTCCTTCGCCGGCTTCCAGGCCCGCGGCGGGCTGACAGATGTGCACGGCGACGGCTGGGGCATCGCCTTCTTCGAGGGCCGCGGGGTGCGCGTCTTCCTCGATCCGCAGGCCAGCAGCAGATCGCCGGTGGCCGAACTGGTGCGTAACTATCCGATCCACTCCCTCAACGTCATCGCCCACATCCGCAAGGCCACCCAGGGCGTGGTGACGCTGGAAAACACCCATCCCTTCCAGCGCGAGCTGTGGGGGCGCTACTGGGTATTCGCCCACAACGGCAACCTCAACGGCTTCGATCCCGAACTGCGCGGCTACTTCCAGCCGGTAGGGCAGACCGATTCCGAACGGGCCTTCTGCTATCTGATGGAAGCCCTGCGCCGCCAGTTTCCTGACGGCGAACCCTCGCGGGAAGAGCTTTTCGCGGTGGTGCGCGGCATTGCCGCAGAGATCGGCAGCCATGGAGAGTTCAATTTCCTGCTGTCCAACGGCACCTGCCTGTTCGCCCACTGCGCATCGCGGCTCACCTACATCGTGCGCCAGGCCCCATTCGCCCGCGCCCACCTGAAGGACCAGGACATCACAGTGGATTTCAGCGAGCTGACCTCGGCCGATGACCGGGTCGCCGTGGTGGCCACCACACCGCTGACCGATAACGAGGACTGGCAGCCCATCGCACCGGGCACCCTGCTGCTGTTCGTCGACGGCGCGCCGGTGAATGCCGGCCCTGCGGCTACCCGCGCCTTCATCCGTCCGGAGGCTGCTGCGTGCTGAGGATTAATGTCAGAATGCCCGGACATTGCTTTTGCATGCAGGACGTCCGGACTTCCCGCCAATTCCATACGGCTATCCAGGCGGGCTAGAATCGTCCACCACAACCTGAGCACCGCTTTTCATCTCCATGCCGACAAGTTCGCCGAAAGACTGCCCCCTGTGCTTCCCGGAACCGGAAAACGTGCTCTGGCAGGATGCCAGTTGCCGTGTGATCCGCGTGAATGACCGCGATTATCCCGGCTACTGCCGGCTGATCTGGAACGAGCACGTCGCCGAGATGAGCGACCTGGCGCCCTCCGACCAGCGTCACTGCTTCAATATTCTGATGGCAGTGGAAGTGGCTCTGCGCGAGTGCTTCCAGCCCGCCAAGATCAACCTGGCCAGCTTCGGCAACGTGGTGCCCCACCTGCACTGGCACCTGATCCCGCGGGAGGTGGACGATCGCCATTTCCCCGAGCCGATCTGGGGCCAGACCCAGCGCAGCAGCAGCGGCACGTTCCGTGAAATGGACGACGCGCGGCTGGCCTTGGCCATCCGCAACGCGATTGCCGAACAACTTTCGGGCTGAAGCGGGGACCGCAGCCATGACGGACAGCCAGCAGACCACCTACACCGACCTGCGCAGCGTCGAGCAATACCGCAAGCTGCTCAGGAATCTTCATACGCTGAACGCGAGCGAGAGCCACGCCACGCTGGTACGCATGCTCGAGGGGCTGCTGGCAAGCCCGCTGGGACCGGAGGAACAGCTCGAGGTCCTGGAGGCGTCGCGTCAAACGATCACCTTCGTCCAGTACGAGATGTCGTCCCGCTACGCGGCCCATCCGCTTCCCCCCGACAGCGCGGAGGATGCCACGCTGCGCCAGGTGGTCCGTCTATGGACCGCGCTGAGTACCGCCTACGCACGCCTGGCGGAAGGCCATTCCAGCAGCTCGGAAGAGTTCCGGGCCCAGTTGCCCCTGCTGGCCCAGCGCCGCATCCAGTACCTCGGGCAGATCATCATCGAACATTTCCGCGCCCACCGTGCGGAGCCGCCTGGGGCCTGGAAAGCGGTCCACGACGCCTACCTCGAAGCCGACCGGGCCGGTGCGACCCATAGCCGGGTCATCGATCCCCTCAACAACACCTGGAAGGCCCAGAGCCCGGACGAGGCTTATATCGCGCTGCTGCTCATTGACCTGACCAACCCCTACGGCCGCAACCAGCGCGAACTCAACTGGATCTGCCGCTGGGCGCAGCGCTTCGCGCCCTACTGCATCCTGCAGACCAGCTGGGAACAGGACGACGTCCGCGCCTATGGCCTGGATCCCAGCGAAGACCACGGCTTGCGCCCGATTGCCCTGATTGGCTCGAGGCCGGGCATGCGCCGCTTCGACGGGCAGCGCCTCGCGGCGCAGATCAAGGCCATGCTGGCAGAGTTCAAGCAGGGCACCAGCCCGGCCTCCCTCGGCCTCGGTGACGACTGCTCCCAACCCGCCTGCGCACGGCTGCTGGTGTCCCTGTACCGTCCGTGGGGCATGTCGGCCGCCGGACGGCGCTTCCCCCGCCGCAGCAAGAAGGGGGAAAACAAGATCTGCACAGACTGGGACGGCATCGGGCTGCTGATTTCCGGACAGCCCTTCGAACCGCCCAACCGCCGTCAGTTGATGGGCAGCCGCTACGACATCAGCGTCATCACCTTCGGTGCCCGCGCCGAGGAGAGCGTTGCGCCGCCACTGCTGGATGCCGAAACCGAAGCCATCCGGAACGGCTACAACATCGACACCTGGGAAACCGTCGATCATTCGGTGTCGGGCTTCCGGCTACAGCGCAAGCATCCGGTGCAACGCATCGAGCATCACCAGCTGGTCGGCATCAAGCCCAGCGATGGCACCCACTACCTGCTCGGCCAGGTGAGCTGGCTGATGTATGAACCGGATGGCACGCTGCTGACCGGCATTCACCTGCTGGCAGGCCTGCCGACCACTTGCGCGGTACGCTGCACCGGCATCAACGTCAGCCCCACGGAACCTTATGCACAGGCCTTCATGCTGCCGGAGATCGCAGCGATGCATTCCCCGGCGACGATCGTGCTGCCGGGCGGTTGGTTCCAGGCCGAGCGGGTGCTCGAGCTGCACACCGGGTCGGCCCGGCAGATCCGCCTGACCACGCTGGTCGCACGCGGTACCAACTTCGACCAGGCCATCTACGAATACGTGCAGGACTGAAGGACGGCCTTATTCCACCAGACGCCGGACCGGGAAACAGGCAGTGAAGCGACTGCCCCGCCCCGGCTCGCTGTCGATCATCAGATCGCCTTGGTGGCGGCTCAGCACATGCTTGACGATGGCCAGGCCAAGGCCGGTACCTCCGGTTTCCCGGGAGCGGCCCCGGTCGACCCGATAAAAGCGTTCAGTAAGGCGCGGAATGTGTTCCGGAGCGATCCCGATGCCGTCGTCTTCGACCATGTATTCCACCACTGATCCCCGCTGCCGCCAGCTGAGACGGATGTGACCGCCGGCCGGGGTGTAGCGCACCGCATTGATGGCCAGGTTCACAAACGCGCTGTAAAGCTCCTTGCTGTTGCCGAGCAAGCGGGCCCGGGTCGAGCAGTCGAGGCTTATCGTGTGACGGCCGCTGGAGACCACCTGGGCCTCCTGCTGGATTTCCTTCAGCAGGCTGGCCACCTCCACCGGTTCCTCGTGAAGGATGGGCGCGCCGGTTTCCAGCGCAGACAGCGTCAGTAAATCCTGGATCAGGCGCTGCATCCGGCTGGCCTGCTCGGATGCCAGACCGAGATAGTGGCGGATGTCGTCCTTCTCCAGCTCGTCGAGGCCGTCGATGACGGTCTCCAGGAAGCCGCTGACCACGGTCAACGGGGTGCGCATCTCGTGGGACACATTGGCGACGAAATCACGGCGCATCGCCTCCAGGCGCTCGCCCTGGGTAATGTCCTCCGACATTAGCAGACGCATATCGTCGCTGAAGGGCACGACGTGGACCATCAGGGTGCGCCCGATCGGGCGGCCGGCGGTGAAGACCAGGGGTTCCTCGTAATGGCCTTCCTGCAGATAGCGCACGAAATCCGGCTGGCGGACGATGTTGGTCACCGGCGCGCCCTGGTCGCGGGCGCGATCCAAACCGAAGTGCTGCTCGCCTAGGCGGTTGACCCATTCGATGGTGTTACTCATCGACAGGAACAGGAGGCCGTTTGGCATCGCCTGACTGGCCTCGCGGAAGCGTTCCAGCGCGGCGGACAGCCGTTCCTGCTGGCTGCTCGCGGTGCGTGCCCTCCGGTTCACGTCGGCAAAAACGTAATCCCACAAACCGAAGGCGCGCGGCAGCGGCGCTGCCTCATCCACCGGCGTGCGCAGCCAGCGGACCAGCTTGAAAAGATTGTTGATGTGGTACAGCCCAACCAGCAGCAGCGCCACCGCAAAGGTGACAAGTGCCGGCACCAGGCCGAAGAACACCCCGATGCCGATCGCCAGCAGCACGATGACGGTCAGGACCGTGAAAACCGCGACACGGATATAGCTGATCGGCCGGATTTCCGTGACTTCTTCCAGAGGAGCTCCCACGAATCAGCGCACCACCGCCGGCGTCTCCTGCTGGGTCGAGAAGCGGTAGCCGCTGCCGCGCACGGTCTGCACCAGGGCATCGTGGCCGGTGGGCTCGAGCGCACAGCGCAAGCGGCGGATGTGCACGTCGACAGTGCGCTCTTCGACGAAGACGTGATCACCCCACACCTGATCGAGCAGTTGGGCACGCGAATGGACGCGTTCCGGATGGGTCATCAGAAAATGTAGTAGACGGAATTCGGTCGGGCCAAGGGTAATCGGGCTGGCGCCCGCTGCCAAGCGGTGCGTCGCCGGGTCGAGGCGCAGCCCGCCCAATTCGACCGGATCCTCGGTGGTCTCCGGAGCCCGGCGGCGCAGCACCGCCTTGATGCGGGCCACCAGCTCACGCGGCGAAAAGGGCTTGGTGATGTAGTCATCGGCGCCCGATTCAAGGCCAAGCACCTTGTCCTGCTCCTCGCCGCGGGCTGTCAGCATGATCAGCGGAATGCCGCGGGTACGCTCCTCGCCGCGCAGCCGGCGGGCGAATTCGACCCCCGACATGCCCGGCAGCATCCAGTCGAGCAGGATCAGGTCGGGCAGCGCATCACGCACGATACGCTGGGCTGTTTCCGCATCCGAGGCCCTGACAACATGGTGGCCGGCGCGCATCAGATTAGCGGCGATCAGTTCCTGAATGGCGGGCTCGTCTTCGACGAGCAGGATGGTGGCAGGCATGGATACCTCGGTGGAATCTCTGGACGCAGGCAGTGTATTTCAGCAACTTGAACTTTTCATGACATGTCACACCCCGCGATCACCATGCAATGACTGCCTTCAAGGGGAGCCGGGCCCGCCTTCGAGTATCATTCGCACATTGCCCATCGATACACGGAGCCCTGCATGGCTGGCCTGCACAAGGACGACCCCATCCCCACCGAAATCAAGCTGCACCAGGTTTCCCGCCGGATGGAGATAGCCTTCGACGACGGCAAGCGTTTCGAATTCACCTACGAGTTCCTACGCGTATTCTCCCCCTCTGCCGAGGTACGTGGTCATGGCGTTGGCCAGGAAGTCCTGCAGCTCGGCAAACGCGACGTTGACATCACGCGCATCGAGCCGGTCGGCAACTACGCGATCCGCCCGGTATTCTCCGACGGCCACGACAGCGGGTTGTATTCGTGGGACTACCTCTATGACCTCGGTGAAAGACGCGACGAGCTATGGGAATCCTACCTGCTCCGCCTCTCCACTGAAGGCGGCAGTCGAGACCCTGCCGACCTCCCGCCGCCCGCCCCGAAGACCGGCGGCTGTGGCCATCACCACTGAATCCTGATCGCCGGCTGGACGCCGGCGATCCAACGCTTCGCTCCCATTTCCAGATCATGAACGACAAGACCACCCATTTCGGCTTCCAGAAAGTGGCCGAATCCGAAAAGGCCAGCAAGGTCCGCGGCGTTTTCTCCTCCGTCGCCAGCAGCTACGACGTGATGAACGACCTGATGTCCTTTGGACTGCACCGCTTGTGGAAGGCTTTCACTGTGCAGATCGCCGGCGTCCGCAAGGGCGACCGGGTGCTCGACGTGGCTGGCGGCACCGCCGACCTGTCGCTGGCTTTTGCCAAGAAAGTCGGCCCGACTGGCCAGGTGTGGCTCACCGACATCAATCACGCAATGCTGTCCCGTGGCCGCGACCGCGTCGTGGATAAGGGCTTCCTGCTGCCGGTCGCCCAATGCGACGCGGAGAAGCTGCCCTTCCCCGACGACTATTTCGACGTGGTGACGGTGGCCTTCGGCCTGCGCAACATGACCCACAAGGATCAGGCCATCGCCGAAATGCGCCGCGTGCTGAAGCCCGGCGGCCGCCTGCTCGTTCTGGAGTTCTCCAAGGTCTGGAAGCCCCTCGCCCCGGCCTACGACTTCTATTCCTTCAAACTGCTTCCACTGATGGGCGAAAAGGTCGCCAAGGATGCGGACAGCTACCGCTACCTGGCCGAGAGCATCCGCATGCACCCGGACCAGGAATCCCTCAAGACCCTGATGGAAGGCGCCGGACTGGCCCGCGTGGAGTACTTCAACATGACCGCCGGCGTGGTTGCGCTGCATCGGGGTTACAAGCTCTGAAACCGATGACGGCTCTTCCTGCACAGGCTTACTGAAGCTTGCGCACCAGCCTTGCATAGCGCGCGGGGGCCACGGGCCCCCGCAATTCCTCTAGGAGTGGAGATGCTTGCCTCATCCGCCATTACCGGCCTCAACCATCTGCTTGCCGATGCCCCCTGGGCACGGGAACGTCTGGCTCCCTTCGCCGGGCGGGTCGCGGCCCTTCGCCTAAGCCCGCTGGAGCTCTCCCTCGGCGTGGATGGCGACGGCTATTTCAACGAGAGCGCAGCCCCTGCGCCCGACGTCACCCTTGAACTGCCCTTATATTCCCTGCCTAAGGCGCTCGCGGGAGGCACCGACGCCTTGATGGCCGACATCCGCATCAGTGGCAATGCCGACTTCGCCGATACCCTCGGCTTTGTCTTTCGGCAACTCCGCTGGGACGGCGAGGAGACCCTGGCCAGACTGATCGGCGACATCGCGGCACACCGCGCGGTGATGACAGCCCAACACATCATCGGCTGGCAGCGCCAGGCCGCCCGCAACGCCGTCGAAAATCTCGTCGAATACTACAGTGAGGAGCGCCCGGTACTGGTCAAACACCAGGCGCTGGAAGAACTGGCCGGCGCCAATGCAGCCCTGCGCGACGATCTGGCACGCCTGGAAAAACGGCTGAGCCGACTTGAGACGACCCTATCCAAGACAGCCCACTGACACCGCTTGGCCGGCGGATCTGATCTTTAAGGTCAAGCCGGAAAAGAAAAAGGGCAGCCCTCACGGACTGCCCTTTTCTTTGCAACCGATCGTCTCGATCAGTGGCCGCGCTTCTTCAGCTTGCTGATTGCCGCGATCTGGGCCAGAGCCGACGCCAGTTCGGACTGGGCCTTAGCGTACTCCAGGGCGGAACCCTGGTTCTGCAAGGCTTCTTCCGCCAGGCGCTTGGCTTCCAGCGCCTTGGCCTCGTCCAGATCCTTGCCACGGATGGCGGTATCCGCCAGAACCGTCACCAGGTTGGGCTGAACTTCCAGCAGGCCGCCGGCCACAAAAACCAGTTCCTCTTCAGGCTGGTTCTGGACCTTGACGCGCACGGCGCCCGGCTTGATCCGGGTCATCAGCGGCATGTGACCGGGCAGAATGCCGAGCTCACCGGCTTCGCCGGGGAGAGCAACGAATTCGGCCAGACCGGAGAAGATCTGCTCTTCCGCGCTGACGATATCGACGTGAATGGTCATTGCCATAGCTATTTCCTCCTCAAACCGGCGACCTCGTTAGAGAGCCGCCGGGCGATGGTCGCATTGATCAGAGGGTCTTCGCTTTTTCGAAGACTTCTTCGATCGGGCCGACCATGTAGAAGGCCTGCTCGGGCAGGTGATCCACTTCACCGCTGAGAATCGTCTTGAAGCCCTTGATCGTCTCCTTCAGGGGGACGTACTTGCCGGGGGAACCGGTAAACACTTCCGCCACGAAGAACGGCTGGGACAGGAAACGCTGGATCTTACGGGCGCGGGCGACAAGCAGCTTGTCTTCCGGAGCCAGTTCGTCCATACCCAGAATCGCGATGATGTCGCGCAGTTCCTTGTAACGCTGAAGGGTCTGCTGAACGCCGCGAGCGGTGTTGTAGTGCTCTTCGCCAACCACCAGCGGGTCGAGCTGACGGGAGGTGGAGTCCAGCGGATCAACGGCGGGGTAGATACCCAGCGCGGCGATGTCACGGGACAGCACGACGGTCGAGTCGAGGTGGAGGAAGGTGGTCGCCGGGGACGGATCGGTCAAGTCATCCGCGGGCACATACACGGCCTGGATGGAGGTGATCGAGCCCACCTTGGTGGAGGTAATACGCTCCTGCAGACGGCCCATTTCTTCGGCCAGCGTCGGCTGGTAACCCACCGCGGAAGGCATACGACCCAGCAGCGCGGACACTTCGGTACCGGCCAGGGTGTAGCGGTAGATGTTATCCACGAAGAACAGGATGTCACGGCCTTCGTCACGGAAACGCTCGGCCATGGTCAGGCCGGTCAGCGCAACGCGCAGACGGTTGCCCGGGGGTTCGTTCATCTGACCGAACACCATCGCAACCTTGTCGAGAACGTTGGAGTCCTTCATTTCGTGGTAGAAGTCGTTCCCTTCAC